>JBIIBL010000015.1:0-33554 GCA_044239425.1 Crocinitomicaceae bacterium | reverse complement strand
AGACCGGCGTCAATATTGGGTCTACGCCACTTTTTGTCAATCTGGACAACGATGGACTTTTGGATATGGTTTATGTCGTCAAAAAAGATAGTTTGAACCCAATGGGGTGGAAGGGCGTTTATGTCAATCGCGTCGAACTCAATGCTGTTTTTCCGAATGCAGGTTTGGCCTGGGGTTCGTATTTAGGCACTATGCATACGGGTGTTTATTACAATCAAACAATCAACTGTGGGCCAGGGAGTATTTTGTCAAATGTAGCGGTAGTTCAACCTTGGTGTAATGGCAGTGCTTCGGGCATCATTACCCCAAATGCAAATCTAGGCACGGCTCCGTATACGTATTTGTGGTCTAACGGCAGCACAGCCCCACAACTCACCAACGTTCCTGCGGGTACTTATACACTTCAGGTGACCGACCAAACGGGTTGTTATGAACTTTATACCACCACGCTTGTCGATCCATTTGTGATCACCTTTGGTGGTGTTGTGGCACCAACTTGCCCCGGAGGCAGTAACGGCCAGGCGGTGGTGAATAGCTCGGGTTGCCCGTGTATGTTCAATACTTGTCAATTCTTATGGGAAAACGGATTAAATGGAAAAACCAATCTTTCGGTTTCAGAAGGTTGGGCCACAGTTACGATTACCCATACCAACGGTTGTGTGGTAGTGGATTCTGTGTTCGTACCCAATGCAGCACCTGTGGTAGCTAGTTCGTCACTACAAATGGTCAGTTGCAACGGTTTAGCGGATGGCTCCATAGAACTCGATGTATCTGCGGCAACTGCACCAGTTACTTTTGACTGGAGCAATGGCGCCAACCAAGCCATCAATGCCAATTTAGCAACTGGTATCTATGAGGTAACAGTTACCGATTCAAGACCTTGCAGCGCAGTTCTTTCTTTTGAAATTCAAGAACCTGATTTACTTGTTTCAAATTACGCAGTTCAATCGGTATCTTGTTCGGGGCTCTCGGATGGCCAAATTAACGTCAGTGCAACAGGCGGTAACGGTGGCTATGCTTATCAAGTAGGAACACTTATGAATACTTCTGGTATTTTTAACAATTTGTCTACAGGATTTTATAGCCTGATGTTGAGCGATTCTTTGGGTTGCACCGCGCAAAATCAAACGTTGTTCATCAATGAACCAAATGCATTGACACTTACATTGAGCGCAACAATGGCTTCTGGGCCTGGGGCCTTGGACGGCACTGCTGTGGCTACCGTCAGTGGAGGCACCGCGCCGCATCAATATATTTGGTCGGGAGTAGCAGCACAAACAGACAGCATGGCGGTGTACCTCGACGGCGGTTGGTATACAGTTATAGTTACTGACGCTAATGGTTGCTCCATTTCAGACAGTGTTTATATCGATGTTTTGAGTTTAAACAATAACTCCGAACAACTCCTTGAAATTTATCCCAATCCAAGTAATGGCTTGTTTCAACTCAGTCATGAGGTAGAAAAACTAGATGTATTTGATTTTCAAGGGCGTCTTATTTGTCAATTTGCTGCGGTCCAAGAAGTTGATTTGCGTCATTTGGCTACCGGTACATACCAATTGGTTTGTAAGGTGAACAAGCGCACACAACTTTTGAGAATAGTGAAGCTATAACTTTTTCATTTTCAGATATTTTTTTTTGTTTTTATCACGAGGTTTGCCACTTATGTCGAGGCCCAAGCCTTTCGAATCAACTGGGGACAGCCCTGCCAAAAATCACGTGTTTTTATCGAGCAAAAAAGACAGTTTGATGCTTTTCAAATTCAATTAGAAGCTTGTAATCCCAAAAATAGACTATATGCACAAGGCGAACAGTCGGCTTATTTTTCATATCCTGAAGTCAATTCTTGTTAGGGCTTTGCGCGCTTGATTTATCAAAATATCTAACCGAACATCGATTTGCATTATACCGTGCATCCGCAAGATGTCCTAAAAAAATTATTCTCTTTTTCAAGGTAACTCATAGAATTTGTATATATTCGTGGTAAATAATATGAATTTATGAAAAAAATTACAATTGCATTCGCACTTTTAGCCGCGTCAATCAGTTTCGCTCAAACAGGTAAATGGGGTATTCTCTTGAACAACGGAGCTCATTTCAATGGTGAGCTTGGTAACGGTTTGTCTTTAAATGCTGGTATTACTTATAATCATACTGCAAATATTCAAACTAAGCTAGATGCTGGTATTGACTATTTAGGACAAGACAACCTATCTCGTATGACACTTCAGATAGGTGCAGATGTTCTTAGAATGGCTAATGCTGAATCTAAAATTGGTTTAATGGTTCACGGCGGACTAGGTCTTTTAAACAATGGCAATATGGTTTTTAATGATACCTACTTGCTTCGTGGCGATGACATGTTCGCGCTAACGTTTGGTGTATCTCCAACCATCAAAATCAACGAGCATTCAGGTATTATTTTAGATTGGTCTTATGCCAAGCTTTATAAAATTGATGGCGATCTTTCTAAATACATGACAGGAACTGCTGGTTTTTATTACCGTTGGTAAGCAAAATCTAACCAATATTCAAAAGGCGGGTATTTACTCGCCTTTTTTTGTGAATTAAATTTAGAGTAGTTACTTTTTATGTTGAAAAGCACTAATCCCTTTCCAATACAATAATAAGGTAATTGCAAGTAGAATATGGCTGAAATCATTGCGATCAAACCATTGATGTAAATTGATTTTCTGATTTTGGATGAGTGCGCTTGGCAACAGCATGAGTACAGCCATCCAAAAGAATTTAAAGTTTTGGTGATAATTCTTTTGGTAATAAATTCCCATAAAAACAAGTGAGAATATCATATTTATCCCACTGATTAAAGAGGGTACAACAAGGCCCTTGCTTTGATCATCACATAAATCGACCAAATTAAACACCAAGATTTCAAGTATTATTCCCGTGAAGAGCAACAGGGTCGCACTTTTTCTGAAAACGTTTTTTTGTATTTGATTTGGCCATAAGCTGATTTGCGCTAAACTCAAATAATAAGTGGCAACCATTCCCATTAGCCAAGAAGGATATTTTCCCCACAAGCCTAGGTAATTGTACAAAAGGTGGCCGAATCCTCCGCATAAAAAACCCCAGCCAAACCAATTAAAGAACTTATGCCAATAACTATAAAATGGATGACTTTCTGAGCGTTTACGAATGGTAAAAGCAATCCATTGAGATAAGCTAAACAAAATGAAATCACCTAACATGGCATTTGGTTCTAGCAAGTCTAGACTCAGAAAATGCCATTCAATTTTGGGGAAGTCTTGACCAATCATTTGCTGTTCTCCTCAAATTTATGAAGGTTTTTACGTAAAATGCTTTCGACGATAAGCGGTGAAATCCGATTGAAAATCAAATTCAAATTTCCGATTAGGGTTTGTGTTTTTTTGTAGCGCCTTTTCGCTATTAGTTCAAGGCAATCTTGTGCCACTTGCTGCATGGTGAGCACTTTGCCTTTTTGGCGCGTCGCTAGCACTTGTTTGCTGCCATCTGCAGCCACCACTTCTTTATTATGTACAATTTCTGTCATGGCTACTTGAAGCATTCCTACATGTACTTGCTGTGCGTATTCTTCTATACGCAAAGATTCGACAAATGAGGTGAGCGCCATTTTTGAAGCACTATAAGGCGAGAGACCAGGCAAACCGTGAATACCGGCTAAACTTGAGATGAATACAATATTGCCTTTAGATTGGCGCAAAGCGGGTAGAGCAGCTTGAGTTGGAAAGATGGTGCCAAAAACATTGCTTTTGAAAACTTGTACGAGTACACTTGGGTCTAAATCGGCGAGGTAGCCCCGGCTGGAAATGCCAACATTGTTGACTAAAATATCGATCTTTCCGAAAGTTTGCAACGCAAAGGTGCTGAGCTCTTTGGCTTGCTGAAAATCAGAAACATCACCTTGGTAATAGACAGCTTCAATACCTTGCTGGATCAATTCTGACTGAACTTCTTGAAGCCTGATTTCGTCGCGGCCATTCAGAACGATTTTTGCACCTTCTTTGCCTAAGGCCAGTGCAATAGCGCTACCAATACCACGGCTTGACCCCGTGACTACCGCCACTTTATTTATGAAGCGTTTTTTTGCCATTTGCTGTAATGGATGTCGGGGTGATGTTTGAGTGCAGTGAGGCTGTTGGTCCAGGCCATGGCCACATGGACCAAAAAGGCGATCCAAATATTGCCAGCCATTAAGGTGAGTAGGCAGAGCAAAAAGCCGAGTGGAACAGCGCCAATTGTTTCGTCAAATCCTTTTGGAATATGGGTGGCTGAATACAATGCTACATTAATGGCAATAGCCAACCACACGCCGTAGGCCTCCACTAAAGGGAAGAGTAAAATTCCTCGAAACAATAACTCGTAACCAAACAGATATACTACCCAACCGAGCAAATTCAGCCGGAAGGTTTTGGTATCCCAGCGAAGCGCTCGGATTTGAGGGTAATTGACTAAGTTTTTAGGTTTTTTTGCTGAAAATGCTACGAGTGGCATCAAAATCAAGGAGAGCCCTACGGTGGCTACCAAATTGAAAAACAAGGTGTCGCTTCTGAAATTTAAGCCGTAGTAGGCGATACTCCGTTGGGGTTCGGTTGCCAATAAAAAGAGCAAGGGAAGTAGTCCCATACTCAGGAATCCGACCCATTTGGTCATGTAAATGAAACGTAACCAAGCAGTGTCTGAGGGATATTTTTTGAAGTAATGAGCTTTGAATCCCTTGGAATTAGAAATGAACCAAAATACGACAAAGCCAAGGAGTGCAAGATATATTGGAGCAATACCGCTTTTGAGACTAGGGCTTTGATCGAAGGGAATACTTAAAAAATGAATCATGAATTTGCTATGGGTAAATACCCGTTTTCTTTGTACCAACCAATGCAATCGGCGATCGCCTCTTCTATGGGTGTACTTGGTAGTTGTAGTTCGGAACGCGCTTTAGCTGGTGAATAAAATTGTTTCACACTCGCCATTTTGGCCATAGAGTAGCTCAATTGAGGTGTTTTTCCGGTAAGGCGCGCAATGCTAGAATTGATGGCTCCGACTAGATTGATGGCGAAACTAGGAAACTGCTTGACTCGAAAAGGTTGTTCGAATACCTGTGCTGCTTTTTTGAACATTTCGCCAAAGTAGAGGTTTTCGTTGCCCACAATATAGCAGTGCCCAACACGGCCCATTTTTAAAGCATTGATGGTAGCTACAGCTACATCTTTGGAGTACACAAAGTTTTTACCACCACCGGCATAGCCAGGAAGTTTGTTTTTGTAAAGTTCGAGGAGCATTCTACCTGAAGTAGGGCCGGAATCAAACGGACCAATCATGTAGGTAGGGTTGAGGATCACAACTGGAAAATTTTGTGTTCGGTGCATTTCAAGCAAATGGCATTGAGCCTTGTATTTGCTATCCATGTAATCCATTTTGAATTGGTCGCCAGTATAGGGTTGGTTTTCGTCACCGGGTGCTGCTTTTGAACCGTGGTTAAAGGAATTAGCAGTCCCAATTTGGATCATGCGCTGGCACCCATATTTTTGTGCAATTGTTGCAATATTTTGCACACCCTTTAAATTGACTGAAAAGAGGCTTTCTAGCCGACGCGGCCAGATGGTGGTAAGTGCGGCAATGTTGATCACATATTGGCAACCAGCCATTGCAGTTTCCAGAAAAGCGGTGTCTAGGATATTACCTTCAACAATTTCTATGGCGAGGCCTTCGAGTACTTTGGTGCTGCTTCCAGGTAAAATTTGGGCTTTTACTTGGTAACCTTGCGCAAGTGCCTGGCGTGTAACACTAGCACCGAGCATGCCGTTGGCACCAGTAATAAATACACAATTTGTCATGGGCAAGCTAAAAGTCTAGTAAAGATACTAATTTTTCCAGCTCAAGCTAGCATATATCGCCTTTGTGTAGGTGCCTTTTAAATATAATAAAGTGCCCCAAGTATGGCAACTGAGGTCAAGACTAATACAAGAACTTGTTCAAAAGACAAATGAATAGGCAACGTTACTTTTGGTTTTTTGAGGGCGCTGATCATCAAACGCAAATAAACAAATGCACCGATTACAGAGGCGATGAGCGCTAAAATGGCTGTGTAAGGCACATGTGGTGCTGCGGACCATAACAAGGAGAACTTACCGAAGAACCCTGCCAACGGCGGAATTCCGGCCAAAGAGAAAAGAGCTAAAACAAGAGCAACTCCAACCACTGGGTTTCTCCAGGCAATGCCTTCCCAATTGGCTAAGCTGTCGGTGTCGTCGTTGACAGCAGCGTTAACCACAACCATTGCGATTGTAGAAAGGGCATAAGCTGTTACAAACAAGAAAATATTGCTGTTGTGGATATCAGCCAAAGCAAAAAGCATTAGGCCTGCATTGGCTATGGAAGAATAGGCAATGAGTCTTCTGAAGCTGGTTTGTTTCCAAGCAGTGATGTATCCGTAGAACATGGAAAGCACAATGATGAGGCAAATGAGGTCAATCCAGAAAGTATAAGAATCTCTAAAGACTTGACCGAAAACATTGATAATGGCATATATACCAGCAATTTTAACAACGGTAGACATGTACATGAGCACAGCGTTGGATGCACCGTCATAGACGTCTGGACTCCAAAAATGAAAAGGAACTGCGCCGATTTTAAAGGTAAAACCAGCCAGTAAGAATAAGCTCCCGATAATTGCCATTGGGCTTTGCCAAATGCCTATTGCTAAGTTAGATTGGATTTCAATGATTTGAAAACTTCCGGTAGCGCCGTATAACAAAGCAATTCCAAAAAGAAGAATGGCCGAAGCAAAAGATCCGGTAAAGAAATATTTAACAGCAGCTTCCGCAGAACGGCTGCTCCCTTTTTCGATACCAACTAGTACATAAATGGGAATAGAAAGGATTTCTAGACCAATGAAAAACAACATGAGGTCGTTGGGTTGCGCCATAATAATGGCACCACACAATGAAAAAAGGATCAGAGCAAAGTAATCGCCAGTGTGTTCGTCATCGCTCTTAAAACGTTTGTATCCACCCAGCATAGCAAGTAGGGTAACAGCGCACAACAAGATAATGACAAGACCTTGTGTTGGGATAAATGCGGCATAGGAGGCAAATGGCGAAACATAAGACCCTTTGAAATAAGCAGTGACACCAGCACCAATTAAGCCCAAACTAGCAATCATAATTGAAAAGAGCGGCTTTTTTTGCATTCCTACAAAAAGTCCGAGAAGGCCACTGATAAAAAGAATAACGATACTATCCATGATGTGAATTAATGAGTAGGTTGGGGAAGGCTGTGTGCAACGAAATCGGTGAGGCATTGTGGTGCAAGCCCGAAGTAAATGGCTGCAATGCTCAAGATGGCAAAAACCGCTATTTCTGACCAATGTAAGTCTTCAAATGTAGCGTTAATAGTTGGGCCAAACATAGGTGCTTGATACGCTTTGAGCATATAAACTGCACCTAAAACCAAAGTGGTGCTGGCCAAGAAACCAGTAAGGGCATTGGCGCTAAATAGCACTTTGATCAAGAAGAATTCTCCGATAAAACCTGCCGTGAATGGAACGGATAAAGAAACAAAAGTGAGAACAGCAAACCAGAAGGCAAAACGCGGTGCAACTTTTGCAATGCCGCCGAGTTGGCCGAGTTCGCGGGTACCTAAGCGCTGTTCAATGATACCAGCAGCCAAAAACAAGCCAATTGAAACAATACTGTGATTGACAATTTGCACTACCGCAATTTGGTTAGTGTCGAAATTGTTGAGCATGAGCGCAGCTGCAATAAGTCCTAAGTGGCTCAAGGAAGCGTAGGCAAATAAGGTTTTGAGGTCTTGCTGACGAATAGCCACAACCGCACCGTAAACTACACCGATGATGCCTAGCGTGATGATAGGCCAACGCCAGAAGTCAGTGGCAACGCCATCGAAAATAGGAAGAACCCATTTCAATAGACCAAACAAAGCCATTTTGAGCATGATCGCAGAAAGGAGCATGGTACCGGCTGTTGGTGCTTTGGTATAGGTCTCGGCTTGCCAAGTATGGAAGGGAAACAAAGGGATTTTAACGGCAAACGCCAATAGAAAACCACCCATTAAGAAAATACTCGTGTTGCCTAGCGAACTGAGGTCGGCAGCTAAAAGTGCTTCGTAAGTTTGTTGGTTGGTGGCGTGCATCAGGCCAATAACCGACAAGAGCATTGCCAAAGACCCGAGCAGGGTATACAAGAAGAATTGGAGTAAAGCACGCGGCTTATCAAAAGAACCAAACCAATAAAGAATCAGGAAGATCGGTAAAAGGGTGAGTTCCCAAAAGATATAAAATCCGAGGATGGTATTGGTAGTAAACACACCAAGTAAACCAAATTGCATCAGAAACGCTAACGCTGTAAAGCGTTTTTCATTGGTAATACTTCTTTTAAAATTGCTCAAGAACACCAAGAAAATAACGGCATTGGTGAGTAAAATCATGGTAAAGCCCAAGCTGTCGATTGAGAAACGCACAAATCTAAGGCCGAAGTCGATGAGGAGGTGCTCACTTGGCTCAAAATAGCACACAGCCACGCTGCTCACAGCGAGTATTGCCGCGCTGGCAATTAAACCAAATATACGGGTGATGTTACTCGGGATGAACCAAGCGACAAGACTAAAAACAAGAGGTAAAAGTATTAGTGCCAAACCGAAAGTTTTAAAAGGTAATATGCAACAAAAATGATTAGACCAAACACCATCCAGAAAAGATAGCTGCTCAAGAAACCTGTTTGCCATTTGCGGGTCAGGTTAGCGGTATTGAGAATGCCGTCTGCGATGGCATAGACACCATTGCGCAATAATTGTACATCGACAACTTTGCCTATAAAGTCAGAAAGGGCTAAAAGTGGTTTCACAAAAACCACATGGTAAATTTCGTCGACGTATAATTTTTGAGCAGAAAGGCGCTCCCAACCATTGAGCGCTTCATCTTCTTTAGCGAGCGCGCCTTTTTTTGCGTAATTGAGGTAAGCCCAGATCATGACACCAATGGCAATGATACTCGCAAAACCCATGAGGCCAATGGATGTGTTGAAATCGAGGTGCGCGTTGTGTACTTCGGAAAGACCAAAAGTTCCATGGCTTAAATAGTGGTCAAACCAATGGGCTGCATTTTTGAAAAACAAACCAGGTAGGTTCAATAAACCACCAAAAATAGATAATACGGCAAGCACCATTAAAGGAAGCGTCATGGAGAGGCCACTTTCATGAACTTTGCTTTTAAGGGCGTCGCCACCGCGGAAAGCACCATGAAAAGTGAGAAAATACAAGCGGAACATATAAATAGCGGTCATGGTGACGGCAAGTACCAAAACTGCATATACAACAGGGTTGTGGTGTAGTGCTTGGGCCATGATTTCGTCTTTGGAGAAGAATCCAGACAAGAATGGAATTCCGGCTATAGCCATGGTGCCTATGAGGAAAGTCAAATGGGTAAGAGGCATGAGTTTGGCCAAACCACCCATTTTGCGGATGTCTTGTTCTTCGTGCATGCCGTGAATAACAGAACCAGAACCCAAGAAAAGGAGGGCTTTGAAGAAGGCGTGTGTCGTTACGTGGAAAAGTGCAACGGTATAGGCACCAAAACCAAGCGCTACAAACATGAGCCCTAATTGTGAAACCGTTGAATATGCCAATACTTTTTTGATGTCGTTCTGACGCATTGCCATGAACGCAGCAACAAGAGTGGTAGCGAGGCCCACGTAAAGAATGATATCTTTAGTGAATGGCGCTAATTCAAATAAGAAATTGGAACGAACGGTGAGGTAAATACCTGCAGTAACCATTGTTGCGGCATGGATGAGTGCCGATACTGGTGTTGGCCCTGCCATGGCATCTGGTAACCAGGTAAAGAGCGGAATTTGTGCACTTTTACCGGTGGCAGCAATGAACAAACAAAACGTAATGAAGAACATGGCGCCACCTTGCAACGCAACATTTCCTTGTACCGCTTTGCCAATTGACAAGAACTCAAGTGTGTGGAACTGACCGAGAATCATGAATAAGGCAAGTAACAAGCCGACGTCGCCAATGCGGTTCATGATGAATGCCTTGCGGCCGGCTAGGCTATTAGCCAAACCTTTCTGTTCATCGTTGTAATGAAAGCTGATCAAAAGGTAAGAACACATCCCGACGCCTTCCCAACCGAAGAACAATACAAAGTAGTTGGAGCCAAGTACGAGCAGCAACATTGAGAAGATGAACAAATTCAAGTAGGTGAAGAATTTGTGGTAGCCTTCGTCGTGACTCATGTAGCCCATCGAAAAAAGATGGATAAGAGAACCAATTCCGGTGATGATGAGCGTCATCCAGATGGACAAGGCATCAATTTGAAAAGAGGCATTGATTTGGAACTGATCGAAGTCGATGATGTTGAACAACTTGACAATTTGGGTGCCGTGTAAGCCCGAAAATAAGGTGGTAGCCAATAAAAATGCCACGAAAACTACAGCCGTGGCGATACCACCGACTATTGTTTTTGGCAGTTTCTTGCCAAAGAGTCCGTTGATTGCAAAACCAAGGAGTGGCAGCGCAATGATAAGAAGTAGCGTCAGGTCTTTAGCCATTGTTAATTTTTAAGTTGGTTGTACATGTCGATGTCGATAGACTTGAGGTTGCGGTAGGCCATAATGATGATAGACAAACCAACGGTAGCCTCAGCTGCAGCTACAACCATCGTGAAAAACACAAAAATTTGTGCGTCACCATTGCCGTAGTAGGTAGAGAAAGTCACGAGCATGAGGTTAACGGCATTGAGCATAAGCTCGATACACATCAGCAGGACAATCATGTTTTTGCGGGTCATGGCGCCAATGGCTCCGATGGTAAACAGCGCAAAAGACACAAAAAGGTAGAAGTCTAGGGAGGTCCCGATACTTGAAGCAGCTTGCATATTATTCGATGATTTGTTTTTCGCGTTTGGCGAGCAAAATGGCGCCCACCATAGCGGCGATGAAAAGAATGGAGGTGAGTTCAAAAGCGACGATGTACTTTGAGAAAAGCAAATTGCCGAGTTCTTTCACTAAACCAATGTTATTGTCTTGTTGGCGGTAGGTCTGGCCTAAGATGAGCGTGTCTTTGAGTGCTGTAATGAGTACTAAAAACAAAGAACCACCAGCAATAAATGCAGCAAGTTGTGCGCCTCTGGTGTTCATTGGTTCCACTTCTTTGTTTAAGTTCAGGAGCATCAAGACAAACAAGAACAAGACCATAATGGCACCCGCATAGACAATCATATTGACGATTGCCAAGAACTGAGCGTTCATCATGATGTACATGGCGGTAATGAAGAAAAACGTAATGACCAAATAAATGACGCTACGCACAGGGTGCTTACTGAGCACAACCATTAGGGCCGAAGCTAAAGTAAGGCTCCCTAAAATGATGGAGATGATTTGCAAACTCATAATTGGGTACGTTTACCGGTGTGTTGTCTTTTGGTAATATCGATGCGCTCATCTAGTGTTTCCACTAGTTTGTCTTTGCCATATGTGAAGCTGTCTCGCTCAAAGTAGGTAGGCACCAAGCGGTCTGTCAAGAAAATGGCTTCTTTCGGGCAAGCTTCTTCACACAAGCCACAGAAAATGCAGCGCAGCATATTGATTTCATAAGTGGCAGCATATTTTTCTTCGCGGTAAAGGTGCTCTTCACCACGTTGGCGTTCAGCGGAGGTCATGGTGATGGCTTCTGCTGGGCAAGCAACAGCACAAAGACCACAAGCTGTACAGTTTTCGCGACCTTGTTCATCTCGTTTAAGGACATGCTGGCCGCGGTAGATAGGGGCAAACTCACGTGTTTCTTCCGGATATTTAATGGTTTTACGCTTGCGGAACATATGGCGCATAGTGGTGATCATGCCACTGATAATGGCAGGCAAGTAGGCTTTTTCCCATAAAGTCATGGGTTTATCAGAAACTACTTTTTTACGATTGGTAAGACTTTCCATAATGTGAACTGAAATTTAGAACCACCCGTTTTTAAAGGCGATGACCAAACCGGTGACTAATAAATTGATGAGCGAAAGTGGAAGTAAGGATTTCCAGCCTAAGTGCATGAGTTGGTCAAAGCGAAAGCGTGGGATAGTCCAGCGGATCCACATAATGACAAAAATGAAGAGGAAAATTTTGATGGCAAAAGCTGCTATACCTAGGATGGCAAGGGTGTTGCCGCTGAAATGACTCATGCCAGGGAAGTTGTAGCCGCCAAAGAACAAAATAGACATAATGGCCGACGACACAAACATAGAGGTGTATTCTGCAAATAAATACAAGCCTAGTTTCATGGAGCTGTACTCGGTGTGGTAACCACCAACAAGTTCGGATTCACATTCTGGTAAGTCGAAAGGTGCTCTGTTGAGCTCAGCTAACGCACAAATAAAGAAAATGAGAAAGGCAACGGGTTGGTAAAAGATATTCCAGACGTCTTGTTGTCCTTCAACAATGGTAGTGAGACTTAAAGAACCCGAAAGAAGCACAATTGTGATTGCTGAAACGCCCATTGCTAGTTCGTAAGAAATCATTTGCGAACTGGCGCGAATGGCTCCGTAGAGGGAGTATTTGTTGTTAGACGCCCAACCACCGATCATGATGCCGTAAACACCAATGGAGATGACGCCAAAGACATATAGGATACCAATGTTGATGTCGGCAACTTGCAAAGTGATGTCGCGACCAAAAAGATGTAGTTTGGGCCCCCAAGGAATGACTGCGCTAGTGATGAGCGCCGTAAACATGGCGATTCCGGGTCCGATAATAAACAACCATTTGTCTGCTTTGGCAGGAATGAAGTCTTCTTTTAAGAACATCTTGACGCCATCGGCAATAGGTTGTAAAATTCCGAACGGACCAGCGCGGTCTGGACCAACGCGGTCTTGGATCCAGGCGGCTAATTTACGTTCAAAGTAGGTCATGTAGGCAGCTGCTCCAAGTGAAACCAGGAAGAGCAACAATACAAGTATTGATTTTTCTATGAGCAACGCGGTATCCATTAGCTAATTAGTTTGGGATTGTTGTCGTTTTTGGTGGCGTATTTACCTTGTGAAATCACAGAATGACGGTCAATTTTGCGCGGGCCAATTAAGTTCCATTTGCTAGGGTCTTTTTTGTCAAAGCGACAATCGTTGCAGATCCAGGCTGTTTTGTCTTCGATGGTTTCTACTTCGCCGTATTTGTCTTTGCGAGCTGTGACGCGGAAGATTTCGTTACCGAACATCCAGACGACAGCTTTTCCGGAGCATTTGTCGCATGCGCATTCTGCTTCGTAAGGTTTTAAGAACCAAACACGAGACTTGAAACGGAAAGTTTTGTCGGTGAGTGCGCCAACAGGGCAAACGTCAATCATGTTGCCAGAGAAGTCGTTATCGATGGCGTTTTCGATGTAAGTAGAGATTTCGGCATGTTCACCGCGGTGCAACACTCCATGAACGCGTTTTTCAGTCAGTTGATTGGCCACAGCCACACAACGATAGCATAATATGCAACGGTTCATGTGAAGTTTGATCTTGTTGCCGATGTCAATAGGGTTAAAGGTACGGCGTTCTTCGCGGTAGCGCGTTTTGGCTGAACCGTGCTCGTAGCCAAGGTCTTGAAGGTGACACTCGCCAGCTTGATCGCAAATTGGACAATCGAGCGGGTGGTTCACTAACAAGAATTCTACGACTCCACCACGGTTGGTATGCACACGTTCCGAAGTTTTGTTCTTGACGATCATGCCGTCCATTACAGGTGTGGAGCAAGAAGCCACTAATTTTGGCATTGGGCGTGGGTCTGCAGTAGAACCAGCAGCTACTTCAACCAAACAAGTACGGCATTTGCCGCCAGTGCCTGGGAGTTTGCTGTAGTAGCACATGGCTGGAGGCACGAGGTCTCCGCCGGCCTGGCGCGCAGCGTTGAGGATGGTAGTTCCTGGTGCTACTTCAATTTCGACGTCGTCTATAGTTACTTTTATCATAGGACTAAGCTTCAAGCGGTGCTTGGATTAAACCATAATTTCTTGTTTGCGCCTCTTGTGGAGACTTCACATGCCATTCGAATTCATCTCTAAAGTGGCGAATAGCGGCGGCAACTGGCCATGCGGCAGCGTCACCTAGTGGGCAAATGGTATTGCCTTCAATTTTTTTGTTGATTTCTTCGAGTAGGCTGATGTCTTCGAGCGTGCCGTGACCGTGCTCTAGGCGGTAAAGCACCTTTTCCATCCAGCCGGTTCCTTCTCTACATGGCGAACACTGCCCGCAAGATTCATGCGCATAAAAACGAGCGAAATTCCAGGTATTGCGCACAATACATTGGTCTTCGTCAAACACGATAAATCCTCCAGAACCTAACATAGATCCGCTTGCGAATCCGCCGTCGGCCAAACTTTCATAGGTCATGAGGCGATCGGTGCCTGCAGCTGTTTTGGTTACTAAATAATGTGGTAAAATTGGAACAGATGAACCACCTGGGATACAAGCTTTGAGTTTTTTGCCATTGGCTACACCGCGGCAGTAGTCGTCGCCGTAGATGAATTCTTCTACAGATAAACCGAGTTCGATCTCGTAAACGCCTGGACGCACTAAGTTACCGCTCGCAGAAATCAATTTGGTACCTGTTGAGCGCTCAATACCAATTTTGGCATAGGCCTCGCCACCTTCGTTCACAATTGGAACTACTGCAGCAATAGATTCTACGTTATTGACTACGGTCGGATTGCCCCACAAACCTTTCACCGCTGGAAAAGGTGGTTTCATGCGCGGGTTACCGCGCTTGCCTTCGAGTGACTCGAGTAGGGCGGTTTCTTCGCCGCAAATATAGGCGCCTCCACCTGGGGTAACGACGAGGTCGAGGTCGTAGCCTGAACCGAGGATGTTTTTGCCCAGCATGCCATTGGCATAGGCCTCAGCAATAGCTTTTTCAAGAATGCGCAAGACATACATGAATTCGCCACGGATGTAGATATACGAACGGCGCGCGCCCAACGCATAGCTCGAGGTAATCATGCCTTCGATGAGCAAGTGCGGTAGTTTTTCCATGAGGTAGCGGTCCTTGAACGTACCCGGTTCGGATTCGTCGGCATTGCAAACCAAATGGCGCTCAACGCCTTCAGGTTTAGCTAAAAAAGACCATTTCATTCCGGTAGGGAAACCAGCGCCTCCGCGACCGCGCAAGCCAGATTTCTTGACCTCCTCCACGACTTCGTCGGGGCTCATGGTTTTGAGCGCTTTTTCTACGGATGCATAACCACCGTGTTTGCGGTATACATCGTATGATGCAATACCTTGGACATCTGAGTGTTCTATAAGTAGTTTTCTTGCCATTGGATTAAGATTTTGAGGCCTCGCGCATGGCGTCGAGCATTTCGTTCACTTTTTCTTTGGTCAGTCGCTCGTAAAAATGGTATTTACACATGAGCATTGGACCGTAACCGCAGGCACCCAAACATTCTACTGTTTTGAGGGTAAACATGCCGTCTTTAGTGGTTTCACCGACTTTGATATCGAGTTTTTGTTCGATGTACGTAATGAGGTCATCGGAACCTACCAATTGGCAAGGTCCGGTACGACACACTTCAAGTACATTTTTACCGACAGGGTCGAGGTGAAACATGGTGTAGAAAGTTGCTACTTCGTACACTTCTATCGGTTCGATGTCTAGTATTTGAGCTACGCGATTCATGGCGCCAACACTGACCCAACCCAATTCGTCTTGGACTAAATGCAACACGCTAAGAATGGCACTCTTTTGTTTTCCTTCAGGGAAAAGACCAATGACGCGCTTCATTTCGGTCATGGTTGCTGCACTGAAATCTATCGGTGCTTCGTTGACAGCTTGTGGGTGATCTGCTTTCATATTAGGCGTCTAGTTCTCCGGCAATGACATTGATGCTACTGAGTGTCAGAACGGCGTCTGAAATCGGTAGTCCTTTGATCATTTCTGGATATGCTTGGTAATAAATAAAACAAGGTCTTCTGAATTGAAGGCGATAAGGGGTGCGGCCACCATCAGAAATGAGGTAGTAGCCTAGTTCGCCGTTTCCGCCTTCTACAGCATGGTAAACTTCTCCGACAGGAAGTTCGGTTTCGCCCATAACAATTTTGAAATGGTAGATGAGCGCTTCCATGTTGTTGTATACATCGGATTTTGCAGGAAGGTAGAAATCTGGTAGATCGGCTTTGTAGTCTCCTTCAGGCAAGTTTTTGTAAGCTTGTTCGATGATGCGCAAACTTTGGCGAATTTCTTCTTGACGCACCATAAAGCGGTCGTAGGTATCGCCATTGACGCCTACAGGAATAATGAAATCGAAATCTTCGTAAGAAGAATACGGGCTCATGACGCGGACGTCGTAGTCTACTCCTGCTGCACGCAAGTTAGGACCTGAAAATGAGTACGAGAGGGCACGTTCTGCAGAAATGGGTCCAGCACCTTTGGTGCGGTCCATGAAAATGCGGTTGCGGGCAAGCATGCTGTCAAATTCTTCGAAAGCTTTCGGGAAAGTTTTCAAAAAAGATTGTAGTTTTTGATGAAAAACTGGTGTGAAATCGCGCTCAAAACCGCCGATGCGGCCCATGTTGGTGGTGAGCCGAGCACCGCTCATTTCTTCGTAAAGCTCATAGATTTTTTCGCGTTCAGAGAACGGATAAAAGAAAGAGGTGAGGGCACCTGCATCTACGCCGATTACTGAATTACAAATGAGGTGATCGGCAATGCGGGCGAGTTCCATGATGATCACGCGCATGTACTGCACGCGTTTTGGAATATCGACACCGATGAGTTTCTCGACGGTCATTTCCCAACCGATGTTGTTAATTGGGGAAGAACAGTAGTTAAGGCGGTCGGTAATCGGGGTAATTTGATTGTAAGGACGGCGCTCTGCTAATTTCTCAAAAGCGCGGTGTATGTAGCCAACCGTTTGCTCTGAGGAAATGATTTTTTCACCGTCTACTTTTAAGATATTTTGAAAAATACCATGCGTAGAAGGGTGCGTCGGACCAAAGTTAATGGTAGCGATATTTGCGGGGTCTGCAGCCTGCAAAATATCTTTTATTTCTTGGCTCATAGTTCGTTGTTGTTGCGTCCGAAAAATCTGTCGTCTTTGTCTTCGCGGGTGGCGTCTTCCAATACGTATTCTTTGCGCATTGGGAAGTAATCCATGTCGTCCATGTTGAGGATGCGGCGAAGATCTGGGTGTCCGTCGAAAATGATTCCAAAGAAATCGAAGGTTTCGCGTTCCATCCAGTTGGCACCGGCAAAGAGGTCCGTAATGGTGGCAATGTGTAGGTTTTCTTTTGGAAGGTAAGCCTTGATGCGCAAGCGCAGGTTGTTTTTCCAAGAATGTAATTGGTAAACCACAGCGAATTCACGTCCAACAGCCTCAGGGTAATGAACGCCTGCAATGTTGGTCAGGTAGTTCACACTTAAATCTTGGTGTTGTTGCAACCATTGAATGGCATCGTGGATACGACTTGGCGTCATTTCGATGTTGAGCATGCCAAAAGCTTCTTCATGGGCCAAAACATCGGCGCCAAATGCAGCTTGAACTGCCGTCAAATATTCTTGATTATTTTGTTTCTCCATGTTGATCGATCTCGATTTGGTAGGTACCTAACAAATGCTTGTATTCTTCTGAATAGCGTCTGCGGTTGGATTCTTTTTTAACCAATTCATGAATGTTCATGACGCCTTCGATGATTTGTTCTGGGCGCGGTGGGCAGCCAGGTACGTATACGTCGACAGGAATAATGCGGTCAATGCCTTGCAAAACAGAATAGGTGTCGAAAATGCCACCCGAACAAGCACAAGCGCCTACGGACAAAACCCATTTAGGCTCGGCCATTTGTTCGTAAACTCTTTTGAGAACAGGACCCAATTTTTTAGAAATGGTACCAGCCACAATCAAGAGGTCTGCTTGGCGTGGTGTAAATGACATGCGCTCCATTCCGAAACGAGAGAGGTCATACGCACTACCCATGGTTGCCATGAATTCGATGCCACAACAAGAGGTTGCAAACGGCAATGGCCAAACAGAGTTGGCACGTGCAAGCGCAATGGCTTTATCTAGGTTGGTGAGCTGATAGCCCTCCCCATTGATTGTTTCGAGGTCTTCTATTTTTCCCATTCTAATGCTCCTTTTTTATAGATGTAGTAAAATCCGGTCAAGAAAAAACCGACAAACATAATGACGGCCAATAAGCCTTCGAGTTTGAGTTCGTAAAAGTTCACGGCGTAAGGGTAGAAGAAGATGACTTCTACGTCAAACAAAACAAATAAGATAGCCGTCATGAAATAACGGATTGAAACCGGAAAACGCGCGTTCCCTTGCGCATCGATACCACATTCGAAGTTGTCGTCTTTTTTGACTGAATTGATCCTTGGGGTAAGGATGTGCGTCACGAATAAAGTGAAAATTACAAAGCCTGCTGCGACGGCGATTTGCATCAACAGCGGTAAGTAATTGGCGCTTGAAGCTGTTTCCATTGGTCTATTTTAAAAGTGTAACACTCGTTACTAAACTTGGTTTGTTTTGCGCCACAAATTTACCTTTTAGTTTGGTTCTGACATAAAAAAAGCCGAGAAAATATTCCCGGCTCATTATTTAGAATGCTTATGAATTACTTAAATTGAAAACGCAAGCCTACGTTTGAAAAATTACCTGCACTAAAGGTGGTACCAAGGCCGGCAATTTGATTGATATTAAATCCAGGTCTAAGTTCCAAGTAAAGGTGCATTGGCTTCCAAAACTCACGTTTCTTACCAATCTGAAAATCAATGCCTAATGGTGCATAAACACCTAAGCCAAAACCACCTTTATGTTCAAAAACTTCTTGTTCGTGGTTTGCTCCTGAACCCATAAAGAGGTCATTAAACATACCGTATCCAAAACCGTCTCCATATGGAGAAACTCTGTGGTGAACAGTTGTAGCGGCATTGTAGCTCAAGCCAAAATTAGCGCCAATACCACCAAAGAAACTCCAGCGCTTGTCTGCATTATATCGAAAAAGTAAGGAGGCGTCGATGCGCAATTGTTCTTGCGCATAATTGGCATTGAAGCTATGCGTGCTAAATGAATCAACAAAATACTGTTCGCCAGATTGCGAGCTTGTTAGGGTATCAATGCGAAAGGTTTCTGTAAATGAACCGCCTATCGCAAGCGCATTGTTTTGACTCGTGTGCATCAGACCTAAGCGCAAAGTAGCATTGGGCATTTTTCCTAAACCTAGGCCCACACTTAAAGACTGCGATTGGCCTGGTAAACTGAAATTGAAGATCGGAGAACTTTGGTAAGCACTCAAATCTTGTTGTAATATACTTGAGCCAGGAGCTAGCGTCTGAAAATCAGCCAAACTACCCTTTGTTTGACCAAAGAAAGCACCCGATTGCAAATAAATTTCATTGATGCTGATTTGCGCTCGAGCTGTAACTAAACTGAGTAAAGCAATACTAAAAAGAATTTTTTTCATGTAAGTTTTTTTGTTTTCGATAACGACGAAGTTATCAATTTATTGTTACAAGTTTGGTTGTTTTCATTTGATTGGCGTTCATCAAGAGAAGGATATAACTCCCTTTTTTTAACGTGCGCACATCTATCTTTTGCCCCGTTGCCAAACTTCCAGCTTGCATCAGTTTTCCATTTGCTGCATAGAGTTCGTATGAAAGCTGTTCTTGCTGCTGAAGTATTTGTATAAAGTCTGAGCTTGGATTCGGATAAGGCAGCAAAGCTACTTGTTGGTTCATTCCCTCCTCTTTGATACTTAAGGTTGGATCGAAACTCACCCCCGCGTTGCCATTGATGAGCCAATTACTGGGGTCTATACCAATGGTGCCCACTAAAGTTCCGTAATTGGAGATGGTAAACAGTTCTGAATTGCTGGTGATCGGAAAGCGCACTAAGGTGTCTGACTGACCTTGACGCGAAAGCTTCAGTGTTACCGGATTGGTAAAAGTGGGCGTTACATTTGGCATAGAGGCCGTGTGGGATATTTCAAGAAGAAGGTCGGTTCCTACTTGATTGTACTTGACTTGATACGTAGGGAAACCCTCGCCAAAATACCATTGTTCAAAATAGCTATCTAAATCGATGTTGCAAAAATTAGCGACGTGGTTTTTGAAGTCAAGGCCCGTTGCTGTGCTGTCTGCAAAGGTGGTCTGAAAATCTTGTAAGGCGTCAAAGAAGAGCCCGTCGTTTTGAATTACGTAGCGCAGAGAATGGATAATGCCTGCACCTTTGTCATAAGAAAGTCTGCCATTGAAAATACGCGCTTCGTTCAAGGAATCGAGTACCCAAACGCTTCCACCTGCCTGACTCATGACATTTTGATGAACTTGTGTCATGTGATTGACCTGCTGCCCGGGGTAAAGTGCGGCAAGCATGAGGTATTCGCTATAAGATGCAAAACCTTCATTGATCCAGATGTCGCACCAAGAGGCGCAGGTGACATTGTTGCCCCACCACTGATGCGCCAATTCATGTGCGGTAAGTGTTTTTTCAAAGAAGCCTTGGGTGGTCATGGTTTGGTGTTCCATTCCGCCGCCAAGCGGAGCCATACAATGTCCGTATTTTTCATCGGCAAAGGGGTAGGGGCCAAATTGGTTGGCAAAAAGTTCCATGAAGTCTACTGTTTCATTGATTTCATCGATGAAATTTGGCAGGGTTTGCGGGTTGTTGTAGATGTAATTCTGGATAAGTACGGGCGCCGAACTCCCCACCGGATTGGCATAAATGCTGTAATCTACGTATTTGGCAACAGCTACGGATATCAAGTAGTAAGCAATTGGGTGGCGGTGTTTCCATTCGTAGCGCGTGAAGCCATTTCCTAGTACCTCCACATTTTCTAAGAGCCCATTTGAGCCCGCCTTGCAGGTGTCGGGTACGGTTATGGCAACTGCACAAGAATCTGCTTTATCTGTGAGGCTTTGTTTGACGGCAAACCATTCGTAGGCAGAAAATGGTTCAGACAACGACCACACCACTTTGTTGCCCCAACTAGGCGAACTTCCAGCCGTTAGGCCGCTGCCACCCAATGGATTGGTTTGTGCTGTCGGCGGATTGCCCGCATAAGTAACTTTGATGACAAAATTAGTTAGTGCTTGAGCGTTCACAGGAACGGTTACCTTGTTAGAAACCCGGTGGTAGTTTACGTTTGTTCCATTGACTTGAACTTCACTTATGATCAAAGTTTCAAACAATTCAATTAACGCGGAGTCTAAACTCTCTTTTGCTTTGGCGTGGATCTCTACGCTTCCACTCAAGTAGGTGGATATATTGTTCATGTTGAGGTCCAGATTGTAAAAATGGACATCGTATTTTTCGGTTTCGGCGATTTCAGCTATACTTAAAGAAGCGCTTTTTGTTTGCCATTGTTTGCTTGATTTTCTGGATGAACAGCTTCCCATCTGCTCTTGGCTAAAAGAGGTGAGGGCTAGTGCAATAAAAATCTGAAGAAGAAGTAGTTTTTTCATTTCAATGGTTTGAACGAAATTAAACATTCTTACGGGAGTTCATTTTAATTTTCGGTAACTTTGTAGTATGCGCATCATGAGCTTGGTTTTGGCAATATACTTTGGTTTGCTGTCTTTGGCACCCCAATGGCAAGGCCTTGAGTTTTTCAAACTCGATGCGCTTTTTGACCATTATGCGCAATATCAGCAAGAAAAAGACGACGGCGGATTTTTAAGTTTTGTACATGAACACTACCTCCAACAAGTAACTGAAAACCACCAAGAACACCGCGAACTCCCTTTTAAATCGGCCCAAGCCAATGTGCTCATCACGTTGGTCATGCCTACGCCAAGCACTTCAGTTTCATTCGTGAATCCGCCCATACTTCAGTCCAAACAAAATATTTTATCTGCACCGACATCCGTTTCTATCAACGACTTTTTTGAATGTTGGCATCCCCCTCAATTAGTGTAGCTTCAGTTCCTTGAGTTTTACATTCTAATTGAGTTCCTATGTTAAATCGCATCATTTATTGGTCGATTCACAACAAACTAATTGTTGCTGTCTTGACCCTCGCTCTCATCATTTGGGGGCTATTTTCACTTTCAAAACTTCCGATAGACGCCGTTCCGGACATCACCAACAACCAAGTTCAGGTGGTCACGAGCGCGCCGTCTTCTAGCGCACTTGACATAGAGCGCTTTGTGACCTTCCCGGTTGAGCAAACCATGGCTACCATTCCAGGGATCGAAGAAATACGCTCATTTAGCCGCTTTGGCCTCAGTGTGGTCACTATTGTTTTTACCGAAGAAACCGACATCTATTGGGCGCGCCAACAAGTTCAGGAGCGCTTGTCTGAAGCTAAAAACAGCATTCCTTCAGGTTTTGGTGAGCCATCTATGGCACCATTGAGTACTGGCCTCGGCGAAATCTACCAATACACGTTGCGCGCCAAAGCGGGTTATGCCCATAATTTCAGCCCTTCAGACCTCCGCAGCATCCAAGATTGGGTCATCCGCAGGCAATTGCTAGGCGTCAAAGGTGTTGCCGATGTCAGTGGTTTTGGCGGAGAGCTCAAGACCTACGAAATCGCTATTGATCCGCTGTTGCTTAAAGCACACGAAATTACATTAGATGAAGTTTTTTCGGCGGTATCTCAGAACAACGAAAATACCGGTGGGGCCTATATTGAGCGCCACCACATGACGACCTATATCAGGACCGAAGGTTTGGTAGGAAGCTTAACAGACATCGAAAACATCCAAATCAATCATCCGAGCGGAGACGCGCCAGTATACATTCGCGATATCGCCGAAGTCAAATACGGCGCTCAGGTACGTTACGGCGCGCTTACCTATAATGCCGAAGGAGAGGCTGTGGGCGGAATCGTGCTCATGCTCAAAGGAGCCAATTCATCAGAAGTCATTTCGTTGGTGAAAGAACGCATGGCACAAATTGAAGCCAACCTGCCCGAAGGCGTGGAGCTAGATGTTTACCTCGACCGCACCAATTTAGTCAACCGAGCCATTCACACCGTAAGCAACAACCTCATTGAAGGCGCTTTAATTGTCATTTTTGTTTTGGTGCTGCTCTTAGGAAATTTGCGTGCGGGGCTCATTGTAGCGTCAGTTATTCCTTTGGCCATGCTCTTTGCAATCTCCCTGATGAATGTGTTTGGTGTTTCAGGCAACCTGATGTCTTTAGGTGCCCTCGACTTCGGGCTTATCGTAGATGGCGCGGTAATTATCGTAGAATCGACGCTACACTTGCTGCAGCGCAGGCGCGGCAAACAACTCACTCAGCTTGAAATGAACACCGAAGTGTATGGTTCGGCTTCCAAATTCAGTAAAAGTGCCGTTTTCGGGCAAGTCATTATCCTTGTTGTTTACCTGCCTATTTTAGCGCTGGTTGGCATCGAAGGCAAAATGTTCAAGCCAATGGCTCAAACCGTCATCTTTGCTATTCTCGGCGCACTTATTCTTTCACTTACTTATGTACCCATGATTTCCTCAATGGTGCTCTCTAAAAAAGTGCAAGTGGGTAAAACGATTTCCGATCGAATCGTAGACCAAATCAAAACGCGTTACACTCCCGCTCTTTCTTGGGTATTGCGCAAGCAAAAATGGATACTCGGGTCAATTGTTATCCTTTTTACCATATCTATTTTGCTCTTCAACCAACTCGGGGCAGAATTCATCCCTTCTTTAGATGAAGGCGATTTCGCAGTCGAGACCCGTTTAATGACCGGTTCTGGGCTCAACAAAACCATCGACGCTACCACCAAAGCATCCAGGGTCTTGCTCCAAAAATTTCCAGAAATCAAGCAAGTGGTGGGCAAAATTGGTACGGCCGAAATCCCGACAGACCCAATGCCTATGGAAGCCTGTGACCTCATGCTCATCTTAAAAGATAAAGAAGAGTGGGTGAGTGCAACCAACAAAGAGGAGCTTGCAGCCAAAATGCAAGCTGTACTAGATGAAGAACTACCAACTGTTTCTTTTGGTTTTCAGCAGCCTATTCAAATGCGCTTCAATGAGCTCATGACAGGCGCCAAACAAGATGTAGTGGTCAAAGTGTACGGTGAAGATTTCGACAAACTTTCAGCTTACGCCAAACAAATTGGTAGTATTTCCAAAAGCATTACTGGCGTGCAAGATATCTACGTAGAAGAACTCTCCGGCTTGCCGCAACTTATCGTGCGCTATGACCGCGACGCCCTCGCCCGCTATCAAGTCAGCATCGAAGAAGTCAACCGAGCGGTCAATTTAGGATTTGCCGGTCAAATTGCGGGGTATGTTTTTGAAGGGGAACGCAAATTTCAATTGGTGGTTAAACTACGCCAGGCCGACCGCGCCGCCATTACCGACATCAAGCAATTGTACGTAAGTAACGCCGCAGGTCAAGAAATTGCTCTAGCGGAGCTCGCTTCCATACAAATCGAAAACGGCCCCAATCAAATCCAGCGCGACGACGCCAAAAGGCGCATTATCGTAGGATTCAATGTGCGCGGCCGAGACGTAGAAAGTATCGTGAAGGAACTCCAGCAAAAAATGGATCAGCAAATTGATTTTGAAACAGGGTATTTTCAACAAATTGGTGGCACCTTCGAAAACTTGGTGCATGCCCGTGCGCGCTTGCTCATTGCGGTGCCTATTTCTTTGCTACTCATTTTCTTCTTATTATACCTTACTTTTCAATCCGTGAAGCAAGCAGCACTCATTTATTCAGCCATTCCATTGGCATCAATCGGAGGTATTATTGCGTTGTACCTACGCGGTATGCCTTTCTCTATTTCAGCGGGTGTAGGGTTTATCGCCTTGTTTGGCGTAGCGGTACTCAACGGCATTGTCCTGATTGCTGAATTCAATACTTTGAGAAAATCTGGAGCGCCTATTTTACAAGTAGTATTGCGCGGCACAGCCAATAGACTTCGGCCAGTACTCCTGACAGCAACAGTTGCTTCTTTAGGTTTTTTGCCTATGGCGCTTTCACAGGGCAGTGGTGCTGAGGTACAAAAACCGCTGGCCACTGTTGTGATTGGTGGCCTCATCAGCGCCACAATTCTCACGCTTTTCATTTTGCCTCTACTTTATGTCATATTCGAAAAACCATTGCGCTTGCGTCGAAAAAAGGTCCTTACTTTAATGGTATTGCTCGCCCTTAGCTCCACTAGCTTTGCCCAACAAAAATTCACCGATGCGCAACTGTTTCAAATGCTCCTCGATCAAAATGGGCAGATCAAAGCAGAGGTGCTCGAAGCGCAGCGTCAGCAAAGTTTGAGCGATGGCGCTGCAGGTTGGCAAGCCTTATCGGCTTCTTTTATGGTGGGCCAATTCAATTCTGCCTACAACAAAGACAACAACCTTACCCTTAGCCAGGCCATCCCTTACAACGGCGCCTTGCGTTTACAAAAACAATTGGGAGGTATCAGTAGCCAACTTTCTGAACAAGATTTAGCCTTGCTCAAAAAAGATTTCAAGCGCGCCTTAGACGAACAACTCGAGTACATTCGAATGCTTCATGCCCAACTGAGCCTCGCCAAGATACAAGATTCGCTTTATGGCGTGCTAGACGAAAAGATGAAGTTGAGGGTTTCACTCGGCGATGCAGCAAAAATGGATCAAGTGCTGGTGCATTCTAAATACATGCGCGCCAATGCCATGCTAGCGCAGCAAAATCAGGTCTTGCAAAATGCTTGGTTAGCCCTGCATACCTTGTTGTCCTATAACGGCCCTGCCTTTGAGTTAGCTCAGCCTCAGGCAATAGACTTCCTCAAACTGCCAGTTTATGAAGCAGGGGTGGTGCATCCAAGTTTACTCCGTTATGACATTCAAAAGCAGCAGTTAGAGCTTCAGAATGAACTCAATCGCGCCCAACAATTACCTCAGCTTGGATTAGGTTATTTCAATCAGTCATTGGTAGGTATCCAAAACATCGACGGCAGCGATCAATACTTTGGCCCCAATAAGCGTTTTCAAGGCGCTATACTCCAAACTCAAATTCCAATTGATTTTCGCGCCTACAAGGCCAGATCTTCTTCTTTGGAACTAGCACTCATTCAAAACGAGTTATTGAAAAATCAGCAGGCACTGGCCTTGAGCACCCAAAAAAATCAAATATTTGGGCAATTGTCTCAGCGCATCGAAACTTATCAAATGGTTGCTACACCAATTGAGTCAGAACTCACCAAGCTTCAGGCCGATGCCGAATTACAACTGACGAGCGGCCAAATCTCCTTGATCGAATTTATCCAGTTGCAAGATTACCAAATTGCCTTACAAGAAGAGCTTCTAGAATGGCAACACCAAATCAAATTGTTACACATTTCCTATGAATGGCTTCAAAAATAATATCCTATGAAAACATCATTTTTTCTGCTCTATAGCATATTTGTCCTCTCCTTGTTTTCTTGTTCCTCAGCTGATAAAGAGGTCAACACAGCAAAAGAGACTAAAGTCAAAAAGCAGCTCCAACTGAGCACAAAACAACTCCAAACGCTAGGTGTCAAACTTGGAGCCTTGGAACAAATCAATATGGGACTGAGCGTGTTTGCCAATGGCGTCATTGATGTGCCGCCTCAGAATAAATCATACATTGCCATGCCCTTTGGTGGCTACATCAAAAAAATCAATGTGCTCGACGGCATGCAAGTACAGAAAGGGCAAATCCTGATGGTGGTAGAACACCCAGAAGTCATTCAATTGCAACAAGAATATTTAGAAGCACAGGGTCAAATGGATTACCTTTTTTCTGACTACGAACGCCAAAGAGATTTGTACGAAAAAGAAGCAGGTTCGGCTAAAAATTACCAACAAGCCAAAAGTGCATACATGGTAACCAAAGCCAAATTAAGTGGTTTGGCAATGAAGTTAGAAATGGCCAATGTCAATTTGAATACCCTTCGCAACGGTCAGATAGAACGCACCCAAAACATCCGTTCGCCATTTACAGGGGTGATTACCAAAGTGACTGCTAACGTTGGTGCTTTTGCTGAACCCAAGGACAATTTATTGGAAATCATTGACTTGAAACATGCGCATGCAGAACTCACAGTTTATGAAAAGTATTTGTCCTTTTTACAAAAAGAACAACGCGTCAAATTGCAGTTTGTAGATATGCACACCACTGCAACGGCTAAAATTTATTTGATTGGCAGAGAAATCAGTGCAGAACGCACCGTTAAAGTGCATTGTCATTTTGACAAACTCCCCAAAGATATCACGCCTGGGTCCTATCTGAAAGCAGAAATTCGCGCCGAAGATCAACAACAATTTACCTTACCTGAAGAGGCTGTGGTGCAGCAAAATGGAAAAGATGTCGTTTTTATTGAAAAGGCGGGCAACTTTTTTACGGTCGAAATTGACATACTCATGACCCAAGACGGCCGAGTAGCCATCACAAGTAAGCAACTTGTATTACTCAAGCGCTCCTCGATCGTTGTAAAAGGCGCTTACGAGCTATTGGCTATCTTAAACAAAGAAGAATAATTCCTTTTCATTATCTATTGAACATCACGTAAAACAACAACATCATGAAATCTTTACACATCATCAACCGCATCTTTTTTATTGGGTTTATTTCAAGTACATTGCTTTTGGGTTCTTGCAAAAAATATTGGGCCTGCAAAGAAGAAAACATCAGCTCTGCTGGCTCAAATAAGTCGCACAACAAAGGCCAAAATTGTATGCAATGCCATCATTCAACCGGAGAAGGCGAGGGCTGCTTCAATGTAGCCGGCACGCTTTACAAAGCCGATTTACAAACGGGCCAAACGGGCGGAACCGTAGAATTATACACTGAGCCCAATGGTGCCGGTACACTTAAATATACCTTTGCCATTGACGGCAAAGGAAATTTCTACACAACAGCCAATGTAAACTACACTGGTTTGTATCCTAAAGTAACAAGCCCTTCTGGTGCGAGTATTTTTATGGGGTCGCCATTGAGTTCAGGTGCGTGTAATACATGTCACGGGTCTGGCTCAAGTAAGTTAGGCCTTGATTGATCAGCAAATTGAGCTTTTTTTTCTTCGAATAGTGCAATAAAGGCGGTTTCGTTTTCAGGCGAAATGAGGAGTTCGTCGTATTTGTTGTAATGGACTACAATGCATTTCCATGCAGTGCTCATTTTCCAGCCCGCATAGAAGCCGTTGGAGAGTTCCAATTTGTTGAATGTAGTGTAGTATATTCTTTTCTTGAAACCCATACTTTGACAAATAAGGTGGTCTTCCAAAAAGGTATAGCGCGTTGTGGCGGGCAAAAGCCAAACGATAAATATTGATAGCAGTACCCAAACCAAAGCAAGGCCATAAAAGGCGTCTGGCTTTCTTTCGGTAAAATAAATGAGTAAACTCACCCCGGTATAAACCGCGAACACAACGCCTATAATGGCCCATCGAAAACCATCTTTTTTGGCTTTAAAAACCATGTTAGCTCATGTTTACCAAGCAAAAAGTGGTTTGCCGCTCATGAGTGCGTTGACCTCTTTTTTCACTTCGGCAAGTACGTCTTCGTTGGAAGCATTCATCAGAACGCGGTCAATGAGCGCAACAATTTGCGGGATTTCAGCTTCGTTAACACCACGAGAAGTAAGTGCTGGTGTCCCAATGCGGATGCCGGAAGTGACGAACGGAGACTCAGTGTCGAACGGAACCATGTTTTTGTTAACGGTGATGTCTGCCAACACAAGTGCATTTTCTGCATCCTTGCCTGTGATTCCTTTGGAACGCAAGTCGAGGAGCATGCTGTGGTTGTCGGTGCCGCCAGATACAATGTTGTAGCCAAGCTTGAATAATTCGGCTGCGAAAACTGCTGCGTTCTTTTGAACTTGCTGCATGTAGGTTTTGTAAGAAGGATCGAGTGCTTCTCCGAAGGCAACTGCTTTGGCAGCAATGACGTGCTCTAGTGGCCCACCTTGTATGCCTGGGAACACCGCTGCGTCGAGTAAAGCACCCATTGATTTGAGATTGCCGTTGTTCCAACGCAAACCAAATGGATTTTCAATGTTGTGACGCATCATGATGATGCCACCTCTTGGCCCACGCAAGGTTTTGTGTGTGGTAGAAGTAATGATATGGCAATGTTCGAGTGGGTCGTTGAGCAAACCAGCCGCAATAAGGCCAGCAGGGTGGGAGATATCGGCCAAAACCAAAGCGCCAATTTCGTCGGCAACTTTGCGAATGCGCGCGTAGTCCCAATCGCGAGAGTAGGCAGAGGCGCCGCAAATGATCATTTTGGGACGTTCGCGTTTGGCCGTTTCTTCCATGGCATCGTAGTCCACTAAACCGGTCTCTTTATGAACGCCATAGAAAAATGGTTTGTAGAGTTTACCCGAGAAATTGACGGGTGAACCATGGGTGAGGTGCCCGCCATGAGAGAGGTCAAAACCTAAGATTTTATCGCCTGGTTGCAAACAAGCTAGAAAAACAGCTGCATTGGCTTGCGCGCCAGAATGTGGTTGGACGTTGGCCCAAGTTGCACCAAAAAGTTGACACAAGCGGTCAATGGCCAACTGCTCCACTTGATCTACGATTTCGCAACCACCATAATAACGCTTGCCTGGTAAGCCTTCGGCGTATTTATTGGTGAGTACAGAGCCCATGGCTTGCATCACTTGCTCGCTGACAAAATTTTCAGAAGCAATGAGTTCGATGCCATGTAATTGGCGTTGTTTTTCTGCTTCAATGAGCTTAAAAATGGCTTGGTCTTTCATGGTGTCAATTTAGTGTAGCAAATATCGGAAGAATGCTAAAATAAGCGTCTAATTTCGAATAAAGAATGTGTAAAATCTGAGGCAGCCTCGTTGTAAATTCCTACTTCGGTGAGTTTGTCTAGGCGAACTTGGCCCGAAGCGTGTAATATTTCATCGTAAGGGCCAACAAGACCCACATGATGAATGCGGCCTGCAGTATTTTTAAAAAAGGCTAAATCTAGCTTTTGGCGGTCTTGAAAATCGACTACTGTTCCTATTTCTGCTTGTTGATAGGCATCGCGTGGCAAATTGATATCGAGTTGGCGACAAACATTTTGAACCAAACCAGAGCAATCTATGCCAAAAATGGATTTCCCACCCCACAAATAAGGTGTATTCAGAAAAGAGAGGGCGTAGTTCCAAATGTCGGTTTTTTGTTGGGTCATTTGATAGCTATAGTCGTAATTGCCAATTTTAAAATGAGAATGACCTCCGATTAAGGCTCCACCGCTTAAAAATTGCGTTCCTAAAGGACCATTAATTTCGAGGTAAGGTTTGCTGGAAAAAACATGAGTTTCCATCCAACGCTTGAGTTCTTTCTCCGTGAGCGCGAGCACTTGTTTGTGGTCAATAAAGCCTTCATAACCGTCTAAAAAGCTGCGCACTTTTAGCCAAGGCTTTTCTGCAAGCAATATTTCAACGGGTTCTCCAAAAAGGAGTTGTGATGTTTGTTCGGCGCTATCTTTAGGCTGCTCTCTTACAGGTATGACCGATAATGCGCAAAAAGCGTAGCGCTGTTGGGGCTCAATCCATTTGATTTTCTCACTCATTGCGTCAAATTTAGCATTTTCAAGGCGATATTTGACTAATTTTAGACCATGATTCAAGGTCGCAAACCACAAATTCTAATCACCAACGACGACGGCATAAGCGCAAAGGGTATTGCATCCCTTATAGAAGCTGCCCGACCTTTTGGCGATTTACATGTGCTGGCCCCTGACAAACCACAATCTGGCATGGGGCACGCCATTACCCTTCACGACCCACTGCGCTTGGTTAAAAGTTCACTTTATCCGGGGACAGAAGCCTATGCTTGCAGCGGCACGCCCGTCGATTGCGTTAAGCTCGGCATTTTTGAATTGCTCGGCGCCAAACCTGATCTCATTTTATCGGGGGTCAATCATGGAGAAAATTCTTCCACAAATGTCCTTTACTCCGGCACCATGTCTGCCGCCATTGAAGGCGCTATGGAAGGCATTCCTTCTTTCGGTTTTTCCTTAGCCGATTACGCGCCAGATGCCGATTTCAGCGCAAGCCAACATTACATCGAGTTCTTGCTTCGCCAATTTTTTGAAAAAGGTTTTCAAGCGGGTATCTGTCTCAATGTGAACATTCCAAAATTGCCGCTTTCCGATATCAAAGGCCTCAAATTTTGCAAACAAGCGCACGCTTATTGGTCAGATCGCTTTGAGAAACGCCAAGATCAATATGGCCGAGACTACTTCTGGCTCACTGGTGAATTCGCCGACCTCGACCAACGCCCTGACACCGACCTTCATGCCCTCAAGGCTGGCTATGTAAGCGTTGTCCCCACACATTTTGACCTAACTGCCTATGCGCACCTCAATCATTTTCAATCATGGGAACAATAAAAGATAACATCAACTCCTCGTTTTTTATCGGTTTGGCAATCGGTGTACTTTCTCCACTCGTATTATTGCCAATCATCGTATTCATCCTCTCGCAGTCATACGGACAAAGCTTTTCTTATTTATGGTACCAAACGCTCCATTTTCAAGAGTTCATGAGTCGTTATCTTTCGCTCGGACTATTTGGTAACCTCGCATGGTTTTATTTCTTTTTGAATCGGGAGCGCTATTTCCATACCCGTGGCATCATATTTGGCATGTTGCTTTATGCGCCCTACATGATTTACGTCAACCTTGAGCGCTTATTTTAATTGAGTCAGTTGGAACAAAATCAGCTTGTTTATATTGTTTGTGGTGAAGCATCCGGCGACCTCCATGCAGCAAACTTAGTAGCCGCCTGGAAAAAAACCAACCCGCTACTTCAATTCAAAGGATGGGGTGGCGATCGCTTAACTGAGCAAGGAGTTATCATTGAGCAACACATCAGCGCCATGAGTTTCATGGGGTTCCTAGAAGTATTGCTCAACATCAGGACTATAAATGCGCAGTTCAAACAACTCAAACAATCTTTACTCTCCCAAAAGCCTGTAGTTTTAGTTTTGGTAGACTACCCAGGTTTCAATTTAAGAATGGCAAAGTGGTCCCATAAGCACGGCATCAAGGTGCTATATTACATTTCACCTACGGTATGGGCTTGGAAACAAAATCGGATCTATACCATTCAAAAATACGTCACTAAACTCTATTGCATTTTACCTTTTGAACCCGAGTTTTATGATCGTTTCGGGATAGACGTTGCTTATTTTGGCCATCCGCTCAAGGATGAAATCGAGCGTTATCAGGCCACACACAACACGACTTCCACCTTCAGCAAGCCTGTACTCGCTTTGTTGCCTGGTTCGCGTCCACAAGAATTGAAAAAAAAGCTCCCACTCATGTTAGCCGCCGCTGCGAAGTTTCAAGAAAGCCATCAAATTGCGGTAGCTTGTGCAGCGACAATTTCATTAGATGTCTATCAAAACTATTGCAAAGGTTATGACGTTTATATGAGTACAGGGCATACCTATGACCTCCTATCAATAGCAGACATCGCTTTGGTGACCTCAGGAACTGCAACCTTAGAAACTGCGCTTTTTCATGTTCCTCAGGTTGTTTGTTATAAAGGATCTGCAATTTCAATTTGGTTAGCAAAAAAACTTGTCAAGATTCAATACATATCTTTGGTCAACCTGATTTTACAGCAAAATGCAGTTAGTGAACTCATCCAGGAAGACTGCACGGTTGCAAACATGCATACTGAACTGAAAAAATTATTGCCGGGAGAGCCTCAAAGGCAAGCTCAATTGACTAAATACGCCGATTTACAAGCACTTTTAAAAGAGTCTGGCGTGAGTGAACGTGTTGCCAATTCCATGAATACCTATTTGCCGTCGTGAAAATATTCTTTGTAGTTTTCAGCTTCCTTTTTTGCATTACTGCAAGCGCTCAAAAATTGAGAGTTGGCTTGTACACAGCATCTAGCGTCAAAGAGTTCCAGTTTTCTGTCGGTAGTGGTTCCTATTTATTATATGCCGTCCTGCCAGACGGAACAATTCATTCTTCTAAGCTCAATGCGCTGTCCCAAGGAAAATTCAAAGTGAATGGCACCTCGATCCAATACTATCAAGGAGGAACTTATCGTTTTCAGGCCAGTCAGTTTGAGTTGCTGCAGTTGGCCCATGAAGATTTTTGCAGTTGGTCGGTGCCAGCGTTGTCAACAAAAACACGTTCCTATGAAGGAGATTTTGAAGTGCGCATTAACAAAGCCAATCTACAGTTGGTTAATCTCATCGAACTTGAAACTTATTTAGAAGGAGTGGTGTCTTGTGAAGGAGGTCCGGGTCATCAAAAAGCATACTACCAAGCACAAGCGGTCATTTCCAGAACCTATGCGCTCAATAATTTAAAGCGTCACCAAAAAGACGGATATGAGTTGTGTGAACGCGTACATTGTCAGTCCTATTTGCACAAGCGCACTGGCTCTGCACTTATTGACACCGCTGTTTTTCTGACCAAATCAGTTGTTTTACTCGATGCTAAAGGGCAATATTTCCCTACTTTCTTTCATGCCAATTGTGGTGGCCAAACCTGCGAGCCTCAAGACGTTTGGAACGAGCCCATTGGCGGCCTTGCATCGTTTAGAGATACTTTTTGTGTTCATACCCAACAAGCTACATGGGTCAAGAGCATTCCGCTGCAGACCTGGAATTCCTTTCTTGAAAAAAACTATAATTTCCCTTTGACCGATTCGATGAGTGT
>JBIIBL010000013.1:0-33759 GCA_044239425.1 Crocinitomicaceae bacterium | reverse complement strand
AAGAACCGTTTTGGAAGTCGCTGCCTCATTAGGGATTCCTATCGAAGAGCGCCCAGTGACCGTTGCGGAAATCATCGAAGCTGCCAAAAATGGCACTCTACAAGATGTTTTTGGAGCAGGAACAGCCGCCACCATTGCGCCAATTGCCATCATTGGCTACCGCGATGAAAAACTCACTTTGCCAGCACTCGAAACCCGCGAAATCTCTCTTAAAATCAAGGATTTCCTAGATAACATTAAGTCAGGAGCGCTTCCAGACACACAGCACTGGATCCAGAAAGTGTGTTAATTTGTGAAATTTGTTAAAGGCATGCATCTTTAGTTCATGCGCTTCCTTTTGATCTTTCTTTTGCTGAATTTAGCCTCGACAATTCAGTCGCAGGTGCTGGTGGTTTCATTTAAAGACTCCAAAACCAACGAACCCATCCCAAACGTACGGTGCAAAATTGGATTATTAAGTACTGAATATGCATCAATAAAGGATACTTTATCCGGATTTTCACTGCAAAACGGTCAAATCTATTTTAATATTAAAACCTTAAAACCAGGCTTTAATAACACAAAGAGTTCTATTCAGTTTCAGTTAGACTATGCACATCCCATTTATCAGGCTGCTTCCAAATTGTACGCCTTTGAACTCAAAGAAGACAGCACCAAACTTACTTTATATTTAAAAGCGCAGCGCATTCAAGAGGTGCGCGACATCGTTGTTAAATCCAATAAACCCGACACCGTTTATGCTTCCAAAACCTATAGTGTTGCCGATTTTGAATTGGGAGCCAATGGTGAACTTTTTTTATTGACCTACGAGAAAAACCTTCAAAAAGACGCGCAATTGCAATGCATCAGCAAAGACACCACGCTGTTTTTACAACAGATTCCAGAAAGAGCCGAAGCGCTCAAGCGCGATTTTAGAGGGAACGTACATGTGCAAACAGAAACGAACATGTACGGCTTGCAACAAACAGACTCTACACTTCAATTGGGCAGCATCCCCAAAGATTACTTTTATAAATACGTCGCACCCATTGTAGACACCAGTCTCACACGACAGTTTTACTCGAGCTACATCGATATTTACCCCGCTTTTGAATACGGCGCCTTAGATCAGCTCGATTCTACCTATAAAGCTATTTTACACATCCAGGACGACCTCATGATGGAATTGTATCGTTCGGAATACAAGTGGGTAGACATTAGAACGAAACTTTGGGCCAAAAACTTAGAAAATCAGACCGGAATCGATGCAGAAATTTACGTAGGGGCTAATGTTTTTTCGAAGTCTTTGTATTACGAACCCGTATATGCGCCACTTTTTTTGTCCAACGACACCCTTTATATTTTTGATTATCCAAAAGATATGCTGCGTGTTTACACCACAGATGGCAGTCTTTTGAGGTCTATTCCGATTTTCCATCATTACCACGCCAAGCAAAGCGGTTTTCAGAAGAACCTACAGCAAGACCGCAAAACAGGCAAAATTTATACGATTTACGAGCAAGAGGGTTATTTTCATGTCGGGCTTATTGATTTGAAAACCGGTGTAGTGGTTCAGAAAGTGAAGCTCGCTTTTCGCTACGTTGAAAAAGTGAGGGTCTATGACAACCAAATCTATTTTGTGTATAGACCTTTTGAATCGACCCAAAAGAAATTCCTTTACAAGCAAAAAATACCCACCAGAGATAACTAAGGGTGTAAAATAACCTGAATTGAAACGGGTAGGTGATCTGAATAACCGCCTAAATATTTAGCGCCGGCATACGTTCGGTTCGGAACCGTTTGTCCTTTGTATTGTGTGAGTAAATAAGGGAAGTCATGAATTTTTCCACTTTCGGTTTGAACCTGAATTTTACCAGTGAAAGCATTGGAAGAAGTAAAGATGTGGTCGAGTACATCCCACTCGTTTTTATAATTATAAGACCCGCCAAAACTACCGCTTGCCTTTGTAATTTGCGGTGTTAACTTTGATGCAATAAGTTGTGGACCAGAATCTTTAGGATGATCATTTAAATCTCCCATTAAGATAATTTTTGCTTTCGGGTCATTTTTTTGAATGGAGTCTATGAAATACCCTGCCATTTGCGCAGCCATGAGTCGGCGCGGCGCGCTTTCGTCAGTCCCACCACGGCGGCTTGGCCAATGGTTGACCATTACGTATAGGTTTTCTTTTTTGTATTGGTATTTAGCCCAGATGATGTCGCGAGAGGTAGGAATGGTATCGCCAGGTAAAGTAAAACGGATGCAGCCCGATTTTTTGAGCTGTAAGACATCTTTTCTGTAAAGCATGCCGACGTCTATGCCGCGCGCGTCTGGACTGTCGTAATGGACAATTCCGTAGCGCTTGTCGTTGCCAATGAGGTCGGTCATGACACTTTTGTTTTCAATTTCACAAACACCCATTATCATTGGCATGTTGAGCGCCGCCATCACTTGTCTGATGTGCGCTAATTTGGCATTGTATTTCTCTGTATTCCATTGGCTTTCTGCCGCAGGTAAAAACTCCGCGTCGTCGTTTGGTCCATCGATGGTATCAAAGAGGTTTTCTACGTTGTAAAAAGCTACCGTTTGAATTTGTTGGGCTTGTGCCAGTGTTTGGTAACCTAGTAATAGGATGATGAGTAATTTTTTCATGACACTTTATCTTAAATCGCTCGTTCTTTTTTATTCATTTAGATTCTTATTACCAACTACCGCCAGAGCCGCCTCCGCCAAAGCTTCCGCCGCCAAAGCCACCAAAGCCGCCGCCTCCGCTACCACCTGATGAGCCACCGAAGCCACCGCCAAAACCTCCAAAGTAAAAAAAGCCTGGTCCGCCGCGTCGTCCGCCAAAGGTTGTGCCACCGCCGCCACCGCGCTTGATCAATAAGAAGAGGATCACGAGGATAAATAACAAAGAAAATATACCGCCCGCACGGTTGTCTTTGCGGAGGCTTTTGCGGTAGCTTTTTTCATTGATTTCGCCTTTGGCCAGCTTGAATAAGACGTCGAGTGCGTTGTTGATGCCTTGGGCGTATTGATCATTTTTAAATTCAGGGAGTATTTCATGTTGCACGATGTCGTGGCAACTGAGATCGGTAATGGCGCCTTCTAAGCCACGGCCAGCCGCTAAATAGACCTGCCTTCCACCGTTTTCTTGCGTGGGCTTGATCAAAAACACCAAGCCGTTGTCTTTGTCTGCTTTGCCAACACCCCATTGTTCGCCAAGTTCGGTGGCGTAATGCCAAGGTTCGTCTTCGTTGATTTCGTCTACAATGACAATGGTAATTTCATTGCTCGTTTCTTGCTCAAACGCATCTAGCCTTTGCTCAATTTGGGCCTCGTCTGCTGCGCTTAAAATACCTACTTTAGAAAAGTTATTTAAAAAGCGGGGAGGAATGGAAGGATTGGGATATTGTGCATAAAGCTGCAGTGCCCAGCAGGATAATACAACTAAAAATAGGTAGCTTTTTTTCATCCGAAGCTAATTTGATTGGGCAACTCGTTTTGATCGTTCGCTTGTGGCGGAAAAAACTGAGCGAGTTGTAGGCCTGCTTCGGTAATGCCTGCGCAAAGCCCTTCGGCCAAGCGGCCTTCTTTGAAATTGGCAAGCATGAGGTCGCGGGTGCTGTCCCAGAAGTTGTGGCTGACACACGCGTTGATGCCTTCATCTCCGATAATAGCTAGTTTGCGATCGGCATAAGCAACGTAGATCAGAACGCCATTGCGCGCGGCAGTGGCTTGCATACCGAGTTGGTCAAAAATATCGATGGCGCGGGCCACGGCATCGGTTTTACACTTGGCTTCTAGGTGCACGCGCAATTCTCCACTGGTGGCCGCCTCAGCTGCTGCTATGCAGTCCTGGACCTTTTGTTGTTCAAGGTTGCTGAGCATTAAAACTTCACCTTTGGTGCATTCTCTGAACCGGCAGCAGCAATAAATCCTTCTTTTCTCGGGAATTCTTCGCTGTTCAAGAAAAAGCGCGCAAAGAAACCGCGGATATGGGTGTTGTATTCCTTCACGGATTCATTGTAGCGATCTCTTTCTGTTTTAATACGGTTTTCGGTGCCTTCTAACTGCCCTTGAAACTGACTAAAGTTTTCGGTAGAGCGAATTTGCGGATACGCCTCATAAGCCAAATTGATAGCAGTGTTGATTTTGCGGCCCATGAGTTCGAGGTCTTGAGGTGTTTTTGCACCAACAATACCTGCTCGTGCTTGGGTTACTTGCGTAAGGATGTCTTTTTCGTTTTGAGCAGCACCTTTGACGGTTTCCAATAGATTGGGTATGAGGTCGGCACGGCGTTGATAGGCAGATTGTACGTTGGCGAATTTTTCATCGAGTCCTTCTTGAAGGCCTACGGCTTTGTTGTAAAGATTGTAGTAGCCTAAGAAGACAAAGAGGAGCATAGCGCCGATAGCGGCCAATACGACATAAAGTGGTTTCATTTTTTACGGAATTAAGTGTTCGGGTGCTTGTTAGCAAATTATGTTCCAAGTTACTAAAATGACACATTGTCAGTATGTTTTTCTTTCTTTTTTATTTGTTGATAACTTTTGATTATAAATTAATCATTTTATTGATTGAATATTAATCAATATTGTTAATTTTGTGTCACCAACCAATCGAACTTTTATTGTTTCACCCTTTAACTGACAGTACCTATGGCTACGCGTCGTTCGATTGTTCATATGGACCTCGACACCTTTTTTGTTTCCTGTGAGCGCCTTCTAGACAGCCGCTTAAATCAAAAACCCATTCTCATTGGTGGCACCAGCGAAAGGGGCGTAGTTGCCTCTTGCAGCTATGAAGCCCGGCGCTTTGGCGTGCGCTCCGGCATGTCCATGAAAATGGCCAAAGAGCGTTGCCCAGAAGCCATCTGCATCAAAGGCAATACCCAAACCTACACCAAGTTTTCTCGCATGGTGACCGAGATCGTTAAAGAAGTGTCTCCGGTCTATGAAAAAACCTCCATAGACGAATTCTACATCGACTTCACCGGCATGGATCGCTTTTTTGGCATCTGGACCTACTCCTCTGAGTTGCGCTCGCGCATCATCAAAGAAACCGGCTTGCCCATCTCCTTTGGTTTGTCCGAAAACAAAACGGTTTCTAAAGTGGCCACTGGCGAGGCCAAACCCAATAATCAGCTCCACATCAGCTACGGCTTAGAAAAAGACTTTTTGGCGCCGCTATCCGTTCAAAAAATCCCGATGGTAGGCCCCAAAACTTTCCAGACACTCTGTAGTTTAGGCGTCAAAAAAATAGGCACCCTCCAAACACTACCCTTAGAACTCGTCGAACAAGCGCTCGGCGAAAACGGCCGCAGCATCTGGACCAAAGCCCAAGGCGTCGACAAAAGCGCTGTAGAGCCCTACAACGAGCGCAAATCCATTTCCAACGAGCGCACCTTTCACCAAGACACCATAGACGTCGCTAAGCTCAGCGGTATCTTAGCTGCCATGGCCGAAAACCTCACTTTTCAATTGCGCCGCGCCGGCAAACTCACCGGTACCGTTACCGTCAAGATCCGCTACGCCGATTTCCAGACCCAAACCCTCCAACAACAAATTGCCTATACCGCCGCAGACCACGAACTACTCCCATTGGCTCAGGAGCTTTTCAAGCGGCTTTATCAACGGCGCGTGTTGGTGCGTCTGATTGGCTTGCGCTTCAGTTCTCTAGTGGGTGGCGCTCACCAACTGCGGCTCTTCGACCATCAAGACCTTTCCTATCCAGCGCTCTACAAAGCCTTGGACAACATCCGCGAACGCTACGGCGACCGCGCTGTCGTGAGGGCCGTAGGCCTAGAGGCGCGCAGCATTGGTCATTACAATCCGTTCAACGGCGAGCCGCCCATTTTACTGGCCAACCGCAGTACCTAATTCATCTGTAGCACTTTATATTTCAATTACATGCGTGTACACTCTTGTTTCAGTTTGGGCTACGGCATTCTCAAGCCAGAAGAGCTCGTTGCTTGGGCCTTGCAACACGGCCACCAACAACTCCTGCTCACCGACATCAACCATACCGGCTCGGGCTTGGCGTTTGTGCGTGCGGCCCAAGAGCAAGGGCTCGAGCCTTTGCTTGGGCTCGAGCTCCGCAATGGTTTACAGCAGGTTGCCACTATTATTGCACGCAACAACAACGGTTTTCAAGAGCTCAACACCTTCCTGACCCAACACCTGCTTGCTGCAAAGCCTTTTGAATTACCGCTGCCGCCATTTGCCAATTGTTGGGTTTGGTATCCGTTCACCCAACACCCAAAGCGCTTACAAACACATGAGTTCATCGCCATTGAAGCCCAGCAAATACTACAGTGGCAGCGGCAAAAGCGCGCCTTTGAAGTCCACAAATATGTTGCCGACATCCCCATGAGCTTTCGCCACAAACGCGACCACAACACCCATCGCTTATTGCGCGCCATCTCCAGCAACTGCCTGCTTTCCAAATTACCAACGCACGCACAAGCGCCGCCTACAGAACGACTTTTATCCGCAGCGCACTGTAGTACGGCCTTTGCCGCGGCGCCAGAGTTACTCGCCAACACCCAAGCGCTGCTGCGCAACTGTAAAATCTCTTTTGAATTTGGAGAAGCCGCCGCGCCCCAACAACCCCACAGCATTCACGGCTCCAAAGCCGCTGACTTACAGCGCATTCAAGAACTCTGCGCCGAGGGGCTCAACTACCGCTACAACACCATCACCGACGAAATCATCGCGCGCATCGAGATGGAAATCGACGTCATTGCCGAAAAAAATTACCTTTCTTACTTTCTCATTACCCACGACTTCACTTCCTATGCGCGTTCCAAAGGTTATTTTTATGTGGGGCGGGGCAGTGGCGCCAACAGCATTGTAGCCTACCTCTTGCGCATCACCGACGTCGACCCACTAGAACTCGACCTCTATTTTGAGCGCTTTATCAATCTCTACCGCAAAAACCCACCCGATTTCGACATCGATTTCTCTTGGCGAGACCGCGACGACGTCGTTCGCTATATTTTTGAACGCTACCCCAATGCCGCCTGGCTCTGTACCTACAGCACCTTTCAATACCGCGCCTGTATTCACGAGCTCAGTAAAGTATTTGGCCTGCCCGCAGGCACGAGCAAAATGCTGAGTAGGGGAAAGGGGAGTCTCGCCGAATTCGCCGAACTAGGCGCACTTATTTTACGCTACGCCAAATACATAGAAGGTTTGCCCTCCCACCTGAGTGTGCACGCAGGCGGTATCGTCATTAGCGAAAGGCCTTTAACTGCTTTTGCAGCTTGTTTTTTACCACCAAAAGGCTATCCCTGCACTCAGTTCTCTATGCTGGAAGCCGAAGATATCGGGCTGTATAAATTCGATGTTTTAAGCCAGCGTGGTTTGGGCAAAATTTCCGAAGCATTGCATATTATAGCACAGGTTTATCCCGAAGAAAAACCCCACGACATCCACAATATCCACTTTCTCAAACAAGACCCTCAAATTGCCAAGTTCTTAAAAAAAGGCTGGGCCTTGGGTTGTTTTTATGTAGAGTCGCCTGCTATGCGGATGCTCCTGATCAAACTCCAAGTAGACAACTACCTTGCACTGGTGGCGGCAAGCTCCATTATTCGACCCGGTGTATCTCAGTCGGGTATGATGCGCGAATACATCTTGCGCCATCGCAATCCGGAGCGCAGGCAAGAAATCCACCCTTTGCTACTCGCCATTATGCCCGACACCTACGGCGTTATGGTCTATCAAGAAGACGTCATTAAAGTTGCACATTATTTAGCGGGTCTAAGTTTGGCCGAGGCCGATGTCTTGCGCCGTGGCATGTCGGGCAAATTCAGATCGAGGTCCGAATTTTTGCGCGTGCAAGAAAGCTTTATGGCTTCTTGTCTTCAAAGAGGTCATGCACCAGAATTTGCCAGTAGCATCTGGAAGCAAATCGAAAGTTTTGCAGGCTACGCCTTTTCAAAAGGGCATTCTGCTTCCTATGCCGTGGAGAGTTACCAAAGTTTGTACCTCAAAGCACACTATCCGCTGGCGTATCTAACCGCCTGTATCAACAACTTTGGCGGTTATTACCGCACTGAAATCTACGTCCACGAAGCGCGGCGCTTTGGCGCACAAGTTGAAGCACCCTGCATCAATGAAGGTGCTTATAGTTGCGTGTTAAAAGAAAAACGCCTGATCCTCGGTTTCAATTTAGTAGCGGGCTTAGAAATACAGATAAGCGATAAAATAAGTGCCGCGCGCAATATAAATGGCAACTTCATCGATTTTGAAGACCTCCTCAAAAGGGTAGCTATCCCCCTCGAACAACTCAGTATCCTGATCCGAGTGGATGCACTGCGTTGTTTCAAACAACCTAGAAAAGCACTGCTTTGGCAAGCACACTTTTATCATCACAAGCAACGCTACATCAATGCTAAGCAAGAATTATTTGAAGTCAAGCAAAAGAAACAACACTTACCTGAGCTAGAAGAACACCCACTAGAAATCACTTTCGAGCAATTTGAACTTTTGGGTTTTCCGCTCTGCGACCCTTTTTCACTCTTAGCTCAACCCTTACCCAGCTCCTTAATTTCGGCCGATGATTTCCCGAAGTACACCCATCAACACATCCATACTTTTGGTTATTTAGTGAGTATAAAGCAAACCAAAACCAGCAAAGGCGACACCATGTGTTTTGGCACCTTCCTCGATCCATCCGGAGACTTCCTCGATACCGTGCATTTTCCACAAATTACAGCGCGTTATCCCTTTTGCGGCAAAGGCGTTTATCGCATTACCGGAAAAATAACCGAGGAGTTTTCTTACTTTACCTTAGAAGTAGCCACGCTAGAAAAACTAGCTTTTGCCGAAGACGTGCGTTTGGCATTATAACACCTGAACACCATCCACTAAATCGATGCGTTCAATCCTAGGTGAAAAACCATAATGCGCTTTGTAAGTGAATGCAATCGTTTCTAGACTTGCAAAATCCAAATTATTTTGAGCCAACACCAACAAACAACCTCCAAAACCGCCTCCCATCATGCGAGCGCCTAAAATACCTGGCACATTTAAAAGCGCTACTTGTAAAAAATCTATTTCTACACAACTTACTTCATAAAAATCACGAAGACCATCATGCGTTTGATTAATACAACTTCCTAGTTCTCGGTAATGTTCATTCCTTAAATTTAGATCATCCGAAATTTGAGCAGCTAGTTTTTGCACCTTCTGAACACGACTCATTTCATCAACTACGTAGCGCAAACGTTTTTGGGTGCTTTGGTCTAGATGAGTCCGTACAACTTGTAATTGAGCCTCATTGATATCTCTCCAACTTATTAAATCGGGAAACGCATCTTTGGCTAGCAACCACGCATCTTCCAATTGGGCGCGTCTTTCGTTATAGGCCGATTCCGCTAAGTTGTGCTTGACTTTTGAATCGATCAAGAAGAGTTGTACACCAACTAAAGGCAATTGGAATGCTTCAATTTCCTGACTCAGGCAATCAAAAGCTAGCAAATGAGCTTCTTTTCCAAATAAGGAAGCAACTTGATCCATTAAGCCACATTGAACGCCTGCATATTGATGCTCTGTTTGTTGGGCCAGCAAAGCGAGTTCCATTCGGGTCTTGCCTAAGCCCAACCATTCATTGAGACCAAAAGCCAAACCGCAACAAAGGGCTGCAGAGGAAGAAAGCCCTGCGCCAATTGGAATGGTGCTTTTGAAACGAATATGCAAACCCTTTATGGATTCCTTTATGTCCATCAATAAAAAAACACCCTTCACATAAGACTTCCAACCCGCCGTTTGCAATTCATTTAATTGAGCCAGCTCAAAAACCCAAGTTTCATTGAGATCCAAGGCTTCAATTAGAATGGCATCGTTTGAATTTTCTGTGAATTCAAACTCAAAGAAACGATTGATGGCAGCAGGTAAAACAATCCCTTGGTTATAATCGAGGTGTTCACCTAATAAATTGATGCGCCCTGGAGCTTGGATGACCATTTTTTTCATGGTTTCCAGATGAGTTGATCCGTAAGCCCCAATGCAGTCATAGAAACTTTGATTAAGATTTCATGGGCTGGTGCTTCAGTGCGCAGTAAAGCACTGGCAATGCCTGCTTCCATATTTTGAATAGCCGGACACATAAGGCCTGCATCTTGGGCTTGAACACTGAATGTCACTTTGTAGTCGTTGGTCGGGACAATAGTACCATTGGCATCGAGGAGCTTGGCGCGCACAAAAATGAGGTCAGCTTTTATAGTGTCAATGCCCGTTTGCAAAGTATCCAATTCTAGTCTAATTTGAACCGGCGCGCCTGGGGTATGAACTATGGCTGTGGTCAATGGTTTTTGCTTGCCGTCGTATGCTATTGCTGTTAATTTTCCGGGTTGATACGTTTTAAATTCAAAAAGGTAAGGAGGGTGTACAAGATGGTCTGAAGCAGGTTTAGGGGTTACTACTTTTTTGGCAATAAGGCTGTCATTTAAGTACAGTGACACCTGAGGGCAATTGGAATAAACAGTAACGTTTAATGAAGAGGCGTTATTCCAGCGAGAAGCAATAGAAAGTTCAGGATACTTTATATCGAACTTTTGCTGACTTTTGTAAAAACCAACAGTGTACTTTGGCAAACGTGTAATATCATATATTCCCGAAGCTTCTAAGTCCGGGCTGTATCCACGGTTGTAGTCAAAACACACCCAATTGGCTTCACCGATGATATTTGCACCTTTGCGATTGGAATTCGAGGCTTCTTGAAAATTAAAGGCTTGTTGTAACAAGGCTTTTTCTGAAGCACCGCGCAAATGCCGCGAATTTCTTTCCGCAGGTGCTAAATCGGCAAATTGCGTTTGATTGAAGCCAGCGTTTTGGGCATAGTATTCCCAGTCGCCGTATTCAGCAATGAATATCGCCTTTGCTTTGGGCTTGTAGTTAGCCCAATAGTCGGGGGCTTTGGCGTGTTGGCGTGCAGGCATGAAAACATCATAACTCGGGTGATCTAGCCAACCAGCAGAAAAACCATTGGAGCCGATTTGCGCTTTTAATATGAGGTTCATATCCAGTATGAATTCCTCCGGCATGGCGGTTTCATTGAGCGAGTTTTCCCAAAAAATAACGCTGGCATGGTTGCGATCCCTAAAGGACAAGGCGTAGAGGTCATTTTTACATCTTTGCGCAAAAAGTGAGGGGCCAAAAAACTGCCATCCAGGAATAGCATCCATGACAATAATTCCGAGTTCATCACAAGCGGCATAAAAAGCAGGCGCCTGCGGATAGTGCGAAAGCCGCACAAAATTGAAACCTGCATCTTTGATCAGTTGCGCATCGCGTTTTTGTGCGTTGTCGGGAACGGCATAGCCCACATACGGATACTCCTGATGCCTGTTGGTGCCGCTCAAAAAAAGCTTTGTTCCATTCAAGTAAAAACCGTCAGCCTTCAATTCAGGCTTGCGAATGCCCACTTTTAAAACTTGACTTGCAAGGGTGTCTTGTGCATAAATGACAACAATCTTTAAGTCATAAAGATTTGGATGGGAAGGCGACCATAATTGAGGTGTTTTCAGATTCAAATAACCAGCATAGGTAATTGTATTTGTCGAATCTATAAATTGCTCATTATGGAGGTTAATGATCGTTTCACCAATTTTGGCTTGTACTTGAATGGGTAAAATAATCCAGTCGGATTGATATTTTAATTCAAAATCCAATTTGATTTCGGCAATTTGTGCATTGGCACTGATCGTTTGAAAATAAGGGTATTGTATTTGAACACCCCCCAGTTCTTCTAACCACACATTGCGGTAAATGCCAGCGTGGTAATAGAAATCGAGATCTTTGATGGGTTTGCCCGGAGGAATAGTGGGATCTTCTCTGTTGTCGAGAAAGACTTCCAAAACATTAGAAGAATCTTGAAGCGCAGTGGTTAAATCTACCTCAAAAGGTAAGTAGCCTCCAACATGGGTCCCTATTCCTTGGCCGTTCAAAACGACGTTTGCAGTATGCATGGCTCCTTCAAAATGAAGTACTAGCCGTCGACCTTTTGGCAACTTGTAATCGAATCTTTTGCGGTAAACAACTTCTCCAAGAAACTGTCCGTTCATCACCAAAGGTTCTAATTTGGGTGTGTGCGGCAAAGAAACAATCGAAACCGGGTCGGAGGGTTTCAATTGAAATTCCCAGTTATCATTGAAAAGAGTTCGCTGGAGTTGTCCGAAGCAAAAAGAACTAAAGAAAACAAAACTAAAGGAGAGGAAGAAATATTTCATTAGCGCCAAAGAATGAGCTTAATATAAAAATGCGTCGAGGGCAGGTGAGGGGCGGCCGTTGTCTTGCCAACAATTGAGTTGGTAGCCGCTCCATGGTTTGGCGCCTTGTGGCTCCCAATAAAAGACGCCCAAACATTGGTTGTTGGGAACATCTTTGGCTGCACCAATTGTCGCAATAAGCAAGTCTTTGGAGTTCTCTACTTGCCAATAATCACCGCCGACTTCTACAATCATGACAGGTTTGTTGTAGCGCGTTACCATGTCTTGCAGGTTGTTGCCAAGATCGGCAATTGTAACGGTGTAATCAGTTCCTAACCAATGTGGATAGTAGGAAGCACCTATGATATCGAATTGTGCGCCGTGTTGTAGCATGAGGTCAAAAAACCAACGGAAACGCGCGTTGTCATTGCCTTGATCAATATGCACAATAGTTTGAATAGTGGTATCGATGTCTTTGACGGCTTGGTGCCCTTTAGAAAGCAATTGCGCCAACTGTTGTGGGTTATCGATGTGCCCTGATGGCCAAAGCATACCGCTCGGAATTTCGTTGCCAATTTGCACCCACTTTGGTGTAACGCCCGCTTGTTTGAGCAAATTGAGCGTGTATTGCGTGTGAGTGTAAAGAGAATCTTGCAAAGCGGCAAAAGAAACATTGGCCCAGGTAGCGGGTTTGGTTTGGTGTGCGGGGTCGGCCCAGGTATCTGAGTAATGAAAATCAATCATAACGTCTAGCCCTTTTTCTTTGGCGCGCGCCGCCATCTGGGCTGTTTCTGCAGGGCTGCAGTGGCCGCTGATTTTATCACTACTAGGGTGCACAAAAACCCGCAAACGCACCGCATTGATACCGCGCGCCATGAGTAAATCTAGACAATCGGCTGGATTGCCGTTTTCGTCATAAAACACATAGCCTGTCGCTTCCATTTGCGCCAACCAACTGATGTCAGCGCCTTTAAAAAAGGTGTTTTCCGTAGGAACAACCGGTGGTTTCGGCTTTACTTCCTCCTCGCAGGCAAAGAGCGTTAAAGAGAAGAAAAGCAGCAATAAAGGAGCTAGTTTCATGTGTTTTGATCAAAGTGGATGGTCAATAGGTTGGTTTTTTCACAACCTTTCTCGAGATAAATATCGCTAAAATTCTCTTGATTGGGCGCGTCTGGTTCGGATTGTTGCTCCAAGCAGATTCCTGAAAAGCAGTGATAGCGCAGACCATCTTTACCGGTCAGAACAACTTCACCACCTATATAAACCTGAAAAATTGGTTGATTCGTTGAAAACTGTAACTGAAAGCCGTCTGCGGCTATTAATCGAGCCTGGTGCTTTTTTTTGTTTAAAATAAAAGCAGTGTCTACATGAGGATATTGATCAAACTCAGCTAGAAGTAGGGGTTCATTCGGGTCTCTATTTTCCGAGGTTTTTAAAAGCACGCCAGAAGGTAGTTTTTCTCGATTGAGTTCTAAGTATTTTTCAGTAAAGAGAAAAGTTTGCACATCTAAAACACTGCCTTGATGTCCATTCGGATTGAAATAACCGTGCTGTGTTGGATTGGCAATCGTGTCTTCGATGCCAACTGATTCGATTTGAATGGTTAATTCTGTTTCTTTCAAGATGTAGGTCACGGCACAATATAGAATACCGGGCAAATTGAACTTCTCTTTTTCTTCGAGCTCAAAGGTAACACTCGGGTGAGGATGCTGCTGGGTTTCTTTGATTTTCCAATTGTGATTTGAAAAACAGTTGCGGCCTCCATGAAGTAAATTGCGGCCTTCATTGGGTTCAAATGACCAACTGCCATCTTTCCATGGGAGGCTTGCCTGACCCAAGCGACCGGCAATGGGCCCAACCATACTGCCCATGTAGGCGTTACCAGAAAAATCAAACGTTTTCTGATAGGTTTTCCAATCCGGATAACCTAGAACCACATCTCTTTTTGAATAACCCGAAACATCGATTGTAAAGGACTGAAGGGTGGCACCAAAAGAATACAAAGAAATCTTGGCGTAGGGATTGGATAAAATGACCTGACAAACCGGTTGCCCATCCAGAAGCTCTTCTAAATCGATAATTTCAGCTTGGTTCATGCATTTATTTTTGCAGCCAATTCTTAAATAAACCGTGCCACTTTGGCAAAAAAGCACCCATTAATGGCACTAAAATAAGTGTAAGGGTAAGTGTTTTGAGTAACTGATGCCATTCCTTCATGAGCGGAAAAAGCAAAAAGAATAGAATATTGATTAAAGGATAAATGAAAAGCCATGTCAGCAACATGAGTTTCCATTTGGGTGCTTGTTTTAGATTCATTTTCAAATATAAGAAGGAATGTAGAACTTCTATGTAAATCAAAATAACAAGTATTATCTTTACCTTATGCAAGTCTGTGTTTATTGCGCCTCAAGCGGGCGAATTCATCCCGAATATTTCGAAGCTACTTCGCGTTTGGCGCATTTGCTTGTCGAATATAATGTCAATGTTGTTTTTGGTGGCGGTTCTTCGGGCCTTATGGGGCAACTCGCCGATAGCGTCTTGGCTGCTGGTGGGCAAATCAAAGGCATCATGCCGGAGTTCATGAACGAAGTAGAGTGGGGGCACAAAGGTGTTTCTGACTTTGTTTATACCCAAAGCATGCATGAACGAAAAGCCAAGTTTTTGGAAGGCACCGATGCCCTTATAACCTTACCGGGAGGCCCAGGAACCTTCGAAGAGTTGCTCGAAGCAATCACTTTAAAAAAACTTGCACAGTTCACCAAACCTATCGTAATTCTCAATACACGTGGTTATTTCAATGCTTTTCATCAAATGATGCAACAGGCAGTAGATGAGCATTTCATGGCCGATGAATTAAAGTATTTATATACAATTGTCGATACACCAGAAGAAGTATTACCAGCTATACACAATGCGCATGCCTGGAATAGGGGTTTAAGAGATGCCGGAAGCTTGAGATAAAGTTAATATCGTAATATTGCGATATAATAATAAATTATCCTTAATTTTGATACGAATCGAAACAATCCTACAACAGGAGCGTCATGCATTCGACTAATTTTACAAAATGGGACTTACTAAAACAGACACTTACACCGCCCAAACCATAGGCTTAGCTACAATCTTTAAGGCGCTTGGGCATCCTGCAAGAATCGCTATTTTGGAATTTATAGCCAAGCAAACAACATGTATTTGCGGCGATATCGTGACAGAATTACCCCTTTCACAAGCGAGCATCTCTCGTCATCTTTCAGAACTCAAAGCAGCAGGCCTCATTAAAGGAACCATTACCGGCACTTCAGTTTGTTACTGTTTAGATCCAGAAAACATGCCCTTACTCGTTCAATTTTTAAATCAACTCAATTCTCCAACCAATCAAACTTGTTGCTCATGAAAATCTCCCAATTCAAAAGTGCTTTGCAATTAGCAAAACCAACAGACAACCCGCAATTCTTGCAAAGTAATGGCGTGCCAGTTAGCGCACACTACCACATTACCGAAATTGGCCTCATTCTTAAAAATTACGTAGACTGCGGTGGGGTGGTGCGCCAAGAGCGCAAAGCCTCCATGCAACTCTGGTTAGCTAATGACACAGACCATCGCCTCAGCACAGAGAAATTACTCGATATCATTGAAAAGTCAGAACAACTTTTCGGTTTAAAGGATGAAGAGCTCGAAGTGGAATTTCAAGGCCAAACCATTGAAACCTATGGTATGAGCGCACAGAATTTCGGTTTTCAGTTTACAACTAAGAAAACAACTTGTTTGGCTCCAGATCATTGTGGTATTTCCAACGAGCAATTACCGCTTGAAATGCAAAAGAAAAACACCACTTGCACACCAAACTCAGGATGCTGTTAATATTACAAATTCAAAAGCACGCTTCTTCAAATGAAAAATAAACGCCTCAATTTCGTAGATCGCTACCTCACCCTATGGATTTTTTTAGCCATGGCTATAGGTGTATTAATTGGTAATGTTTTTCCGGTCATAGATAACTTGATCAATCAATTTTCGGTCGGAACCACCAATATTCCACTCGCTATTGGACTGATCATCATGATGATTCCACCGCTCGTAAAGGTCGATTTCAAGAAGATCCCTGTTGTTTTGAAGAATCGTAAATTATTGTCGATTTCTCTCTTAATTACCTGGATTATTGGGCCTTTTTTGATGTTTTTATTAGCGACCACCTTTCTCAAAAACGAACCTGAATACTTAACTGGCCTGATCATTATTGGTTTGGCGCCTTGTATCGCTATGGTGATTGTTTGGAACGAACTCGCTGGCGGCAACCGAGAATTAGCGGCCGGTTTGGTCGGGATCAATAGCTTATTGCAAGTCTTTTTCTTTTCAGCTTACGCATATTTCTACTTGGAAATCATGCTGCCGGTATTCGGATTTACCTCTATTCAAATTGACCTGAGTTTTTGGGAGGTCGCTAAAACCGTAGGTATTTACCTCGGTTTGCCTTTCGGTATTGCAGTTGTTTTGCGCTACTGGATTTCAAGCACGAAAGGTGAAACCTATCTGAATACCAGATTTATCCCTCGTATTTCACCCTTCACCTTATATGCATTACTCTTTACAATTATAGTCATGTTTAGCCTGAAAGGACAACTCATTGCCCAATTACCCCTTGATGTTTTGAAAGTTGCGCTGCCATTAGTCATCTTCTTTTTGGTCATGTTTTTCTTGATGTTTTTTGTGGCCAAATGGACAGGCGCCACCTATGCAGAAACAGCAACGGTTGCCTTTACTGCCTCAGGTAACAATTTTGAATTGGCCATCGCGGTGGCAATTGGCGTTTTTGGCCTGAACTCCGGTCAAGCATTTGCAGGTGTTATCGGGCCTTTAGTGGAGGTGCCCGCACTCATTCTATTGGTAAAAGCGAGTTTGTTTTTGAAAAAATATTTTAAATGAAAAAGAACATTTTAGTCCTTTGTACTGGCAACAGTTGCCGAAGCCAACTTGCCGAAGGGTATCTGCGGTTTTTTCATGGCGAAAAGGCCAATGTGTATAGCGCAGGTATAGAAACACATGGCGTAAACCCGCGCGCAATAGCTACCATGAAAGAAGATGGTATTGATATCAGTGCACACACCTCCAATCATATAGACGAATACCTTGCAATTCCTTTTGACTTGGTACTCAGTGTTTGTGACCATGCTAGTGAGCGTTGCCCGATTTTTCCGAGTAGCGCCAAACGCATTCACTACAACTTTACTGATCCAGCCAAAGCAACGGGGTCTGAAGAAGAAATTATGGCCGAATTTAGAAGGGTGCGAGAAGAAATCAAATCCTACTGCTCAGCTTTAACGTTCTGATGCTTGGGTTTCCAATTTCTTCAAGGGGTATACGCCGAATCACATCTAGTTGACGGTACTCGGTTGGCGAAAGCCCCGTGATTTTTTTGAACTGATTGGATAAATGCGCAATACTGCTGTAATGCATCTTATAGGAAATTTCAGATAAGTTCATTTCGCCGTAAAGCAATAACTCCTTGATCCGTTCAATTTTATGAATGATGATAAATTGCTGTATGGTCATGTTGTTCTCGGTTCTGAAAACATTTGACAGATAAGTGTAGTTCAAGTTAGTCTTTTCCGAGAGGTACACAGAAAAGTTGGTTTTGATGTGTTCGTTAGAATAATGAATCATTTGTATAATCACCACTTTGATGCGTTCAGACAAGAGTTTCTTTGAATCACTGATCAAATCGAGCCCCACTTGCTTGAGTTTGTACTGAAAATCCAGCTCTTGGATCATGCTCAATCTTTGTTCAAAAAGAACTTCGCCAAGTTCGATGGTTTGAAAAGCGATACCCATATCGACGAGTATTCCGGACACCTGGTTGATGCAACGATTGCTCACCATATTTTTAATGTATTTTTTCATAACAATAAGGTTGTGTTGCTAAATTAGTTGACCTTCACAAGGAGCGCCTTGCATCATTAATAGAATGATTTACATCTATTTCTTAATTGAAAATAATCAATGAAGAAGAAACGGGACTTCATTTAAAATATGATCTTCTGGCGCTGAGAAGGTAGACCACTGATTTTTACCTACACGCTGAAAAACCTCTGAATGGATTCCGTAATCGAGGAGCAATTGCGCTCTAAAATCCTTAATTGTAAGGGCAGGGTTAAATACAAACAAACCCTCGTTGTTGCTAGCCGTGCAATCTTCAATAAGATCTTTAGGGCCTTTAGCAAGTTTGGTGTGCCGCAGATGCGCATGCTTGGCCTGATCATGAGGTGCCGCGGGCTTGTAATATAAACAAAGTAATAAATCTGGAAAAAACGTATTGAAATCAGCACTGAGCGCTTGTACTTTTCGATGCTTGTAAAGTTCTAAATGAATCATAATTCAAATTTTTAGATGTGGGACTGTTTTTAAATTCTATGTTGGGGGTGTTCACTTTAAAATGAATTTCCATTTGGTTGCGGGCCATAAGGTAAGTAACGGTAGATTCTGCACCCTGGTTGATATTCACTCCGTTGGCTTCAAGACCATCTTGGCAACCACCTGAAACAGGGTTGTATACAATTTGATTCAGGCTATTTTTCCCGAGATACCAATCAAAAGCCGTCTTCATTTTGATAAGGTACATCTTTAATTTGGTATATTGATAGAAAGTTGAGAGTGCCAAAATAGTATAAGAGACATCGATGGGCTGTTGGCCATCGGTTGCAGTCTCTTGTCCAGGTTCATACCACGTCTGATTGGAAATGACTTGAAATTTGCCGTCGTCAAACAGCAGCTTGAGCAGATAAGTAAAGCTCTGGTTTGCAATTGCTTGCTGATTTTGATTGGACGTAATTTTCGAAACTAACAAGAGTGCTTCTGGCAAAAGGGCATTTGCGTAAGTCAATTTTGGCTCAAACCAGTGGTGTTCGTCCTTGCGATGTGAAGCATATAGCAACTCTAATTTTTTCCCCATTGCTGCAATTAATTCCAAAATTCGAGGATCCGAGACCACCCCGCCATACTTTACCAAGCCTTTGATCGCAAATGCCATTGCTCTTGGCGATTCTATTTTGGAGAGCATGTCCAAACTCTTGTCAATCATGTGCTGTACTTTTTTGAGGTACATTGGATCAAACATCTGCTGCAAAGATGCCATAGTACCTAGCGCCCAAATGGCGCGACCGTTGGCATCATCTAAATTTTCAATTGAATTTTGTGAGGTCGGGTTTTCTAGAAAGTCAAGATAATTTATGAAACGTCCGCTGGCTAATTGCATGCGCTCAATAAAACCAAAATGAATGCGGATATTTTTAAGTATCCCGTATTCTGGATGAATGGCGTAGTATTCAACGAGCGCAATTAGCGCCCGCGCGTTGTCATCTAAGGTATAACCAGATGCCAATAATGGTTGTTCTGCTTGGCAAAACTGAAGTAATCCTATTGAAGTTGTGCACTTTTTCAAGTGGTTCAGGTTGTAGTTAGGCAAAGCACTGTAGTGCATTTTCTTCTGAAGCGGATTATTTTTTTCAAACAAACACATATATTGCAAGGCTACATTTGGCCATGCGGTAGGTTTGCTTTTCTGAACCGCTGCCTGCTGCATTTCTATGCGCAACAGCTTATCTTGCAAAACCCGTTCAATAGCTTTAGCCATTTGTTCAGGATGATTAAAATCCACAACAATACCTGCCGAACCAAGTGCATCTTTTGCCTGAGGAATTGCTGTTGCCACAATTGGACAACCACAAGCCATTGCATAGGCAAAAGTGCCACTCACCGCCTGATTAGGATCGTTTGATGTAAAAAGGTATAAATCTGTTGCTTGTAAATAATCTTGGAGCAGCTGATTTTCGACAAACGCATCTACAAAGCGTACATTTTCACTTAAACCTAAGCGCGAAGTAAGCGACATTAAAGAAAGTCTATAGCTTTCACCTTCTGCTTTGGCAACCTCTGGGTGGGTCTTGCCCAAGATGACATAACAACAATTAGGGAATTTATCTTTGATCAACACAAGAGCTTGCAAAGCGGTTTCAATGCTTTTTCCACGACTCAGCAAGCCAAAGGTAGTGAGCACAAGTTTGTTAGCTAAATTCAAGCCTGTTTTAAGTTGTTGTTGATTTCTGTACGCCACTAAAGCAGTTCCATGTGCAATTACTTTGCATTTATCTTGAGGACAATTATATGCTTTCATCAATAAATTGGCACTTGCATTGGTCATGCAAACCACCTCGCTTGAATAGGCAATCAACTGATTGACAACTGTGTAGCGCTCTTTATCAGGATTCGGCAAAACCGTATGAAAATTCAAAATGACAGGTGTTTGATTCGCAGCTAAAAACAGCAAGAGATCCTTGCCATAAGCGCCACCAAACAATCCAAACTCGTGGGCAATTAAGATCGCATCATAATCTTGGATTTCATTGAGCTCCTTCGCTAACTTTGAATACGCCCGCTTGTCATCCACTCTTAAGGTATATTTCACTTCATTTGGATAGGAATAGTCGTCTTGTGTATTTTCAAGCGCGCAAATATCTACCAGACAATTTAGGCCAAATTTTTCGACAAGACTTTGTCTGAGATCTGAACTATATGTAGCAATTCCGCATTCTCTTGGCAAGTAACTGCACATAAGTAAAATTCTAAATTGGTTTGATTCACTAGGCGTCATAAGATTCAAGTAAAGGATGTTTTAAAAGTTCTTGAAGCATTGCAGACATGGAGAAGTAAGCACATGCAATACAAGAGTCTGCAGCGCCGTAATAGACATATACGGTGTCTAGAACTTCAATACTCGCTGTCGGAAACACCACATTGTTTACAATTCCAAAACGTTCATATGCTGTTTGCGGCTCCAGAACAGGGTAGGGCAGCTCTGCTATTACCCGGCTAGGCTGCTCTATATCGAGTAACGCCACATGTATTTTATAAATAATTTGACCCTCGAGTAAATAAGCCGCATGATAAATCAGTAACCAGCCCGCTTCGGTTTCTATCGGTGGGCAACCTGCCCCCACATAATTTGATCCAATTTCTCTGGACTTTAAATACAAGCGCGTATTGCGTTTGGATAGCGGCTTGCGCTCCCAGAAAAATGCATCAATTTCCGAAATATTAGCAACAGAGCTCAGTAAAATATGTGGTTTGATCCGGTGCATAAAATAAATTTGACCATTGATTCTTCTCGGAAAAAAAACTAAATTTTTATCCCAGCGAAAACGTTCAGCCAGAAGGTTTTTTTTAGTGTTGAGTATTTTGAGCGCTACAATCACACGCTTCCCATAAAAATGAATTAAATCTTTGCTCAGAAGTAAAGAGCCTAATGCGCTTTTGCCATCAAATGCAGTATAACTCAAGTAAAAAAGGCCATCAATTTCAACTATCCTGGGGTCTTCCATCCCCATTTTTTCGTGAATAGTGTCCCCAACGAGTAATGGCTTCTCCATACGCTTTTCTACAAGCAAAGGCGTTTGAAAAAGGCAATAGCCAATTGTTGATTTACTGTCTTTGGCAACCGCTCTGTAAAACATATGGATAACCCCATTGTGAATAATTACAGCAGGATTCAAAACACCCATCGATTCAAAAGCAAGCGCAGTTGTTTGGAGTACTACGCCTGCGCGTTTGAATTCAATCATAAATTTGGTTGCAGCGCGCTTAAAAATGATTCAATGTATGATCTAAAATCAGCTCTTTTGAAACAACTTTGTCTTCATGAACCATAGGCTTTTGACCTTCCATCCACTTGGACATCAATTGATCTAGCGCCAAGTGAATAGTGCTTTTAGCAATTGGCGAGGTAATACCAACTTGGTCAGTTAGCTTGTCCCAAAGCGGACTATAGCTTTTGGGCGCTGCACTATTAATCTCTGGTGCTTTCTGAGCTACACCTCCAATTAGATCTGCAATTATTTTAACCGGAGTAAAGGCTGTTGATAGTTTCGAAATACCTGTATTTAATTGATGCTCTTGTTCTTTTTGCAAGGTATAAAGTAAATTGAGTCGGTCTTGGATGGCGTCTGTAGTTTTCATATTTCTAGAGGTAAAAGAAGCGTTATATACTATCTTGATACATGCGTCTGAGCAATTGCGTCTCGAACAAAGCGCGCATGCGCTTAGCTAAATAGAGCTGTACTATAAGTGTGAGGACACCAATCGCGGCTGCCACAAAAGCAAAACCTTTTGCTTTGTCATCTACCACCTCGGAAATATAAAAACCCAATGCCACACAAGAAAGCAAGGTGAATAAAAGCATAAAACCCCAAAGCAAAAATTGCAATATGAGGTGCGCACTCATTTGAACTGTTCTTTTCAAAACCTCGAGTTTTGCAATTTCTGTTGTCGTTTTCAAATATTGCTTGAATTGATCTGCAAATTCATTAATTGGATGGTCAACGTTCATGATTTGAATTTTAAATGGTTAAAAAAACCAGCGCAAGCGCTGGTTCTCATAGGGCTAAAAACATCATACAGCTACCTTTTCCTTGGATTTACGCGTCCCGATTGTGTGCTAACTCACGGCAGCTGTATTTTGCTTTTAACCATTGCTAATCTTTCTGAGCAAAGAGTTCCTTCTCAGCATTAAAGCCTAAATTGTGAGTAAGATCTGTGGCCATTTTCTTAGCGCTTCCGGAGATTTTGTGACGTGTAATGCTGCCTTTGTCTGGTGCAAAAAGCACTCCCATAAGCGCGCCAACTGCTGCACTAGCGATGGCAACTGTCACATAGGTTGAGGTGTTTGATTTTGGAGTTTCCATGTTTGATTGTTTTTAGATAAATACTGAATTACTAATTTGTTAATCAAAGTTATAATAGATTGATAATTATGTTTTTATATAATTTTAAGTAAAGTTTACATTTAAATTAATAAGCAGTCCAAGCAGCATCTGCTACTAATACTTCGCCATTAATCATCGATGAATCTTCACTGGCAAGAAACAACACAATTTCAGCTATTTCTTTGGGCTTGCCGATTCTCGGATTGAGTTTAAGGCCGGCAATGAGCAGTTCATTCATGTCTTTTGAAACTTTGGAGTAATCAATCGAGTCACTGATATGCGTTTCTACTGCACCTGGAGCAACTGCATTACAGCGGATACCTTGCTCTGCATAGAGATATCCTGTGTTTTTAGTCAAGCCATTTAAAGCAAACTTACTCGCTGTATACGCAGCTCCGGCCCGACCGCCCTGCAAACCGCCAATTGAAGAAATATTAATGATATTGCCATATTTGTGGTGTAAGAAATGTGGTATCAATAGCCTCATCAACATAAAAGGCCCGCGTAAATTCACATTCATAATCCGATCCCACTGTGAATTACTGACATCTGCAATGGCTTCAAAATTGTCCATCACACCAGCGTTATTCACCAAAATATCAATATGCTGGTGTTCTTTGATGGCAAACCCAACCAAAGTTTCCAATTCTCTTTCCTTGGTGATGTCGCAAGGTAATACATGCAGGCGCAATCCTTTGTGAGGTGCTTCTTTTTTGAGCGCTTCGAGGGCATCTGAATTGATATCAGTAGCAATTACTACGCAATCCTCCTCTAAAAAACGATAACACACATCTCTACCGATACCCGATGCAGCACCTGTCACCAATGCAATTTTTGAATTTAATTTTCCCATTTTATAGCAGTTGAAATAAATGAATGGATTGTGAAATTTTATATTACAAAGGTGTTGTTATTTCAAAGGATAACAGTTATGCTATTCTGCCTTTAGTTTACATAATTCACACCTTCTAAATTTTCAAGAATGGTTTATTTAAGTACAAATGACAGGGCTTGTAGAGCAGTTAAATTGCACTATGCAAACGCCTCCATACGAAAAGGGACTTACCAATGCGCAAGTCCAACATCAACGCGCAAAATTTGGCGCCAATGCGCTTGAAAAGTCAAAAACTGCCATTTGGAAAAGAATTGTCAAAAGCGCGAGTGAACCAATGATGCTCTTACTCTTGGCCTGTGCGGTCATATATATATTGCTCGGCGATTTTTGGTCCGGATTTATTTTCATCGGCTGGACTTCCCTTGTCATATTGAGCTCATTTTATAGAAACTACCGTTCTGCCAATGTACTGGCAGCACTCGAGGTTTTTGCTCAACCCAGCAGTATTGTGCTCAGGAATGGAAAACAACTGCAAATCAAGCGTCAAGATGTAGTGGTACTTGACAGCGTCCTTTTAAAAGAAGGTACAAGAATTCCCGCCGATGGACATTTAGTAAGTGGCACCTACTTGAAAGTCGATGAATCTTTACTAACTGGAGAAGCGCTTGCCATTGAAAAAACAAAAATTGGGGCAGAACTTTTCAGCGGAACCATGGTGGTTCAAGGAGAGGGTATCATGCAAGTGAGTGCTGTAGGTAAAAATGCTGAAATTGGAAAAATCAGTGTCCTACTAGAAAAAAACAAAACAAACCGAAATAGCCCACTTCAAAAATCAATACAACGGTTTATCAGAAGTTCTTTTGTACTCGCCATCAGCATTGCGCTGCTGATCACAATTATTTTCGCGCTCACAAGAGGCAACATGCTTCAAGCGATCCTTAACGGACTCTCCACAGCTATGGCCATTTTACCCGAAGAATTTCCAATGGTCCTGACGCTATTTTTTAGTTTAGCAGCATGGCGCCTCGCTCAAAAAAATGTACTGACCTCCAGAATTGCAGTGCTCGAAGCACTCGGCTCTATTTCGGTACTCTGCACCGATAAGACAGGAACGCTGACCTTGAATAAAATGTCAATTAAGAACGCTAAGTCATACCAGTTTAAACTCGGCGCCTGGACAAGCGCTAATCATGAAGCGGCCTTATTTGATTTAGCACAAACAGCAAGAATGGCAACACCGCTTTTTAGTCACGACGCCATGGAAGACGCCATAAGAGCAAAATATCCGTTAGGAGAGTTCAAAAAAAATAAGCTCGTTCAAACTTATCCTATTAGTAACACTTGCTTTGCAATGGTGCAGCTTTACCAGAAACAAGGTGTTGCGTATAATGTATACTGCAAAGGAGCGCCAGAAACCATTTTAGAACTATGCAAAATTGACAGTTCTTTACAACGTATTCTATTAGAGGACCTCAATCAAATGGCCAGCGTTGGCCAGAGAGTTCTGGGTTTTTCCCGTGCGAAATACCAGCCTCAGAAAGCTCCAGCATCAATAGATGAATTTGAATTTGAATTTGTCGGTTTTATAGGCTTTGAGGACCCAATTAGACCTGGCGTTAAAGCTGCCGTTCAAAAACTCCAAAAAGCGGGCGTGCGTTTGGTGATGATGACGGGCGACTATCCCCTGACGGCACATTCCATCGCCCTCAAAGCTGGTTTTCTAGAACCAATTGACATCACTAATGGTCAAGAAATCGAGAAATCCGAAAAAAAACTGAGCTATAAGGACATAATGGGTACCAATGTTTTTGCTAGGATTCTTCCAAGTCAAAAACTTGCATTAGTGCGTTTATTACAAGAAAAGGGGGCAGTGGTAGCCATGATCGGCGACGGCATCAATGATGCACCTGCATTGCAAGCGGCAGACGTCGGTATTGCCATGGGTAAAAAAGGGGCTGATGTGGCAAGAGAAGCCGCTTCATTAGTATTGCTCAAAGATCAATTTGCGGAAATTGTCAATGCAATTGAAATGGGTAGGCATCTTTTTAACAAGATCCAAAACGCCTTATTGTATATTGTCGCTATTCATATTCCAATAATTGGCTTGTGCATCTTACCTGCTTTGTTTAGCAACATGCCCATTTTTTTATTGCCCTTTCATATTGCCTTTTTAGAGTTGATCATTGACCCGGCATGTGCATTGGCATTTGAAAGCGCACCAAAGGAAGTAGACCTCATGAGTAGGCCGCCTGTAGCCATTCAATCCCAACTCGTCGATAAAAGAAGCAGCACCAAAAGCATGAGCTATGGACTTGTTATTTTGATTGGCGTACTTTTGACGTATCTCATCGGTTTACAACAACATCAGAATGATTCGCAGCAACGCTTGCTTAGTTTTTCACTGCTCGTTTGTGCAAATTTATTCTTGATCTTCCACACGCTTTCTCGAACAAAATCGAGTTGGCAGGTATTAAAAGAATCAGGATGGACCACAAGATCCATCCTGATTTTAAGTTTGCTTGCTTTGTCTGCAGTACTGGCTATTCCAGTATTGCGCACTGCTTTTAGTTTTGAACTCCCTAGTACGTTGAGTGCCGGAGCAGCAGTTTGCTCTTTGGTGGGTATCGCACTTGGCTTGAAATGGCTGCGCTAGCAGCGTTCAGTTATTTCAATTCAAAACGGTCAGCCATCATGACCTTATCCCAAGCGGCAATAAAATCTTTGATGAATTTTTCTTTGGCGTCAGCGCTACCGTATACTTCGGCAAGAGCACGCAATTCAGAATGAGAACCGAAGATCAGGTCTGCACGAGTTGCTGTATAAACCACGGCTCCGCTTGTGCGGTTGCGGCCTTCAAAGATTTCTTTGTTGACGTCAACTGGTTTCCAAACAATATCCATATCGAGTAAATTGACAAAGAAATCATTGGAAAGGACACCTGTATTCGCTGTAAACACACCTTTGTTGGAGTCGTCGAAATTGGTACCCAATACGCGCATACCACCTACGAGAACAGTCATTTCTGGTGCGGTAAGCCCAAGCAATTGCGCTTTGTCTACCATAAGTTCTTCTGTAGTCAAAGTATACTGGGTCTTTTTATAGGTTCTAAAGGCGTCGGCCATTGGCTCGAGCACTGCAAAAGAATTGATATCTGTTTGTGCTTGCGATGCATCCGTGCGGCCAGGCATAAAAGGAACATTTACAGAAACACCGGCATTTTTTGCAGCTTGCTCGAGCGCTGCGGCGCCACCCAAGACAATGAGGTCTGCCAAAGAAACTTTCTTGGCGCCGCCCTTTGCATTGAAGTCCTTCTGGATTTGACCGTAAACAGTTAAAACTTTAGTTAATTGGGCTGGGTTATTGACTGCCCAGTTGCGCTGTGGCTCCAAAGCAATGCGCGCACCATTGGCTCCGCCTCGGCGGTCAGAATCGCGGTAAGTAGATGCAGAAGCCCAAGCAGTTTCTACGAGCTCACTTACTGTAAGGCCTGATTTTAAAATTTGTGCTTTTAAATTGGCGATATCTGTAGCGTCAATTAGTGCATGGTTGAGTACCGGAATTGGATCTTGCCAAATGAGGTCTTCTTTTGGTGCCTCAGGGCCAAGATAACGACTGCGCGGCCCCATGTCCCGGTGCGTCAGCTTGAACCACGCTTTGGCAAAAGCTTCCTCAAACGCTTTCGGGTCTTCCATGAATTTTTTAGAAATTGGGCCGTAAATAGGGTCAAAACGCAGTGCTAAATCGGTAGTGAGCATGGTTGGCTTGTGCTTCACGTTCGGATCAAAGGCATCCGGAACAAACGCATCTGCGTCTTTGGCTACCCATTGCTTAGCGCCGGCTGGGCTAGTAGTGAGCTCCCATTCGTAGCCAAACAAAATCTGGAAGTAGGCGTGGGTCCACTTAGTTGGCTGGGAGGTCCAGGTAACTTCCAAACCTGAGGTAATTGCGTCTTTGCCCTTGCCACTTTTGTAGGTGGAGGTCCAGCCAAAACCTTGTTCTTCAATGGCTGCTGCTTCAGGCTCTTTGCCGACATGACTTGCTGGGCCAGCGCCGTGGGTTTTGCCAAAGGTGTGACCACCTGCAATAAGAGCAACGGTTTCTTCGTCGTTCATGCCCATACGATCAAACGTTTCGCGGATGTCTTTGGCTGACAACAGCGGATCTGGATTGCCATTAGGCCCCTCCGGATTCACGTAAATCAAGCCCATTTGAACAGCGGCGAGCGGGTTCTCTAAAAGGCGACCTTCAGCATAGCGTTGGTCGTCTAGCCATTTAGTTTCTTTCCCCCAATAAACATCGAGTTCTGGCTCCCATACGTCGACACGCCCTGCAGAGAAACCATAGGTTTTAAAGCCCATTTCTTCTAAAGCTACATTGCCCGCTAATACCATGAGGTCGGCCCAAGAAATTTTGTTGCCATATTTTTGTTTCACTGGCCAAAGCAAGCGACGTGCTTTGTCGAGGTTGCCGTTGTCGGGCCAGCTATTGAGTGGCGCAAAACGTTGCTGACCTGCCGATGAACCTCCGCGGCCATCGCCTGTGCGGTAGGTACCTGCGCTGTGCCATGCCATTCGGATAAATAAAGGGCCATAGTTGCCAAAATCGGCAGGCCACCAATCTTGAGATTCCGTCAAGACTTTTTTGATATCTGCCTTGAGCGCGAAATAATCGAGCGTAGAAAAAGCTTTTTCATAGTCAAAGCCAACGCCCATCGGATTCGATAGTTCAGAATGTTGACGTAAAATAGTGAGGTCAAGCTGATTTGGCCACCAGTCTTTGTTGGTTGTACCGTTCGGATTCACCATTGGATTCGTATGTGAGCCAGGAGCTGGTGGTGGTGTAGCACCATGCATAACAGGGCATTGACCTGGAGCAGCTGGTGGCGGTGGTGGTGGAGCGTTTTTCTTTCCTTTTTGAGCCGCAAGGTTCAAGACCAAGCCAAAACTCAAGAGTAAATAAACTTTTTTCATGTCTTCAAGATTAATGATTACTTCAAAAGTAACACAGTTAATCAATCGATAGCATCGATAGTGTTTATATATAAATAGAAATTATTTATAACGAAAGAAAGGTAAGTACGAGCGGGAAATGATCCGATGGATAGGAGCGCTCAAAGGGTGTTTGAAGCACCTTGAATTGCAGTGAAACTATACCTGGGCTTCCGAAAAAATAATCGATGATTTTATCGTCAGCAGCTGTTAAAGTAAACGCATTAAATGTTGGTTCTGAACAAAGTTCTCGGTGTCTTTTAGAACAAGATAAATCTTGAAATGACGCTTTAAGTAGGAGGTAAACAGGACTTTCTGGTTCTGCATTGAAATCACCTAGCAACAACATAGGCGCCGTGACTACCTGAGTGAACTCCGAAAATTTTTCAATAAGCAGTTGTGCTGAATGCAGGCGCGCAGCTTCACCGATATGATCGAAATGCGTATTCAAAACCCAAAGTTTTTTGCCGTCGTATTTGCTTTCTAATAAGGCATAAGTGCATATTCTATTGAGTGCGGCATCCCAGCCTTTTGAAGGAAGTCCTGGAGTGGGCGAGAGCCAAAAAGTACCACTTTGTTGCAATAGATAACGCGTAGTGTCATAGAAAATAGGCGCAAACTCACCTGCTGCTTTGCCGTCGTCTCGACCGACACCAACAGCACGAAAGGAGGGAAGTGCTCCACTTAGGTCATCAAGTTGATTTTTCAAGACCTCCTGAAAACCAATAATGGTAGGTCGTGTGCTGTGCAGCTGTGCAACAATCGGCCCTTTTCTTTGCGACCAATCAGGCGCTAGGTCAAAATGACCATCGTAGCGGATATTGTAAGAAAGTGCATGGTGCAACTCGGGCTGAGCGCGCAAAATACCAATAGTAAATAAAAAAAGGAGCTGGAGTTTAGCCAAGTATTTCATCCTTGCAAAGTACGAAAACTATATGTTCTTTTTTATAGTTTAAAGACTGATATCAATTAGATTAATTCTCAACCTTTTATTTTTTAATGAAAATCCCAAAAACTTAATACATTCAATTTTGTTTAAACTTTTAAATATTAAATTAAACAAAATGAAAAAACTAAAACTTTTATCTCTCTCCATCTTAGCCTCTGGTATGTTTTGGAGCACCGCAGCGACTGCGCAAACCAATGTATTTGACAACGTCATTGCAACAAGTCCGAATCACACTTTATTAGAAGCCGCAATTGTTCAAGCAGGTCTTGTAAGTGCACTTCAAAATCCTTCGGCCACCTTAACGGTATTTGCACCAGACGACCAAGCATTCACCAATCTTGCCACTGCACTTGGTACGAATGTAAACGGTTTATTGGCCTTGCCAAACCTTCAAGATATTTTGCTTTATCATGTTGTGGGTGCTGTTGTTCCGTCATCAGCAGTTACTAATGGTGCAATTGTTCAGCCTTTAAGCCCAACAAATACATTAAAAGTTACAGCAACTGCCAGTGGTAGTGTATTTGTAAACCATGCTCAAGTAACAGCGGTTGATCTATTCGCTGCTAACGGTGTGGTTCACGTTATAAATAATGTAGTTCTTCCTGTAGAAACAGTAGCCGATGTTGCCATCGACAACGGTTTTACCACACTTGTTGCGGCAGTGATTCAAGCAGAATTACTCCCTGCATTGACAAACCCTTTAGGTAACTTTACTGTTTTTGCACCGAACAACGATGCATTTCAAGATTTAGTTGATGAAATTGGTATCACCATTCCTGAGTTACTAAGTATACCTGAATTATCCGAAATTCTTTTGTACCACGTTCTCGGAGCGGAAATTCCTTCTTCAGCAGTTACCAACGGAGCTATTGTACAGCCTTTGAGCACACTCAATACACTCAAACTCACCGCCACTACTTCAGGTGACGTATTCTTAAACCAGGCGGAAGTCATTGCTGTAGATATCACGGCAAGCAATGGCGTTGTGCACGTCATTGATGCAGTAGTATTGCCAATTGAAACAGTTGCTGATTTAGCAATTGACAACGGATTTTCAACACTCGTTGCTGCAGTTGTAAAAGCTGAGTTGTTACCTGCGCTTTCTGACCCTTTCTCTGAATACACCGTATTTGCACCAACCAATCAAGCATTTTCAGATTTAGCTACTGCCTTGAATACTGACATCAACGGCATCCTTGCCTTGCCAAACTTGGCAGATGTACTCCTTTATCATGTAGTTGATGGCGCGGTACTTTCTACGCAACTTACAAATGGCCCTGTAGAAACACTATCTGGTGAAGACGTCATTGTTTCTTTGGCTAGCGGAGTGAAAATCAATGATGCAAATGTCATTTTAGCTGACGTTGAGGCTGACAACGGCGTAGCACATGTACTAGACAAAGTTTTACTTGAGTCTTTCCTTGGTCTAAACGAAACTTCAGCACTTTCATTCAGTGTGTATCCAAACCCTGCCCAAAACGAAATTCAAGTTGCTGGTGCAGCAGGTGTTGTTTCAATTGCTGACATGAGCGGAAAAGTGCTCCTTACAAAGGAATTGAACAACAACACTGTAGATGTTTCAGCTCTTTCTGCTGGAAGCTATATTATTTCAATAGACAACAACGGTAAATCCGGCAAACAATTATTGATCAAACAATAACTGACTCTCCAATGAATGAAAAAGCCACCTCAATAGGGTGGCTTCTTTGTTTATTTCTATTTTGGAGGCAACTGAATTACCCTTGTGCAACTCCTAATTCCTTTTCAATAATTTCTTTTAAGGTTCCTTTTGACAAGGCTCCAGCTTGCATCATGGGCTGTTTGTCTAAAGGAATAAACAACATGCTCGGAATACTGCGGATTTGGAATACAGCAGATAATTCTTGTTCTACCTCTGTATCTACTTTATAAATAACAAGGTCATCGTATTCGTTGCTCAATTCTTCGAGGATAGGTGCAACCATTTTACACGGACCACACCCATCGGCATAAAAGTCAATCATTGCGGGTTTATGGCCCTTGAATTTCCAATCTTTTTGGGTGGTGTAATCAAATACTTCGTCCAAGAACATTTGATGATTGAGTTGAATTGTTGGCATAGGATCAATTTTTAAACAAAGCTACATTGGAAGAAGGTATTGAAATGTAACTCAGGTTGCAGGGCCAACCAATTTAAAATAGATGAGAATGAAAACGATTGACCTCTGCAATCATGCTGTGGTAATAGCTATACCACTTGGCAATTCCAAGCGCCTTTGCTTCTTGATGAATAGGGTGCTTCGCCCAATTGGCAATTGCGGCTTCATCTTGCCAATAACTAATGAAAGTGCCGCGCCCCTCGTGCTTCATGCTTTCGAAACCTAAGAAACCCGGCATTTGCTTCACTAATTCTAGCGTTTGTAGGTCATAGGCTTCATAACCATCTAAATTATCAGATAGATAATAGTTGAAAATAGATGCAAAAAAAGGAGCTTGGGGTGGGGTAGAGGTGTGCCAGTTGATCATGAGTAATATTTAAAATAAACTTAAACCTAATCATTAGCTTTGAAACTGCAATCTTTTTAATAGTTCCTAGCAACCTATGCCTTCATGCAAATGTCGAAGTTTGATATTGCAAAGTTGGAGGAGGCGATGCGCTAAACAAATAACCCTATCTTTAAACAAACCTAAGAACTTAAACTATGGACTGGTACATGAAAAACAGATGGTGGATATGGACCGTAATGGGCGTCTACCTCGCTTATCGAATTTTTGTGAGTATTTATTATATGCCGGAGTAGGCTAGAACATGTTCTATACATTGTATTTTTTAGAACGATTAACCTCTAAAACCAAACAAAACCATATAAATCTTGTTAATCAGGAGTAGCTATTTATCCTCTTTACTAAAGGCGATGTCGAGCACAAAAAACAGCTGCGCGTCATCTGACGGAGTATAGGATATCATTGAAATAGCTACTCTGTAGTAAGGTTCATAGCTATCGAAAATTTTTCCGCTGCACTTTTGAATTCCATTTTGTCGACCAGTTGAGTAATCTGTCTCCCAATTGTCATCCATAATTGAACTTGTGTCAGTAAAAATAGGTTGCACCAAATTCAATATGCGTCTATATTCCAGTTCAGCACTTTCTTTGCTGGAAAAGAAATACTGATACTCTAAAATCATCGGGTGTTTGGTGGTGTCTTCTTGTCCGCCTTTCTCAGTTACCAGCGCAGCATTGCCATAAATCAGCATGACTTGAATAGAATCGGGCTCGGCTTCAATGAGGCCTTTGTCTGTTGTTAGGCCTTTGAAAAAAGTGGAAGGAGGGAAGTTGTTGAAAGTGGTATCTGTCGACATAAACCTCTTGTCCTTTAAAATCATTTCACGAAGTTCCAAACGTGATTTATCGAGGGGGAGGCCACAAAAAATGGTTTGAATAATTGGATGAATTTGTTTGGTAAGTGCACTTCCTGCATTTTGATTCATTTGCTGATCTTGACGGATTTTTGTATCAAGGTTACCAGCTGGCAAAGCTGCCAAAATACCCGTCACGAATAAAATCGATTTGATCATTTTATTCAACAATGAATTTACCTATTCCTATTGTTTTATTTTCGGATAGGACCTGAAAGAAAAATAAACCGCTCTGCAAATTTCTTCTATCGATTCGAATCGAACCAGCCTCAACAGACGTCTGAGCATATACAATTTGCCCGTATAAATTGAAAATCTTCAAATCAAACGAAGAGCCGGTTAGTTGAGTCAAATCGATGGTGGCGACATCATTGACCGGATTTGGATAAACTGCAATCTCTTTAACAGCTGTTGCTCCTTGAAGCCCGAGCGGGGAGAGGTACACACTATCCGAGAACTCCATTTTTCCGTTTAAAAAAGTGGTCAAGACCTTGAAATAGCCACTTTGGTTTATGGTGTATTTTTGATTGTTCGCTGCGGGAATTACGGCCCCATTCAAATACCATTGATAGCTTTCGGCATGCACTGTCATGATTTCATTTCCAACGACACGTAGCGATGGTCTGGGACTGGTGAAAACCTT
>JBIIBL010000053.1:0-14793 GCA_044239425.1 Crocinitomicaceae bacterium | reverse complement strand
TAGTAAAACTTCGGGTTTTGGCAAGGGCTTTTGAGAATTTTAGTGAAGTTTTTTGAAAAACTATTTGAGCTTCCAGGCTTCGTCCATGCCGATGCCTTTGAAAATGAAGGGTTTGTATTTTTCGATTCGGGCGCTGCGGGTGGCGCTTTGCTTGGCGTCATTGAAATGACGGAGATAGTTTTTCTGTCGGCCGGGAGTTAATGCCTTGAAGGCAGCTTCAAATGCTGGGGAGGATTCGAACTGTGCTTGTAATTCTTCAGGGACAGGAAATTCGTTTGCAGGTGTTGGCTTGAGCTTGAGACCAGCTTTCTCGACCTCTAGCGCTTCAAATAAATAAGAACGGATTTCATCTTGCTTTTCAATAATTTGAGCGAGCTTGGTGAAGCGCAACAGGCGAAAAGTTTGAGCGGTTTCGGAAGGCGCAACAAGCATTTTGTGGGTATCTGCTAAGAGCGGGCCTTTGAAGAAGGAAAAACCACAGTTGTCTTTGAAACTAAAAAGCATGACCACATTTTTGCCGTTGTGGCTGTAGCAAGGCGCGCCCCATTTCATGGTTTCTTCTTCAAACACAGACAAGGCAATGCTGCGCAGGGCTTCGATTTCTTGTGAAAAAACGCGCACAGAGCAGTAGTCTGTGCCGAACTTGCTGCAGCGGCCGCAGCCGTCTGTTAGGAAAACATCGATGGATTTTGTCATTTTCATAGATCAAAATTACAATTTCTACTCCCTGTTGCAAAGGTCTTGGCTATATTTGCAGCATGAAATTAAAGCAAGTTCCGCTCGATCAACTCAACGCACTCAACCCAGGCACCCTCATGGAGGCGCTGGACATTACCTATCTTGAAATTGGCGACAATTTTGTAAAAGCGAGCATGCCCGTGAACGAACGCACGCGCCAGCCCATGGGTTTGTTGCACGGCGGTGCTAGCGTGGCGCTCATGGAAACCGTTGGTTCTTTGGGTTCTGTTTTACTCATTGATCCGCTTACGCATTATTCAGTTGGTCTGGACATCGCGGCCAACCATGTTGGGGCTGTGCGAGAAGGATTCGTCATTGCCACCGCTCAGTTGGTGCACGCTGGTCGCAAAACGCATCTTTGGACCATTGAGATCAGAGAAGCGCAAAGCGAGCGCCTGATTTGCCACGGCAAACACACCGTTATGATCTTGCCTAAAGAAGACTAACATGCTATACTTTCGCTTTCCTGGAGAAGAACCCCAAAGCCTAAATGGCAATTTTGTTTCAGATGAAAGCATTGAAAATCATCAATTTGTAGTTTCTAACTTCAATCAAGAGTTTAATTATTATTGGTCTGAAGACGCCATTGCTACCCAAACTGAGCAAGCAGTTCCTTTTTGCATTGACCAAGCAGCATATATCTTTCAAGCAGCGCAACTCATCAAAGACCTCGATCGTGGTATCGCAGATAAAATTGTGCTTTCTCGCATTAAAAAATCGGAGCAAACCATCGCCGACCCCTTTCATTTATATGAACAGCTGTTGCTGAACTACCCCAATGCGCTCGTCTATTATTTTCACGACACCATCTTAGGAACCTGGATTGGCGCTACACCAGAAGTGCTTTTAGAACGCCAACCAAACCATTGGCGCACCATGGCACTTGCAGGCACCAAACCAACTGCCGACCCGCGCGACTTCACATTTAAGGAATATAACGAGCACGCCATGGTGACGGAGTTTATCGAAGGGCAACTTCGACAAATTCCAGGCTCGCAATTACAGCTTTCAGATGTGCAACCCTATAACTCGGGCCCTGTAACGCATCTTTTGCAAGAACTCACCTGGCAAATGCCTGACCGCGTATTGCCTTTACTGCTCAAACACCTCCATCCTACTCCAGCAGTTGCTGGGCTTCCTAAAAAAGTAGCGCAACAATACATCGCTGCTGCGGAAAGCCATGAGCGCAAGCTTTATACGGGTATCATAGGACGCGCTACGGAAGGTGCACAAAAACTATTCGTCAATTTGCGCTGTGGCAGTGTAGTAGAACAACATCTGTATTGTTATGTGGGTGGTGGTTTCACGCCCGATTCAGTTGCCAAACTCGAATGGGAAGAAACCGAAAATAAAAGCCAAACCTTATTGCGGCTGCTCTGATTTGCAGTAAATTTGCCGCATGCAAAGCTCAGACAAAGAACTGGTCCAATTTGTGGTTGCGGCCCTCGCCCATCATGGGGTTCGCCAAGTTGTGTTGTCGCCGGGTTCTAGGAACGCTTCCTTTGCAATTGCCTTTGATGCGCATCCTCAATTTGAAACTTTGGTTGTTCACGACGAACGCGCGGCGGCCTTTATTGCAATTGGTTGGGCGCAGCAAACCCAAACACCTGTTGCCATTTGCTGCACCTCGGGCTCTGCTTGCCTGAACTACTACCCTGCGGTTTCAGAAGCTTATTACCGCAATATTCCGATTGTAGCACTCTCCGCCGACCGCCCCGCCAAATGGATCAATCAAGGCGATGGTCAAACCATTGTGCAGGCCGAGGTTTTTAAAAACCATACGCACGCTTACTTAGGTTTTGACGAAGACCAATTTGTGGCGGACCCACAAACCACTGCACAATTACACGCTTTCTTACAAATTTTACAGCAGCCCTGGACCGGCCCTATTCATTTGAATATTGGGCTCAATGAACCTTTATATGGTCAGGCTGCTTTCCAAGATTTTAAATTTCCAGAAATTTCATCTGAATATCCGCAAGCCCCGCTACCTGACTTTTCTTTGTTGTCAGGCAAAAAAATCATGGTATTGGTAGGGCAAATGGACCCTAACCCTGCCTTGGCATTTCAATTGGCGCTTTTTGCGAAATACAGCAATGTGGTGGTGCTCGTTGAGAACACCTCTAATTTGCAACACGAACGCTTTAATGCTTGCATAGACCGCAGCTTGAACGGTTTTGATGCCGCCGACCCCAACTACCAACCTGACATCTTAATCAGTCTTGGAGGAGCCATCGTATCTAAACGCATCAAAGCTTACTTGCGACAAACGCCGCTGCTGTTGCATTGGCGCTTGGCTTCGGACTTTCCCGACATGAACACCTTTGGGCTTTTGAGTGCTTGCCTTCCAATAAATCCAAGCTTATTTTTCAAAGAAATATTAGCACAAGACCTCTCCTTGAATTCAATGAATTACCAAGGAAAATGGAAGGCCCTAGATTATCTTGCCAAAGATCAACAAGTACGCTTTGAAACCAAACCAGACACCTTATTTGACTACGATATTTTTGCCGCGCTTCAGCAAGTACTCCCCAATGCTTTCACGCTGCACTTGGCTAATAGTTCGGTGGTGCGCTATGCACAGCTTTTCGACCCCATTGAAGGTGTACATTATTACAGTAACCGCGGTACCAGCGGCATAGACGGCTCTGTTTCTACGGCAGTTGGCGCGGCGCTTGCCAGCCCTGAGCAACAACACCTACTCGTTTGCGGCGACACCTCATTTATTTATGACAGCAACGCGCTTTGGACCAATCCATTTCCGAAAAACCTCAAAATCATCATCATTCAAAATCATGGTGGCGGTATTTTTCAAATCATTCCAGGGCCAGCAAACTCACCTTTAAGAGCACAGTATTTTGAAGCTACACACCAAAAATCTCCGGGTAAAATTGCCGAAGGTTTTGGCTTTGAGGTGCAATTTCTTTCTGCCAAAAACCAACTGATTGCAACCCTAGAAAATTTCTTGTCGAACGACATTCAGCTCTTAGAAATACAAACCCACCAAGAAGGCAATGCGCAAGTATTGTCAGACTTTTTTAATTTCGTAAAAAAATAAACATGAACAGTTTTATCGATTATTTCGCCATTCTTGGCACTTCCGTTGGCCTCACCTACCTCTTGATCCTTACCTTACTTGAAGTTGTGCTCGGCATCGATAACATCATCTTTATTTCGATTATCACCGACAACCTTCCAAAAAACAAGCAGCGCAGCGCACGCCTCATCGGATTGAGTTTAGCACTTATCATTCGTATCATTATGCTGAGCTTGGTTTCCTGGATCATGACCCTCGACCGCGAACCACTTTTCAGTGTGGCAGGTTATTCATTTACCGCCCATAGCTTGGTATTGCTCATCGGAGGATTGTTCTTGATTTATAAATCGGTCGGCGAAATGCACGCGAGTGTCAAAGGTCGGGAACACGAAGCAAGTGCTAAAGCATATGCAACCTTTTCGGCAGCCGTCACACAAATTGTTTTAGTCGATTTCATCTTTAGCTTCGATTCTGTCATTTCAGCTATCGGCATGACCAACGATATCGCCCACGAAACACATGGCAACCCACTTATTATAATTGTTTTAGCTGTCCTTGTTTCCATGTTTGTCATGATGCTTTTCTCCGGACCAATTAGTAAATTCATTAATGAGCGTCCTACAATAAAAATGATCGCTTTGTCTTTCTTAGTCGCTATTGGCGTCATGCTCATTGCTGAAGGTTTTGGCGAACACATGCAAAAAGGCTACATCTATTTTGCATTGGTCTATGCCTTAATTGTAGAAATGCTCAACTTACGCATGCGTAAAAACCTAAAAAAATGAGTCCTGAGGAAGCCCTCATTTTACTCAAGCTCCATCAGGAAGATCCACTAGACGAACAAATCGAGTTTGTTTTTTTCGAACTCAAACAAAAAATCTACCGTCAATTAGAACAAGTTCTCCTTTATCCAAAGTGGATCAAAGAACTTTCGCGACTCGATACAGCTGCACGTGTACTCGGCGTTGGTTTTCCAGATGAACAACTAGCACCACTTAAGGATTACAAAGTGGTTTCGGGTTCAAAGGACCACTCCATGCGGGCACAATTCAATGCACAGTATCAAATAAAAGTGAAGATTGCTTTGTTGGTTTACAACGGGCATTCTCCACTCTTGTTAAAAGAATTACTCGAGTTTTGGCTAGAGCAACAAAAAGACTTCTTTCAATTTTGGGCAGGCGCAGATATCAAAGCACAAGAAATATTGCTATCCAAACAATTTGACCCGCAACAAATACTTGGCTTACTAAGCGAATTACAGAAAGTAGAAATCACATCGATAAAGGACTTATCTAACGAAAACACACCATTGCTGCTTCAGCAATACATCGCTTGGAACAAAGCTATCTGGACTAAACTCAACAATTCTTAAAGCTCTCCTCCGCCGTCAGAACTACTCTGCTTAGCTTTGTTAGAAATCTCAAGTTTGCCAAATTTATAGCTCGCCGATATATACACACGACGCGTGAGCCACTTGAATTCACCGACTTGATAAACCCCTGGGCGGTCTACTTCAAAATAGAAACCTTGGCGGTCGAAAATATCGGTGACACGCGCACCCAGTGACCAATTTCCGTTAGCAAGTTTCTTTTCAAAAGCGAGGTCTATTGGGCCTCTTCGTTGTGCGATACCTTGTACCGTTACACGTGGGCCATTGTAATTGACACTCAACTGTAAAGTGGCTGTCTTTTTCCAGAATTCATAAGAAGTATTCCATTTGACATTGTGATTGAACCCTTGACGGTCAGGAAACCCAGCCATGTTTGTTTTGTACCAAGTGTAATTACCGTTGTAAGAAAGCGTACTGCGCAAAGAAGGCGAAGGCTTGAACATCAAAATGAGCTCACCGCCTAGCGCTTTGGTTTGGGCAATATTCATGTAACTCACCGCACTGGTGTTGTCGGGATAAAATTCTTTGAAGCGAGAAATCACACCATTGGATTGACGAAAGAACAAAGCACTCGAAACGGTCAATTTTTTCTTTTCGAGTGAATAGGCCAAGTCAAAAGAATGGATGTATTCAGGACTCAAATAAGGATTACCACGCTGTAAATTAAACGGGTCGGAATAGTTGGTAAATGGATTGAGTTCGTTGGCAGAGGCCCGTTTGATGCGACGTGAATAACTCAAACTTAATTCTGACTTAGGTTGGAGCTCATAGCGCAGGTGTGCCGATGGAAAGAAATTAAAGTAGTCATTGACGATGCGAATGCTATCCGAAATAAGATTCGGAATTTGATAAGCCTTTTCGGCGCGCAAACCCGCTTGCATTTTAAAGCGCTTGATTTGCTTGCCCGCTACTCCGTAGAAGCTGTAGATCTGTTCTTTATAGCCGTACAAGAAATTAGCAAGGGTGTCTTCTTGGTATGCGTTTAAACTATTGTCAAGGGTTTCTGAATACGTATCTACAAGTTGATCTCTTAAAATAGCCTTCAGGCCCGCCTCTGTGCGCAAACCTAATTTTGGAAACAAATAAGTGAGGTCAGCCTGAGCAGTAGTGATGTTGTTTTTGTCGGTATTGAAAAGGCGCTGGTCCAAAATGGGAAGCGAAGAAAGTGAGGTATCTGGGTTGAAGTAGGTATTGACGTAATACCCTTCGATATCTTCTGAACCGAGTGACTGATTGACGTCCAAAATGAGATTGCCGCGTTCTTCTTTAAAGTCGTGTTTGTAGTTGAGGTTCAAATCGAGGTTCTGACGATCGGTAGGGTCGTATGAACTGCGGCTCCAAAGATTGGTGATGGTTCCCGATTCGTCGAGCTGTGCATTCCAGAGCACACCTGCTCGGTCGCGGCGCGTGAGGGAGCCCGTTGCCACAAAACCAATGGTATTGCGCGGATTTAGGTTGACATCGGCTCCCATGCGGAATGTTTGGCCGGCGTCGAGGTCGGTACCAGTGCGGTTTTGATCTAGTATGAAAACACCTGAGTTGAGTTCTTGACGGATATCGTTGTAGTTGTTGCGGTAACCTTCGAGGTAACGCGCATTGTAAGTGCCAAAAACATTGACATTGCCATTGCGGTAACTCAAGGACACACTGCTCTCCCCTACATTACCTCCTTTTAAATCGCCTGATGCCAAATTGGCGGACACCATACCATTGAAACCAAGTAATTTGTTCTTTTTGAGTACAATATTGATGATGCCTGAGGTACCATCGGGGTCATATTTAGCAGATGGATTGGTCACGATTTCGACGCGTTCTATCGAATTGGCAGGTAACGCATCTAGTAAGGTTTTGCCGTTCCCGCCACTCATGGAGCTAGGCCTGCCATCAATTAAAATGGTAACGCTTCCTTGGCCGCGCAACAAAACCCCGCCGTCTTGGTCAACTTCTACTGACGGCAAGCGATTGAGGATGTCATTGGCGGTACCACCGTTTACATTTAAATCCTCGGCTACATTGTAGATCTTTTTGTCGATGCCAGCTTCCATGACATCCTTCTGCCCACGCACCACAACCTCTTTGACCTCTTGGGTTTTGGGTTGTTGCATGCGCAGCGTACCTTGATGAAAATTGGTTTGCCCCGGCTTGAGCTCAAATGCCTCAGTAGTTTGGTTTTCATAAAAAGCCAAACTTAATTGCAGGTAATATTTTCCAGGATTAGTACTTAGTGAAAAACGGCCGTCGGCATTGGTGAAAACACCTTTTTGAAAGGTGGAATCAGGGAGTTTGTACAATTTGATTGATACGTATTCCAAGGCACTATTTTGCTCGTATGAGAGTACTTTTCCAGTGACACTGACCGTATTTTGAGCACTTAAAGAAGGAACAAAACCAAGTAAAAAAAGAAGTAAGACCGAAAAAGGAGAGCAATTGCGTTGAAACATAGCGCAAAAATAAGCAATTCATTTGCTAAAATGATTTATATTTGCGTTTCAAAAAATTCGATTATGATAGAGCAATTGAGCTTCGAAGACCTTAAAAACAAATTCAACTCCAACAAAAGCTTTAAGTTAGGAACTTACATCGTTGGTGGTCTTATAGCAGCAGTAGTAATTTATTTCTCATACCGTCAGTTCATTTGGGGACCGGCAAACGAAAAATCAAACGATGGTTGGTGGGTTGCCTTAAATTACGTCACCAAAGATTCTACCGACCAAGCCATTCGCATTCTTGAGCCTTTTGTCAAAAGTAACGATGGCAAAACTGGTGGCGAAATCGCACAGTACTTGCTTGCAACCCAATATATGGAAAAAGGCAAATTTGCAGCCGCTATCAAAATGCTCGAAGACGTCAACCTCGAAGACACCTATGTTTCTACCATGAGCATTGGCCTTCAAGGCGACTGCTACAGCGAACTGAAAAAATACAACGATGCTTTGACTTTCTACACACAAGCTGCAGACCGCGAAGACAACGAGTTCACAACACCTATGTACTTATTCAAAGCTGGTTTAGTTTGCGAGAAAAAACTCAACAAAAAAGCAGATGCCGCCGTTCACTACCAACGCATCAAAGACGATTACCCTAACTACGCAAGTACCAAAACCATCGATCGCTACATCGCTCGATGCGCTACTAAATAATTTTCATTATGGCTACAGCAGGTAAAGACCTCTCTGCCTTTGATCCATCAACCTTAACCAACTGTGCCGATTTTCGAATCGGCATTGTTGTTTCTGCATGGAACGGGCACATCACCCAACGCTTATTAGAAGGTGCACTGGCTGCGCTAGACGCAATAGGCCACAAACCAGAATTGCGTCAGGTGCTCAACGTACCAGGAGCATTTGAACTTCCTTTGGGTGCACAACAATTTTGTCAGCAAAACAACATCGATGGCGTTTTGGCCATTGGCGTCGTTATTCAAGGTGAAACACGCCACTTCGATTTTGTATGCAGCGGCACCACCCACGGGCTCATGGATGTCATGCTCAAATACGACAAGCCTGTTGGCTTTTGTCTGCTCACTGACAACACCGAACAACAATCCCTAGACCGCGCGGGTGGCCAACACGGCAACAAAGGCACTGAAGCCATGGTTGCGGTGCTCCAAATGCTCCAAAACAAACTTTCATGACACTCATCAAATCCATCTCTGGCATTCGCGGCACCATCGGCGGTGCTGTTGACAACGGCCTCACGCCTATCGACGCCGTCAAATTTGCAGCTGCTTATGGCACTTGGCTTCAGCAACAATACCCAGGGCAACGCCTCAAGGTTGTTATAGGCAGAGACGCGCGCATTTCAGGCCCCATGATTGCAAGTTTGGTGCAGCAAACCCTTGTTGGTCTTGGCATCGATATCATCGATCTCGGCCTCTCTACAACACCAACCGTAGAAATTGCCGTACCAATGGAAGCAGCGCAAGGCGGCATCATTTTAACAGCGAGCCACAACCCTAAGCAATGGAATGCACTCAAGCTCCTCAACGCGAAAGGCGAATTCATTTCGGGCGCTGAAGGCGAAGCGCTCATGCAAATTGCCGCAGACGAAGCCTTCAAATTCGCTGAAGTTGACGACCTCGGCACAATTACACCCAACGACACCTATCTGCAAAAACACATTCAAGCTATTCTCGATCTTCCTTTAGTAGATAAATCAGCTATTGCTGCGGCCAACTTCAAAATTGTGGTCGATGCTGTAAACTCTACCGGTGGTACTTTCGTGCCGGCACTTCTTCGTGAGCTCGGCGTTAAAGAAATCACTGAACTCTACTGCGAGCCAACCGGGCATTTCCCGCACAATCCGGAGCCGTTGCCGGAGCACCTCACTGAACTTTCTAGTGTCGTGAAGGCAAAAGGCGCACATTTAGGCATCACTGTTGACCCAGACGTAGATCGTTTGGCATTAGTTTGCGAAGACGGCAGCATGTTCGGCGAAGAATACACGCTGGTAGCCGTTGCTGACTACGTGCTTACCCACACGCCTGGCCCTACTGTTTCAAATTTATCCTCCACACGCGCCCTTCGCGACATCACAGAAGCACGTAGTTTACGTTATGAAGCGGCAGCAGTTGGTGAAGTCAATGTGGTTGTCAAAATGAAAGAAATTGGCGCCGTTATTGGCGGCGAAGGAAACGGTGGTATCATTTACCCTGAACTTCATTACGGCCGCGATTCACTAGTAGGCATTGCTTTGTTTTTGAGTCATTTAGCACACAAAGACACCAGCATGACCACCCTCAGAGCGAGTTACCCGAACTACGTGATTTCTAAAAATAAAATCGACCTCGCGCCTACTACCAATGTAGATGACATTTTGGTGCAGATGGCAAAGAAATACGCAGCAAACGAGGTAGACACCACCGACGGCGTCAAAATCTATATCGAGAAAGAATGGGCGCATTTGCGTAAAAGCAACACAGAACCCATTATTCGCATTTATGCGGAGTCTGCATCTGAAGAAAAAGCAACAAGCCTTGCACTTCGCATCATTGAAGAAATCAAAGCCTTCTAAAATGATCGTATTTATCCTTGATAAAAAGGATGAGTTCCATTTCGCTTGCCGTCTTGATAAACTGCTCGTCGATGTTCAAAAAGGTAATGAACTCATCGAATTCTGCTTCGGTCAGCTCAATGATGTCAAAGGCTACGTATAGTCTCAGTAATTCCTGAACAATACGGCGCTGATCGTCTTTAAATTGTTGCTCTGCAATCCAGCGTTTGTTTTGTTCCTTTTTAGAAAAGGCTTGATACAGCGCTGTAATTGGACTTTCCAACACATTGACACCAGTTACCAAGCGGGTTTCGCGCAGCGCAAGGTTTTCGCGCTCTTCTTTGATTTGCTCAAGCGTTTTGAGTGGCCTTACAATGACGTCTGGTACTTCTTGAGGCAAGCGCTCCACGTAAGCTAAAATTTTGGCTTGGCAGTTGTCGTCGGGTTTGACTACAAATTGGTAAACCGGATATCCTTTTGTAGAGAGTGCAATGAGATCACCGCTATTGGCATAAACTGAAAAATGTCCGTTCGGCTGTCCGAACACGCCTCGTCCGGTTGTTTTGTTCACGACCATTAAATTGTAGAAGTTTTGCAAGCGCAGGGTATCGACAATTTTGCCGCTCACCAACACTTGTTCGCATTGCGCAAAACTATTGCCACACAAGGTGAGCAAACCAATAGAAAGAAAAAGGTGTTTAAAGCGTTTCAAAATACCAGGTAAAATCGAAAAATGTTCCGACCATTAAAATGACGGGTAAACTGATCAAAAGTAACCAAAGAGTCACTAGAATAATGCGAAAAGCAAGGCTGGCATCTCGGCGAATTGGGACCGACAAAACGGAATTAACATGGCTGGCAATGACTTCTTGTGCCGCCTCTCCGTGGAGTTCTTGCATGGTGCGTAGTTTCGGATTTTCTTCTAGCAAAACAGTTTTGAGCTGATGGTAGTCTTGGTCGGTCAGGTCTTCGTAGTTGAGTTCGTAGTCAAGGCCTTGGCTGTCCAATACCTGACGGAGTTGGTAGTTACGCTGAAAACTCCTCACCTTAAACGACATCAAAAAACCAAAAGCAAGAAGGATCCAGCTATCGATGAGATAACCCACAGTGATCATGAGTAAAGACGACAAGAGTGCAAAAATGAGCAAAAAAAGATCGCGTTTTGCGCGCACAAACAACTTGAATAATTGGCCGCCATCTAGGGGGTCTATCGGCAAGAGGTTGATGACATTCAAAAACAAGAATAAAAAACTGAGCTCTAGTAACCAACTTTGTTGGTAGTGTTGGGCTAAAAAAAGCAAGGTCAGCCCAAACACCACTCCTGGAAACGGACCCGCTGCAATCACTAAAAAGCTTTCTTTTTGCGAATATTGTTTTTTGCTTCCTTGCACAAACGCACCCATGAGTGGAATAAAAAGCATGCGGAGGTCTTCGTATTTGAATTGTTTCATCATGAGGTAATGACCAAACTCATGCAAGAAAAGTACGAGCACTAAATAAAACACAAAATCGAGCTCGTCGGAGAAAATATAAAGGAAACTTAGAGCAAACAACAACACAGAAAAGAGGGTCATCCCCCAATTGCTGCGTACTTTTACTTTCTCGAGTACGGGCTTGGGTTCATACCAATCTGATGGATGGTGTTGCTCCATTATTACATGCCTGGCATTCCGCCCATGCCTTTGAGTTTGCTCATCATTCCCATCATATTGCGTGGGTTACTCATGAGCTTCATCATTTTGCGCATGTCTTCGAACTGCTTGAGAAGTTTGTTGATTTCTTGAATATTGGTGCCGCTACCTTGGGCAATGCGGTTCTTTCTAGAAGGATTGAGCAAAGCGGGATTGGCGCGCTCTTTTGGCGTCATAGAAAGAATGATGGCTTCAATACCTTTGAAAGCGTCGTCTGGGATGTCGACGTCTTTCATGGCTTTGCCCATTCCGGGGATCATGCCCATGAGGTCTTTGACGTTCCCCATTTTTTTGATTTGTTGGAGCTGCGCTAAGAAGTCATTGAGATCGAATTGATCTTTCATGATTTTCTTTTGCAAACGGCGCGCTTCTTCTTCGTTGAATTGTTCCTGCGCGCGCTCTACCAACGAGACGACATCGCCCATCCCGAGGATGCGGTCTGCCATTCTTTTAGGATAGAAGACGTCAAGCGCATCCATTTTTTCGCCGGTTCCGACGAATTTAATGGGCTTGTTGACAACCGATTTGATAGAAAGTGCTGCTCCACCTCGGGTATCGCCGTCAAGTTTAGTGAGCACAACCCCATCAAAATCGATGCGTTCGTTGAAGGCTTTTGCGGTGTTGACGGCGTCTTGCCCGGTCATGGAGTCGACCACAAAAAGAGTTTCGGCAGGTTGTAAGGCTTGCTTGAGCGCGGCAATTTCGTCCATCATTTGGGTATCGACTGCCAAACGACCGGCGGTATCGACCAAAACGACATTGAAAGCATTGCTTTTGGCATGAGCGATGGCTGCTAGTGCGATGGCAATTGGATTCTTTTCTTCTTTGTTGGAATAAACGTCAATAGAAAGTTGCTCTCCGAGTACATGGAGCTGATCTATGGCAGCTGGGCGGTAGACGTCGCAGGCCACCAAAAGCACTTTTTTGCCTTTTTTGTTTTTGAGATAAGCGCCGAGTTTACCGGTAAAGGTGGTTTTACCCGACCCTTGCAAACCGGACATTAAAATAATTGCCGGAGCGCCTTTGAGGTTGATGTCCACCTCGTTGCCACCCATGAGCTCAATGAGTTCTTCATGGCAAATTTTGATCATGAGCTGCCCTGGAGAAACGGCATTGAGGACATCTTTCCCTAGGGCCTTTTCTTTGACCGTATTGGTAAATTGTTTGGCTGTATTGAAACTGACGTCGGCATCAAGGAGCGCGCGACGCACTTCTTTGAGCGTTTCAGCTACATTAATTTCGGTGATTTGGCCTTGCCCTTTGAGGACTTTAAAGGCTCTTTCAAACTTATCGGTAAGATTCTCAAACATAATTCAAACGTGTATGGCAAAGATACACAGCAAATTTGAATTGGACTAAGAAAGCTCCATGGTAAGCGCATGATCGTCGATCATTTTACGCAAATTGAGCAGTGCATAACGCATTCTTCCGAGCGCTGTATTAATACTCACCCCTTCAGACTCTGAAATTTCTTTAAATGAACGCTCTTCAAACAAGCGCATGTAGATCATTTCGCGTTGGCTTTCTGGCAAATGCGCCATTAACTGATGGAGTTGTTCTGCAATTTCTTCAGCGGTGGTGGCTTGCACGAAATTAGGATCATCGCTGGAAATCTTGTGAAAGATGTTGTAGTCTTCGGACCAAGAATGGCGTTCTGAGATCATGCGGTGCTTGGTTTGCTTTCTGAAATGGTCGATGACCAAATTGTGGGCAATGCGCAAAACCCAAGGTAAAAACTTGCCTTCTTCTTGATAGGCGCCTAGTTTGAGCTTTTGAATCACTTTGACGAAGGTCTCTTGAAAGAGGTCGTTGGTGAGTTCGGATTCTTTTACCTTATTGTAAATAAACTTAAAAATGGCTTCTTGATGGCGATGTAAGAGATGGCCAAAGGCGTCTTCGTTACCGGCAACATAAGATTTGATGAGCTGGGAATCGCTTAATTGAGCTAAGATCATAGTTTACACTTTTGTGCTGAAATTGGTTTCGGCGGTTAAAGGTAAATTTGATCTATAGGCGATTTTTTGGATTAACTCAGCGAATATAAATATTATTTGTCACCAAATAAAAAAAATCTGCAAAAAAAAGTTTGATTAATTTTGAGGACTAAAATTAAACACATGCCTTCATTAGCTTTAAAAGCCATCGAAATGCCCGCTTCGCCAATTCGCAAATTGGTTCCTTACGCGGAAGCCGCTAAAAAAGCGGGTAAAACAGTATACCATTTAAATATCGGGCAACCAGACATCGAAACTCCAGCTGCTGCACTCAACGCAATTCACAACTTAGATCATAAAGTTTTGGAATACAGCCATTCTGCAGGTTTTGAATCGTATCGTCAGAAATTGGCAGTGAGCTACCAAAAACAAGGCATTCCAGTCCAAACCGAAGACATCATTATTACAACAGGTGGTTCAGAAGCGCTTATTTTCGGCCTCATGACCGCTTGTAATCCGGGCGATGAAATTATTATTCCAGAGCCATTTTATGCCAACTACAACGGTTTTGCTGTGATGGCTGGTCTTAAGGTTGTTCCAGTTACTTCACATATCGAAAACGGTTTTGCTTTGCCACCAGTTAACCAAATTGAAGCAAAAATCACGGCTAAAACCAAAGCAATCATCATTTGCAACCCGGGCAACCCTACTGGCTATCTTTATGCTAAAGAAGAACTCGAACAACTCCGCGATATCATTCAAAAACACGACCTCTTCTTATTTGCAGATGAAGTTTACCGTGAATTTTGCTACGACGGCGCCAAACCATTTTCTACCATGAATTTGGAAGGCATCGAACAAAATGTGGTCATGATCGACTCCGTTTCAAAAAGATATTCAATGTGTGGTGCCCGCATTGGCGCCCTCATTTCTAAAAACAAAGAATTCATGCAGGCAGCGCTTAAATTTGGACAAGCCCGCCTCTCGCCTCCACCAGTGGATCAAATTGCA
>JBIIBL010000040.1:0-19044 GCA_044239425.1 Crocinitomicaceae bacterium | reverse complement strand
CCGCCTTAGATACCCCGCAAAGCTATTTTGATGAAGTAGTTGGCGAATACGTGGCGCGGCGCAATATTATGGTAGATGGCCTCAACAGTATTCCTGGTGTATTCTGCCCGAAGCCAAGTGGTGCTTTTTATTGTGTGGCTAAATTCCCTGTAGCAAACGCAGAACATTTTTGCCAATGGTTACTAGAGGAATTTGACTTTGAAGGGCAAACCGTCATGATGGCGCCTGCCAACGGTTTTTACGCAACACCTGGCGCTGGCATGCAAGAAGCGCGCATTGCATATGTTCTCGACCAAGCGCACCTGAAAGCTGCAGTGGAATGTTTACGCGTGGCACTCGAGCAATATCCTGGAAAGCTGCACAACTAAACTACCGAACCAAAGGCTAATATTAAGTGTTATAGCTGTATGAAACAATTTAAAGTACCTACATTCTACCGCTCGCCTTTGCTTAGCAAAATCAAAGCGCAGCGCAAAGTAGCAGATCCGCGCAAAAAAGATTTTACGCCGTCTGAACTTCAAATTGGAGACTTCACTTTTCTGATTGCACGACATTTTGGCTTTTGTTATGGCGTAGAAAACGCCATTGAACGCAGCTACAAAGCGCTTTCAGAAAACCCTGGTAAGCGCATCTTTTTACTGAGCCAAATGATCCACAATCCGGCGGTAAATGAAGACCTCACGAGCAATGGCATTCAGTTTCTGCAAGACACCAACGGTGCGCAACTTATTGCTTTTTCTGAACTCACTCCAGCCGATGTCGTGCTCATCCCCGCTTTTGGCACCACTTTAGAAATTGAGCAGCAACTCAAAGAGTTAGGTCTTGACATCCAAACCTATAACACCACCTGCCCTTTTGTAGAAAAGGTCTGGAACCGTTCCGAAAAACTCGGCGAAACAGCCCATACAATTGTCATTCATGGCAAACACGACCACGAAGAAACGCGGGCTACCTTTTCACATGCCGTTGCCAATGGCCCTGCTTTGATCGTTAAAGACATGAAAGAAGCTCATTTTTTAGCGGAAGTCATTAGAGGTCAGCATACTGAAGCAGCTTTTTTTGACTATTTCAAAGGCAAAATGAGCGCGGATTTTGACCCCAAGCAACACCTGAACAAAATTGGCGTCGTGAACCAAACCACCATGCTCGCTTCCGAAACACAAGAAATCACAGATTACCTCAGATCTTGTTACATGGATTTATATGGCGAGGGCAATATCAAAAACTACATGGCCGATACCCGCGACACCCTTTGTTACGCCACCAACGACAACCAATCGGCCACTTTAGGACTACTCGAACAAGAAGCCGACTTCGCAGTTGTAGTGGGCGGTTACAATAGCTCCAACACCAGTCACTTAGTGGAGTTGCTCGAACGCAAATTCCCTACCTACTATATCAAAGATGCTTCAGAAATAAATGGATATTCCGTTCATCATTTTGATTACCACCATAAAGAAATGCAGGACACCTCAGATTTTATTCCTTCTAAAGAACAAGTTCGGATTGTGCTCACCTCAGGTGCTTCTTGCCCCGATAGCATTGTCGAAAACGTCATGTATCAATTGCTAAAGACACGCTATACCGAACCTGAGTTGAACGCTTTACTTGCCGAACTCCACTAACTAATTGCTATGAAAATTTATACCAAAAAAGGTGACCAAGGCAGCACTGGACTGATCGGCGGTACGCGCGTTTCTAAAGGAGATGTACGCATCGAAGCCTACGGCACAGTAGACGAACTCAACTCTTACATTGGCCTGATAAGCACCTTAGCAATTGACCTGCGCTACGTAGCGCAATTGCAAGAAATTCAAGACCGACTTTTCACCATTGGTTCCCATTTAGCTGCAGATCCCGAGAAATCTAAAATGCAATTGCCAGACCTCACTGAAAGCGACGTTGAAAAACTCGAGCACTGGATGGACGTCATGGACGAAGCATTGCCAGCCTTGACGGCTTTTATCTTACCTGGCGGACACCCAATTAGCGCCCACACTCATGTTGCACGCTGCATTTGCAGAAGAGCGGAACGCATGGCCGTAAGTTTAGACGAGCTCGAGGGCGTTGATGCATTGGTACTCACCTACCTCAATCGACTCAGCGATTTCTTATTTGTATTGGCTAGAAAAATCAGCCTAGACAACGGTACTGCGGAACACACCTGGACACCCCGACATTAAATTTTTACTAGTTTTTTTGATTGGCACTTGGAATTTTGGAAATAAAATTTACTTTTGCCAAAAATTAAACCTAAATTATTTACATATGTACTGGACACTGGAACTTGCCTCCTACCTTGAAGATGCACCGTGGCCTGCCACTAAAGAAGAACTCATCGATTTTGCGATCCGAACAGGCGCTCCGCTCGAAGTTGTAGAAAACCTACAAGATCTCGAAGACGAAGGCGATATGTACGAAAGCATCGAAGAGATTTGGCCTGACTACCCTTCAAGAGAAGATTTTCTCTTCAACGAAGATGAATATTGATCACTTTTTTTTGATCGACACCATTTGAAAAGCCCTACATCGCGTGGGGCTTTTTTTTATCTCAATAAGTGAACAAAGCCTAATATGCGCTGGACCTCACCTTTAGTGATTTCTTGGTATTCCAAGAGGTAATTATAGACGCCATCTGGACAATCTGTGCCGTCGGCCATGGCGCCATCCCAAGATGCAGTGTAGTCTTTGCTGAAGAAAATTTCTTCGCCCCAGCGGTTAAAAATGGTAAGACTATATCCCTTAGGTATAAAGCCAGTTGAGAAAACTGGAAAGAAAACGGTATTGAACTCATTGGCGTCAGGCGTAAATGAATTTGGAATATATACAGCGATGTTGTTCATGACCGTTACCGTCAATGTAAGAGAATCTGAGCAGCCTAAATCAGTAGAACTTACCAATTGAATTGTATAGGATCCTTCTTGGAATGGAAGCTGGTAGTTAAAACTACTGTTTGAATTTTCAAAAATGCTGCCGTTCACATTCCATAGGTGATTCAAATTGCCAGCCGTTACGTTATAAATGGTTATGGTTGGATCATCGATTTCTACCTGATCTGGATTGATGTAAAAGTTTGGGACTGGAATTGGATCAATCTGAACAGTAGCTGGCACAGGCAGCGACTCACAACCATTGACATCGGTTCCTGTAACCAAATATGACGTTGTTTGTGTCGGACAAACAGTGATACTGCCATTCGAATTTTGAGGTACATTCCAATTGTAATCGACCGCTCCAGTAGGGATGACATCTACACAAGTACCCGCACAAACAAAAGTATCTGCAACAGTTACAACCGGTAAGACCCATTCTGAAAGCGTCAAAACAACCATGGAGTCACAGCCGTTTTGATTGTTCAAATGAACAGTGTACGCACCAGGATTATTGAGGTTTAAGCCATTAAATACAAGTATGGAATCGGAACAAATAGTCATGGCAACATAACTTGTATCGGCCTCCATTGTGACATTTAAATACACCAAAGAATCGCAACCCAAGAGATTACTTAAAGTTGTTTGATAGGTTCCGGCGGAGGTGATATTCTGACCGTAAAATGAATAACTCGAACCTACGCACAAACTGAGGTTACTCGAAGTTGTATCAGACTGAAGAATGCCTACAACAATTAGATCTTGTGCTGTGCAACCTAAGTTATCGATGACATTGAGTACATAAGTTCCTGCATTTTGTACATAAATAGCTGGAGTTATTGCGCCTGTTGACCACAAATAGCTACCTATCGAGCCAGTAGGTTGCAAAAGAGAAGAATCGCCCAAACAATGAGAAACGTCCGGGCCTAAATTTAAGGTAGGCTGCTGTGTTGTCACTACTATAGAATCTCTAGCCAAACCGCAACCGCTTGGCACATCTAGCCAATAGGTCCCTGGCGAATTAATCGTAATACTAGCCGTTGTGGCACCTGTGTTCCAAGTGTAAGAATTGTAAGTAGAATCGGGTTGCAAAGTAAGCGCTGCACCGGCACAAATAAGGGTGTCAGGTCCTAAATTTGGTGGGGTTCCTGGTGTTGGAGGAACATAATTATACATTAAGGTACCTGGAGCACCAGCCTGGGCTCCAAAACTTGTACCTGCACAGGCTGGTCCGGTATGTAAAACAGAGCCTGCATTGCCTCCAGTAAGAAGTGGCGTTACATTTATAGGGGTCGTTGCTTGTTGAAAAACAATGGCTCCACCACCACCACCTCCGCCAGGGCCATGACAGGCTGAAGCCCACAACGTGCTAAAAATATTGCCTCCATTACCACCTTTGACATTGACATTGAGATTAGAGCTGATATTTTGTGTCAGTAGATAGACGCAACCACCTGCCCCACCTCCGCCTGCGCCTTCGGAATCAGTATTACCAATGACATTAGCTCCACTTGCCACAATCTGTTGATTATTTCCAATGATGGTAGGTGTAATGATAAAAACAATTCCTCCTCCGTTAGAGCCAACTGTAGCATTCATGCCGTTGTCTTTGTAGCCACCACCTCCACCGCCGCCAAGATAGGCTCGAAATGTACTGTAGTCAAGTAAATAGCCACCCATGCCAAAAGCAGTGTTCACGGGGCAAGATCCAGAAAATTGGTTACCTCCGCGTCCGCCAGCTCCACCATTTGAACCACCGCCGGCACCTGGATTTCCAGAATTAGAACCACCGCCACCGTTGGCAAGGGGCGCTCTGTTACCGTCTAGATTTAACGGCGCAAGCGCAATGCCTTCACCCTTTTTACCTGCGTTTGTTCCAGGGCTTGCAAAGTTAGGGTCGTTGCACATGAACCATCCTGTAGTTACTGACCCGCCCACAAAACCTTTGCCACTGACGTCAATAATATTATTGAAAGTGAGGCTAGTGGTTGCTTCAATTGCGACTACTCCTCCGGTTGTGCCATTCCAAGGACTTGAAGTAACCACGGCATTGATGGTAGCCTGATTGTATACAGGTACGCGAATGAGTTGTACCTTTCCTGAAACAGCAAACGGTTTACAAAGATTGGATACAAAAGTGATGGTATTGCCTGAAATAGAGGCAATGTTGGTAAATTCAAAGTTACCTGCCGAACCCAAAGCCACTACTTGCCCAAAACTCGCGGTATTGCTCTGATTAATAGTAGCGCCTTTCATTTGGATCAATAGCACCCGGTCTCCTACCGAAAAACCCACCACGCTACTCACGGTTACGCTATTTGAGGTCATATTTGTGACCGCGGTATAGGTATTGACAATACCGCCAATTGACTGCCCATGAAGAAGCGATGAGAGTACAAAAATGAAAATAAAACTACTGATTAATCTTTTTACCATAAGTCTAGCGCATGAGTAAGACGTGTCCTGTTACCTGCATGATTTGATCCGTATTGAGCGTATTGAAGTCAATGGAATACGTGTAAGTTCCTTCTGGAGCATCGTAAATATCAATTTTACCGTCCCACCCCCCTTTCGGGTCGTAGGATTCAAAAACGGGCTCGCCCCAACGGTTAAAAATCGTCATATGAAAACTATTTGGATCAAAACCAGATGTAAAGACGGGTGTGAACAAATTATTGAGTGCATCGCCATCTGGGGTAAAGGTATTTGGAATGTAATAAATAATACCGCCTTTGATCTGAATTTGAACTTGGCTTTGATCTGTACAACCTTCTGCACTTTCCACATTTAAGGTTACTGTATAGGTTTGGTCTTCAACAAATGGATAGGTATAAGTGAATTCATTTTGGCCGTTTTCAGAAGTGGTGCCGTCGCCAAATTCCCAAATACTTGTGGCGGCATTCTGCGCATAAGAAGTGAATGAAACCGTTGGGTTGTCATTGGTCAAAATTAGCGGACTAGCCTCAAAATTGGCACTTGGCTGCGGGTAAACCGTTACCGTAGAACTTGCGGTGTCTAGGCAATTGAAAACATTAGAACCAACAACACTATACGAAGTGGTTTGATTGGGCGTTACGGATCCGCCAGTCCCATTTAGAGCAGGATTGTTCCATAAATAATTCGTTGCCCCAGATACGGCAATAGTTGCAGCAAAACCTGGGCAAATACCTAGATCTCGCGTGATTTGTAATACGGGTGCCTGATTGATGGTGATGACCACCGCAGTGCTATCTTGGCAACCAAGTTGGGTGGTACCTACCACTTGATAAGAACCAGTTTGTGGGTTCGTCAACACCTGATTGGCAAATGCATTATTAAAAGTCACAGGGCCGCTCCAATTAAGGGAAGGTGCACCACTTGCCGTTAGCAATAAGGTGTCGTAAGCACATAAAGTTGTTTGATTCGCAATTAGGTTCATGAGCGGTAAAGGCGCAACCGTAATGGTAAAGTTGTCTGAATAATTACAAAGAAAAGGATCGACAGCTGTAACTTGGTATGATGTTGTTTGAATCGGGCTCACGGTTAAATTAGGGCTAATTACAGGCAAGGTATTGTTCTGTTGTAACCAACCATAAGTCACATTGCTGAAATTACTTTGAGGCACCAGCGCAACTTGCTCTCCAAAACAAATTAGGGTGTCGTTGATGTTAAAAACCGGGGTTTGCGATATGGCAATTTGAAGTGTAGTTATGGAATCACAACCTGCCACTGTTTGTGAAGAATCAATGTAAATTCCGGTCTGGGTATAACTGTTGCCATTGAACACAAATGGCCCACCGTTGCAAAGCGTGTCTTGAATTGTATTCTGGTAGGCAGGTAAGATGGTCACATCTATTTGATCTGTTGATGAACAAGCCAGTGGGTTGGTGTTATCTATTACTGTTAAGGTGTAGGTCTGAACAATTGGCCCTCCAGTATTGACATTTGTGAGTTGAACACCAGGATTGGCAACATTTGTGGCACTTAAACCAGTTGAAGGTGACCAGCTGTAGGTATATCCAGGTTGAGAAAGTACACCAATGCTACTCGTTTCACCAGAGCAAAGTGTTTGATTTTGACCAGCATTGACATTAGGGCTTGCACCTATGGTTAAATTCAAGGAAACAATGGAGTCACAACCGTGTATGGTATTGAGCGTATCGTTATATAGACCAGGCTGGGTTAGTACTTGTCCGTTAAACGTATACTGCCCCGTACAAGAGCTTTGATTACTGGTCAGCGTATATTCGGGTTGAATGGTTACTACAATTTGATCGGTTGTGGGACACAAACCTGGTGCACTTGCCAAAGAAGTTGTCACGGTATAGGTTTGTGTAATTGGCGCTCCGGTTGTGTTTGGTATTGATACCACCGGATTGGCTGCGGTGGTAGACGACAAGCCGTTTGCGGGGGTCCAAGAATAAACCTGACCTGCAACGGCTGCAGCACCAATGGTAACAGCTTCATTAGAACAGGTAGTAACATCAACACCTGCATTTGATTGCGCTTGATCGGTGTATATGATGACATTTCGAATCGAGTGTTGGTCGTTTGAACCGCCTGTACTCGCTGTAAAACCCATGTAGCCTGTGAAGCCTACTGGGAAATTGGCTGTTAAGTATTGAACATTATTGATGAAAAGAGTAATTAAGCCGTTGTCATAGGTGATTTTAGCCGGCTGGTACGAATTGCTTCTGACGAAGTTCAAGTTGCCAGTGTTATTTTCGAGTTTAACAATACCCGCTGCACATTCGTTGTAACCAATTCCGCTGTAGATCTGTAATTCAGGGTTCGGGCCTCCGCAGTTGTTCCAGGTGTCTAACACCACCTTCAATCCATTTGCTGTTCCAGGAATCCCAACACCTCCTCCGCTCACAAATCCGGTAGGTGGTACACTTAAAAAGCAAAAAGCCAAGCCATCGGCAGCGCTTCCGCCCCAGATCCTGTAGTCGAATTCGACGGTCCACTTTTGGCATACAGACAGGTTGATAGGCGTATTGTAAAATATACCCCCTGATTGGTTGCCAAATGCGTTGGTCAAAATAAGCTCATTGAGAAAATTATCGACGTCACCAGGCGTGTCTCCGATGGTGGCGTTGCCATTTAGATTCCAACCAGTAGTACTCATCAAAGGAGACCCTGTAAGCTGTCCAAAAACATAGGTTTGAGCTTGTAATTCATTCAAAAAGAAGGATAAAACAAGTAAAATTGAAAACATATAAACTCTCATCGGCATCAAAACGTTATAAACAAAGATAGGTTGCTAAATTTAAATATTTTAATTGCTTTTTATTTTTACTTAGTGTAAATTTGACACATACTAAACTAAACTGGCATGAAAGCCCAAACAAAAAACAACCCCCACCAAGAACGTTTCCAGCCATTTAATATTGTCGTTTTTGGTGGCGACGGTGACCTCTCTATTCGCAAAATATTGCCTGCTATTTTTCACCGAGATCTAGATGGGCAAGTGAACATACCCTATAACGTTATTGCCATCACCCGCAAAGAACCCGACACAAAAGCTTTTCATGAACGCCTTATTCCATTTCTTGAAGTGAGCGACCATCACAAGTATAGCCGAGAAGAAATCGAGAAGTTCTTAAATAAACTCGTCATCATCAAAGCAGAAGATTCTAGCCCAGAGGCTTATGCTGAACTCAGGCACTACCTTGAGCAACATCCTGAAAGACAAAACATTTACTACTACTCTACCCCATCTTCCGCTTTTGGTCCTATTACCCAAACACTTAAAGCGTGTGGTTTGGTGAACAAAAGTAGTAAAGTTGTACTCGAAAAACCACTAGGCCACTCCCTGACTTCATCAAACGCTATCAACGCCGAGATTACTCAAGCTTTTGAAGAACACCAAATTTACCGCATTGACCACTACTTAGGCAAAGAAACTGTTCAGAACCTGATGGTCTTGCGCTTCGCTAACAACCTCTTTGAGCGCGCCTGGAATGCAGAAAATATTGAAAGCGTGCAAATTACTGTTGCCGAAAGTTTAGGGGTTGAAAAGCGCGCTTCTTATTATGATCAGTCCGGAGCCCTTCTCGATATGGTTCAAAACCACCTCTTGCAGCTCTTGTGTTTGGTGGCCATGGAGCCTCCCGTAGCATTAGATGCCGACGAAGTACGCAACGAAAAACTCAAAGTACTCAAAGCCTTGCGCCCACTCAACAAAAAAACCGTTGAGCACGACACCGTTAAAGGCCAATACACCAGAGGGATTTCAAATGGTGTACAAGTGAATAGTTACCTTGAGGACATCGAAAAATACGAGTCCAAAACAGAGACTTTTGTAGCGATCAAAACCTACGTAGACAACTGGCGCTGGAAAGGCGTGCCATTTATGCTGCGCACAGGAAAACGCATGATCAAACGCTACTCCGAAATTGTCATCAACTTTAGAGAAGTGAAGCACAATATCTTCCCTTCAAAAGAGAAACTCAATAACAACAAACTTATCATTCGCTTGCAACCAGAAGAACGCATCGAACTGATCCAAATGACCAAAATCCCTGGGCCTGGTGGTTACCGCTACAAGCCTATTGCACTGAAGCTCGACTACAACGATTCCTTTAAAGAGCGCTTCCCGGAAGCCTACGAGCGCCTCATTGTCGATGTCATCCGCGGCAACCAAACGCTTTTCATGCGTCAGGACGAACTGCAAGCTGCCTGGACCTGGATAGAATCCGTAACAAGTAGCTGGAAAAGCTCCGGAATGCCCAATGTACTCTACGAAGCCGGCACTTGGGGCCCTGGCGACGACATCCTAGACGAAAACGAATCATGGATCACCAAAACCTGGAGAGAATGATCGAATTTGCTTCAAAAAGTGAACTAGAAGTCGCTTTGTGTCAACAAATAGCTCAAGATTTAAAAGAAGCTATGGAACGTAAAGGATTGGCAACTCTTTTACTTTCAGGTGGCTCAACACCAAGTGGCGTTTATCGCTTGTTATCTGAAGAAAATCTCGACTGGACGAAAGTTCAAGTAGGGCTCGTCGACGAGCGCTTTGTACCAGCAGACAGCCCATTTTCAAACTTCAAATTGCTACAAGAAACCCTTGGGCAAAATGCTGCCAAAAATGTAGTAATTTACCCCATGGTCTTGAATTCTAAAGATTACGACCAAAATTTAAAAGAAATTGAAGAGGCCTACCGTATTTTTACGGACCCCGACGTCTGCTTGCTCGGCATGGGGCCCGACGGACACACCGCCTCTATTTTTCCAAATGATACCGCGTCTCAAAACGCTAATAGCAATGAAAGCACCTTGCTTTCCAATACAAATGCCCCTTCCGAACCCAACTTGCGCATTACCTTCAATGGTCCGGTTTTACGTCGGGCAACACATTTGTATCTAATGATTACTGGCGACCAGAAAAAAGCAATTTTTGAAGACAGCGAACAACAACAACTACCTATTGCCGCCTTTAAAGAAGCTTTGACACACACTTTTTATACCTCTGCATCATGATTCATCCAGTTATTGCTCAGCTTACCGAGCGTATTCGCGAAAGAAGTAAAGAAACACGCCAAGCCTATTTAGCACAAATTGACGCTGCTTATTTAGGAGGTGTACACAGAAGCACCCTCAATTGTGGCAATTTGGCACACGGGTTTGCAGCGTGCAACCAACACGATAAAGCCGCACTTGCAGCAGATATCGTACCAAATTTAGGGATCATTACAGCCTACAACGACATGCTTTCGGCACATCAAGTCTATGAAGATTACCCCAAAGCGATCAAGCAATACGCCAATGAATTTGGCGCGGTAGCGCAGGTTGCTGGAGGTGTTCCAGCCATGTGCGATGGCGTTACACAAGGGCAACCTGGCATGGAGCTTTCACTTTACAGCCGCGATGTGATTGCATTGTCTTCGGCAATTGGACTTACACACAATATGTTCGACGCTGCCCTTTACCTTGGGATTTGTGACAAAATTGTACCAGGCCTACTCATGAGCGCTTTGCGTTTTGGCCATTTACCTGCGGTATTTATGCCGGGAGGCCCAATGCCAAGCGGTATCAGTAATGAAGAAAAATCCCAGATTCGCCAAGCTTATGCAGAAGGTAAAATTGGCCGAGAAGAATTACTCAAAGGAGAATCCGACTCATACCATTCTCCCGGAACCTGTACTTTCTATGGCACGGCAAACAGCAACCAAATGCTCATGGAAATCATGGGCTTGCATTTACCCGGATCAAGCTTTGTAAACCCCAATACCCAACTTCGCGACCTTCTCAATAAAGAAGCTGTAAAAGTTGCGATCCAAAATGTCCGTTTAGGAAATGAACGTAGCCTTGCCAATTTGTTCGACGAAAAAACAGTGGTTAACGGCATCATTGGGCTGCTCGCTACTGGTGGCTCAACGAATCACACCATCCACCTCATTGCCATTGCCCGCGCAGCTGGTATCATTATCAACTGGGACGACATGTCCGATCTTTCGGCTATTGTTCCACTCATTACGCGCATGTATCCGAATGGCGCGGCTGACGTCAATCACTTCCATGCCTCAGGCGGAATGGGCTTTGTCATCAGAACGCTCCTCGACAACAACCTGCTACACGAAGACGTTCAGACCATTATTGGCAAGGGAATGCGTGCCTATACACAAGAACCTAAAATCAAAAATGGAATGCTTGTTTGGCAAGAAGGCGCTACTCAATCCTTGAATCTTTCTGTCATCAGACCTGCAAGCGAACCTTTCACTGCAGATGGTGGCATCAAACTCTTAAAAGGCAATTTAGGCAGAGCCGTGATCAAAACAGCAGCTGTGGCTCCAGAACACCGCGTTGTTGAAGCACCAGCCATTGTATTTTACGAACAAGCCGACCTCATTGCTGCGTTCAAACGCGGCGAGCTCGACAAAGACTTTATTGCTGTTGTGCCCTTCCAAGGTCCAAAATTTAACGGCATGCCCGAATTACACAGCCTAACCCCTACACTCACCATACTTCAGAAAAAAGGATACAAAGTTGGTTTGGTAACCGACGGCCGCATGTCGGGCGCATCTGGAAAAGTACCTGCTGCCATCCATCTTACTCCCGAAGCCTACGACGGCGGGCTCATAAGTAAAATTCAGACTGGTGATATCATTAGACTAGATAGCGAGCATGGCGTGATTGAAGTATTGAATGACGCGGTTGTTGTACAACGCGCCACTATTCAAAAAGACAATAGCCAGTTTCATTTTGGCCGCGAATTATTTGCAAAGTTGCGGGCAGGCGTAAGCATGAGCGAAGAAGGCGCGTCGTTTATTATCTAAAAAAAGCTTTCAGCTTATGGTACTTGTGTGGTTTCCTCTTTCCAAATGAGCGAAGCCAGTACTGCTAAGAACAAGGCTCCTAATACAATAAGTAAGGATATACTCGCCTCTACATGATAGAATGGTGCAATTAGCATTTTTAGACCTATAAAACTTAAGATGAAAGCCAAGCCATATTTGAGTTTGGAAAACAGATGAATGGAATTGGCCAGCAAGAAGTACATAGAACGCAAGCCGAGAACAGCAAAGATATTGGAGGTATACAGAATGAGCGGATCATTGGGTGCAATAGCAAAAATTGCTGGGATAGAGTCAATGGCAAAAATGAGGTCGGTGGTTTCTATGACCATCAAAACCAAGAATAATTTAGTGGCAATTCGTTTGCTGCCACGTTTGATAAAGAAGTGATCATCATGGTAGTTTTTGGTCACAGGAAATACCTTTCTGAGTAAGCGAGCACCTAGACTTTTATTAAAGTCTTTTTTGTCGTCGTCTTCGGAATCTGTGAGTGATTTGATACCAGCATAGACTAAGAATGCGCCGAATATGGTGAGAATAAGGTTGGGTCTGAAGAAGAATCCAGGCTGAGCATGTGCGCCTTGGTCCAGGCTAAACTGATAGCCAAACAATTCAAAAGCAGGTAAATAGGTGAGTTTAATAAGGCCGATACCTGAGAAAATAAAAATACCTCGGAATACCAAAGCCCCGATGATCCCCCAAAACAAAACGCGGTGCTGCAACTTGCCTTCGAGTTTGAAAAACTTAAATACAAGAATAAAAACAAACATGTTGTCTACCGAAAGTGCTTCTTCTATCCAATATGCAGACTGGTATTCGGCAAACTTCGCAAAACCCATCTGAAACCAAATGAGCGCACTGAAACCCATGGACAGACTGATCCATATGAGCGTCCAGCGCAGGGCTTCTTTATTGGAAATTTGGTGAGATTTTTTATTGACGAGGCCGAGATCGATGAGTAGCATCGTAAAAATAACGACTACAAAAATAGCAAGCAACCAAGGGTTAAAATTCATCTAAAAAAGTTTGTGCAAAGATAAAAAGAAAGCCACATGAAACTCATGTGGCTTTAGACAATAGGCAAAAGAAAAAGTTATTTTTTCTCGAGCAAATAGGCTACTGCATTGGCAGCATTTACAAAACCACCAGTAATGCAGAGGTCTTTCATTTTGGCTTTTTCGCCATTGGGTGCCACAACCGTTTTCTTGTAAGGAGCTGTAGTTGTCATTAACACCTCGCGCACTTGCGCAGCGGTCAATTCTGGGAAGTAACTTCTGATCAAGGCAGCTACACCAGCTGTTGCTGGGCAAGCCATTGAGGTGCCGCTCGCGTTTTCGTAGTTGTAGTCAGGAACAGTAGAATAGATGTCTACGCCTGGTGCAAAGAAGTCTACGGTTGTTGCACCGTAGTTCGAGAAATTAGCGAGGATTTTTTTACCACTTTTAGAGCTACTGCTAGCGCCTACTTCAATCCAGTTTGGCGCCGTTGTTTTGTTATCTAGACGACGTGTTGGGTAAGAATCCTCTACATCTTTGTTTTTGGCATCGTTGCCTGCGGCATGAACTAGCAATACATCTTTGCTGCGCGCGTATTCGATGGCAGCATCTACGTAGTATTTGTTTGGTGTCCAGTATTTACCAAAAGACATATTGATGACTTTTGCGCCGTTGTCTACAGCATAGATAATGGCATTAGCTACGTCTTTGTCGCGCTCGTCGCCATCTGGAACAGCACGCAATACCATAATTCGAACGTTGTCGGCAACGCCATCGATGCCCATTCCGTTGCCTCTTGATGCGGCGATAATTCCGGAAACGTGTGTGCCGTGCATGGCGTCTGGGCCTTCGTAGCGGTTGCAACCGTAGATTTTATTGGTGAGGTCGTTCGGGTTGTCGCCAACAATTGCAGTTCGGATAGAATCGGCGTCGCGCATGGACATATCCAAAGATCCTTGCATAGACTTGAGTGCACCTGCAATTTCTGTATTGAGTTGCTCGGCAGGAATCATCAATAAGATGGATTTCATGCGGTTTTGTATGCGTTTGTCGGTTTCTGTTGCTGGTACGAATGCAGCGTTCGTTTCTTTGGAGAAAGCAGTACCTGATTGTTGCTCGACGCGTTGCATGTAGTCGGCCAACATGCGCACATTTTTAAGCGAACTTTCTTTTTCTTCGATGTCTTTTTCGAAGGCAATTTTGATTTTCTCATAAGTAGCAAAACGCGCGAGTTCTGCACTAGGAATGTCTTCTGCTTTTTTACCTTTAAAATAGGCAGTTTCTAAGCGATACATGCGTGCGAGTTCTAAGGCTTCTTGATCGATGTCTTCGGTAGGACCTCCTAAGAAAGACCAACCATTGACGTCATCGATGTAGCCGTTTTTATCGTCGTCGATGCCGTTGTTCGGAATTTCGTCTTCGTTGACCCAAATGACATTTTTTAAATCGGGGTGGTCGGTTTCGACACCAGAGTCGATGACAGCAACAATGACAGTGGTGGATTTTTTTCCCGCAGCATTGAGCATTTCGTATGCTTTGGTGGCTCCCGTTCCGTAAACGCCATCGGCTTTAGGATCTTTGAGGTACCAATTGAGGTTTTCAGGACCTTCTGTCTCGCTTTTTTGAGCAAACGAAACCAAAGAAAGCCCCACGAAGGAACATAAAATAAAGTTTTTTGTCATGAGTTTTTTTGTTTGAGAAAACGAAAATACATTTTATTTCTTGCCAACGGAAATCTTGTTGAAAAGTTACTTTGTGGAGAAAACGTTCAAAACATTGTACCTCATGTTACATTTCAAGCCAGAACAAAGCGTTATTTTTGCCCAAAACTATCATCATGAGTCAAATTGAACGCATTTCTTGTCTAATTATCGGATCCGGCCCAGCGGGCTACACAGCTGCCATTTATGCAGCCAGAGCCGACATGAAACCCGTTATGTATCAGGGTATGCAACCAGGTGGGCAACTTACTACTACCAACGAGGTAGAAAATTTCCCTGGTTATCCTGACGGCATTACAGGCCCCGACATGATGCTACAATTAGAAGCACAAGCCAAGCGTTTTGAGACAGACGTACGCAGCGGCTTCATCACCAAAGTCGATTTCTCTGGCAGTGTTCACAAATGCTGGACCGAAGATGGCCACGAAATCCATGCCGACACCATCATCATTTCAACGGGTGCTTCTGCCAAATACTTAGGGCTTGAAAGCGAGCAACACTACCTCAAATTAGGTGGTGGCGTTTCTGCTTGTGCCGTTTGCGACGGATTCTTCTACAGAAACCAGGAAGTAGTCATTGTGGGTGCCGGCGACTCCGCTTGCGAAGAAGCACACTACCTATCCAAGCTTTGTACAAAAGTGACCATGCTCGTGCGCCGCGATGAATTCCGCGCTTCTAAAATCATGGCCGACCGCGTTAAAAAAACACCAAATATTGAGATCCGCTTCAATACCGAAACCTTAGAAGTCTTGGGCGATGGTCAGTTGGTTACTGGTGTTCGCGCCATGGACCGCAGCAACAACCAAGAAAGCGAAATTGCTTGTACTGGTTTCTTTGTGGCTATTGGTCACCAACCCAACACCGCTGTTTTTCAAGACTACATCGACCTCGACGAAACAGGCTACATCAAATACGCACAGCCAGGCACGAGTAAAACAAATGTAGCCGGTGTGTTTGTTGCTGGCGACGCCGCCGACAAAACGTATCGCCAAGCCATTACCGCTGCAGGTACAGGTTGTATGGCTGCGCTTGACGCAGAGCGTTATTTAGCTGCGAAGGGGCATTAATCCATTATATTAAAGCAGTGCTCAACGCACTGCTTTTTCGTTTAACAACTTAATGAAATGAAACCCCTTGGGGCCATATCCTTGGTTGTAAAAGAATTTGTGTGCCTTGAAATTACTCGTGTAAGAATCCAACGCGAGCATGTTGCAGTTTTCCTCTTTTGCTTTTTGCTCCAGGATTTGAAAAATCAAATCCCCTACTCCTTGGCTGCGATGGCTGTCGCAGACCACAATATTATCGAGTTCTAAATACTTGCCCACCCAAAGTTTGTTGCCAATCCAAACGCCGCAAATTGCTATGCATTTTTCTTTGTCGTAAACCGCTAACTGACTATAGTTGTGCGGCAACATCACATCGAGTTCTATCGCATATTGCTCAGCGGTAAGGCTCGGATAGAGTTCTTGAAGCACGTCTAGGTGTGCTAACATTTGCTGTTTTTCAGAAATGAATGCAGTGCGTAGCGCCATTTTATTACTTTAAATAAGTTTCAAATAATTCAAAAATTCGTCGGTATTCGTCTGTCCAAGAAGAAGTGTACTCAAAACCGTGGCGTTCAACAGGATACAAAGCCATCCACCAATCTTTTTTACCGAGTTCAATGAGGCGCTGATTGAGGCGCACGACGTCCTGAAACTGTACGTTGTCGTCGATCATGCCGTGCAAGATCAATAGCGGGTCTTGAAGGCCTTCTGCAAAGTAAATGGGAGAACTTTGACGGTAAGCCTCAGGATCGGCAGCAGGCGTATTCAAAATGTTAGTGGTGTATTCGTGGTTGTAGTGCGCCCAATCAGTAACAGAGCGCAGGGCAGCACCACATGCAAAAGTTCCTGGTTCGGTAAAGAGCCCCATTAAAGTAATAAAACCACCATAAGAACCGCCATAAATACCTACTCTACTTGAATCAATGCCGTGTTGCGTCACCAAAAATTGTTTGGCATCTACAAAATCTTGTAAATCGCGGCCACCCATGTGGCGATAAATAGCCGTTCGATAGTTGCGACCATAACCCTCACTTGCGCGGTAATCGACATCCAGAACGGTATAGCCTTTATCGATGAGCATTTGATGAAACATGAACTCGCGTTGGTAATAACTCCAGTAATGATGCGCATTTTGCAAATAACCTGCTCCATGCACAAACAAGACCGCTGCTCCATTTTTGAGTTCAGACTGAGGCGTATACAAGCGAGCGTAGACTGATACACCATCTGAAGCCTTAAACGAAAGCACCTCTGGTTTTTTCCAAGGATAGGATTGATAAGCCTCAGTTGTTGATGTGGTCAGTTGAAGTTGATCCTTCGGATTCTTGACAGTACAAGTAAAAATTTCCCAAGGTTCGGTACTGGTGCTGAAACGGTACACCAGTTGCTTTTCATCGGGTGAAAGTTGCACTTCATAGGCACCTTGTTTAAAAAGAATTGGTTTGATTTCTAACTTTTTGAGATCCAACTGATGATAACTGCGCGCACCAGGATGATACAAATTGGTGTTCAGGTAAAAAGAATTGCTATCCTTAGCTAAAAGCACTTGATGGACTTCAAAGTTGCCGCTAGTGAGTGCTAACTTGGTTTGGGTTTGTAAATCCAGGGTATACAAGTGAGAATAACCTGATGCTTCTGATTGAAAATAAATGGTTTGGGCGTCTCGAAGCCAACCTAGCGTACCCGTTTCAAAGTTCCAAGAAGAAATACCAGGTCCGCCTATCCAAGCGCTGTCGTGTTGGTGCTCCAATTCTTTGATTTGGCTTGTTTCAAGTTCTAGGCAAACAATCCAGCGGTCTTTGTTATCGGCGCTGCGGACATCGAGTAAAGCTAAAGGTTTGGTTTTGGCAAAAATTGCTGGGTGAATAATAAGTGTACGGTCTTCGGCATTCATTTGGGTGAGCCCCGAAAAATCGATTTCAACTAAAGAGTCGGAACGTAAATCATGTAAAAATAAGCGCTGAGATGGTTCTTCGTTCATCACTTTTGAGCGCGCTTTTTCATTGTAGACATGTGCATCGGCCGATATAAAATGTGGCACTTCAGTCGCTTTTTCTTCGGGCTGTAGTTCTTCTTTGAGCAAAACAAAACGTGCTGTTGGGTCGACTTGCAAGGCGCCTTGGTGTTCGAAAGAAATGAATTTGACGGTAGGTAAATCAAATTTGGTGCTTTGTAATTCTTGCTTTCTAACGCTTTCAAAAAAATCAAGTTCTGTTTGAGACAAGCCGTCGGAAGCACGCTTTGCAGGCGCTAACTTCTGATAGCTCACTAAATTTTTTACAAGGCCATTTTGAAGGTCAAAGACAAACAAACTTTGCCCCTGTTGAAAAACAACCGTTTGCGCATTGTTTTGAACTTGTAAATTCCAAATCGCATTGGTAAACAATGGATAAGACTTGATTTGCTGCGTTTTAGTATCGAGGCATTGTAGCTTTTGGTCGTGTAGCCTGAGGTAATTGTATTGACCCGCACCAGACGTCCAAACCCAGCGGTCTTGCCAGGCGTTTTTGCTCAAGACTTTCGTTTGTTTCTGACTTACGTCGTAGCCATAATATGTTTTCTGCAAGGAATCAGGATGCTTCTTCCAGTAATAAATCAGTTTGCCGTCAACGGACCATTCTGGAGCCTCAGGCAAGGCGCCCACAAAACCGGGGCCTTTCATGATTTGATCAAGTTGGAGCTGTGCGAGGCCATTTATGCCAAGACTTAGAACAAAAGAAAGGAACACGGTAATTTTCATTCGCTAAAAATAGAAATAATTGTACTTTTGAGTCAAAGAATCGGCATGAAGAAATTGCTTTACATGATTTTACCCGAAAGGGCCTACTTATTTACCTTGCATCGGTTCTTCTACCTGCTTTATGATCTAGGGCTACTCAAAAATAAAGAAGCCTTTAAATTTCATTATTTCATCAAGCGCATCATACAACCACAATTTGTCGTGATCGACATCGGCGCTAACCTTGGGTATTTCGCCAAAAACTTTGCCAGGCTAGCCAAAGACGGCAAACTCATTGCCATTGAACCACTCCCGCAGTTTCATGCTGTCTTGAACCATTTTATTGGTCAGCGCGAAAACGTGGAATTACACAATGTAGCATTGGGAAAAGAAGCCGGAATCATCACTATGGTAT
>JBIIBL010000033.1:0-21643 GCA_044239425.1 Crocinitomicaceae bacterium | reverse complement strand
AAAATACCTGGGACGGAACCGACCAACGCAACGGCCAAATGGTTCCTGCGCAAAAAGCGTACATCTGGAAAGTGGTATTGCAGGACGCGCTTCCTAGCGAAAAAACGACCTATTCCGGGACAATCGTTCGGATTTAAAGGCGCTGCTATCGGCGGAATTGCTTACATTTGTTCAGCACGAAACAACGTGAGCCCGCATGAGCATCATCCACTTACTGCCCGATCATATCGCCAACCAAATTGCTGCTGGAGAAGTCATTCAACGACCTGCCTCAGTAGTCAAAGAACTCCTTGAAAATGCCGTAGATGCCGGTGCTACACACATTCAACTCGTCGTTAAAGACGCTGGAAAAACCCTCATTCAGGTCCTAGACAACGGGAAAGGTATGGATGACCAAGACGCAGAAAACTGCTTTTTGCGCCACGCAACCAGCAAATTGCAGTCTGCAGCCGATTTATTTGCGCTCCAAACTAAAGGATTCCGAGGTGAAGCGCTCGCTTCCATCGCAGCCATAGCGCATGTTTGCCTCAAAACCAAACAAGCAAGCCAAGACACCGGCATTCAAATAGAAATCGAAGGCAACCAAGTCAAGCACAAACAAGAAGTGCTTTGCAACAACGGTGCTTCTTTTGAAGTCAAAAATTTGTTTTACAACGTGCCCGCCAGACGCAACTTTTTAAAAAGCGACGCTATTGAGCTCAGTCATATCCAAACCGAATTTGAACGCGTAGCGCTGGCTCACCCCGAACTACAATTCAGTTTCCAACACAATGGTCAGGATATCCTACAGCTCCCAGCTGGCAATTACAGAATGCGAATTGCCGCTATTTTTGGTAAGGGTAGCAATGAAAAGCTCGTCCCGATAGAAGAGCAAACCGATATCGTACGTGTGAGCGGTTACGTAGGCAAGCCCGAACTCGCTAAAAAAAGTAGAGGCGAACAATATCTATTTGTGAACAACCGCTTTTTTAAGGATCCGTACTTTAATCACGCCATTGCCAAAGCATATGACGGCATGCTTTCCGAAAAGCACCACCCCACCTATTGCATTTACCTAGAAGTTGACACCCATAAAATTGACGTCAATATTCACCCCACCAAAACCGAGATTAAATTTGAAGAGGACCGCTTCATCTACTCAATTTTATTGAGTAGCGTAAGGCAGGCCTTGGGTAAATACAATATTTTTCCTACCCTCGATTTCGAGACCGAAAGCGCATTTGAGGTACCAAACGAGGTGAGAAAAACAGAACCCATTGAACCTCAAATTGTAGTGAACCCTTCCTATAACCCATTTCAAACAACGGTTCATCCTACTTCAAGCAGCGGATCAAACGCAAAGAACTACAGCACAGCCTTGCAACAAGAAGGTTTCGGCAGCACGCCTCCTAGCCCCGAAGACTGGCAACAATTTTATAAAATTGAAGAACAAGCACCTTCCGAGAACCAAATCAATTTCACCGAAGAAACCGCTGCTAAACAATTCTTACTACACGACAAATACTTGATCAGCCCTACAAAATCAGGATTTCTGATCATAGATATTCGCCGCGCCAAAAACCGCATCTTATTCGACGACCTCATCCAACACTTTGTATCGCAACCCTTGGCTTCGCAACAATTGCTTTTCCCGATCGAACGCACGTTGGCTAAAGAAGCCAAACTCACGTGGCAGGGGCAAAAAAGCCTTTGGTCGCAATTAGGTTTTACCTTTGAGATACTAGAAGACCAACTACTCATTTCTGCTGTACCGTCCCTGCTCTCTTCCTTAGATTTAGAAGCATGCCTAGACGACCTCACCGACGCTGCCACCTATTCAGACATTGACAGCGGCGACGTCGCTCATTTTATCGTGGGTAAACTCGCTTTGGTCGGGTCCAAAAACTTTAGCCTACAACACCATCAAGAAGTGGAGCATTTCATCGATACCTTATTTCAGTGTCCGCAACATACCACCACACCCAATGGAAAACCAATTATGTATACCTTAGGCTTTGACGAATTAGCCAAAAAACTATAGCTATGTTTCAGAATCTACCGCAAGTCACCAAAAATATTTTATTACTCAATATCGCATTTTTTGTAGCGAGCTTGCTACTCAAGAGCCAAGGAATTGACCTTGAAATGACACTTGGCGCGCATTACGTCAATTCACCATTTTTTGAACCGTATCAAGTGGTGACGCATTTTTTCATGCACAGCACCGATAATTTCTTGCATATTTTCTTCAACATGTGGCTCTTCGTGATGCTCGGGGCATATCTCGAAAACATTTGGGGTGCCAAACGCTTTTTCATCTTTTATTTGATCAGCGCCATGGGGTCGTTTGCCCTTTACAACATGATTGGCTTCATTGAAATCATGAATTTAAAAGCAGCTCTTGCCAATCAATTTGACCTCGAACAATTCAATTATTTCCTGAAGCATACAGTAAATGTAAATAGCGATTTAATTGGCCAAATCAATACTTATATCAATGAAAACCAAATCAGGATAACACCTGCTTTAGAAAATTACCTCGGTAAATCCATCACTCCAATGGTTGGTGCATCAGGTGGTGTTTTTGGCATCATGACCGCTTTTGCCATTCTTTTTCCCAACACCGAATTCCGCATTTATTTTTTCATTCCCGTGAAAGCTAAATTCTTAGTCACTGGCTATTTTCTACTCGAACTTTATCTCGCTTTTCAAAACCAGGCCGGTGACAACGTTGCGCATCTCGCCCATGTAGGTGGTGCAGTTGCTGGTGCCATTTTGGTATTGGTTTGGCGCAAACAAGACCGCTCAAATTTTTGGTAATGAATCCGATAGTTGAACAAATCAAGCACCAATTCAGGAGCGGTACCATGACCATCCGTTTGGTAATGGTCAATGTAGTCGTATTCGCGCTCATACAACTGATCAATGCGCTAGAAAGACTTCAGGTTTTGAGCTTTTTTGAAGGCTTACCAGAAGGATACGTTAGTCACTATTTATTTGCGCTACCTGTCTTTCGGCTAGGAATCCTTCTCAAACCCTGGACACTCCTCACCTCTTTATTTGCTCATTTTGGCATATGGCACTTGTTTGGAAATCTTTTATTCTTGTATTTCGTAGGCTCGACTTACGAACGTTTTTTTGGAGCCAAACGCCTTTTGCATTTATACATCATTGGTGGCTTGGCCGGTAACTTAACCGAAATTTTAGCGCATCAAGTGTTTCCAGCCCTCCAAGGCAGTGCTTTCTCTGTTGTTGGAGCTTCTGGTGCCATTATGGCCATCTTTATGGCGCTCGCAATTGCTCAACCACAATTGCAGGTGCAACTTTTTGGCATCTTTCCGTTGCGTATTTATTTGTTAGCCATCTTTTTCTTTCTGAAAGATTTAACCGCTGTCGGAACAGCCGACCAAATTGCGCATTTTGCACATATCGGTGGAGCGCTTTTTGGCATCTGGAGTATACAACAATTTTGGCATGTAAGGCTTTCGAGACCCTGGTTGGGCATTCAATTAAAGAAAACCAACTCACACCTCAAAGTCAAAAAAGGCGGCAGACCAATGAGCGATGAACAATACCGTGCCACCAAACAGGAAAGACAAGCGCGTTTAGATGCCATTCTCGATAAAATATCCAAACGAGGTTACGACGCGCTTAACAAAGAAGAGAAAGACTTTTTATTTCAACAGAGCAAAGATGTCTAGAAAGCGTAGATCTATCCTTTCAGTTCCGTTTAAACTGGCCACAGCATTCACCATGATCGGTTTGCTCTTCAGTTACCTTGCACCTTATATTCATCCGTCGACCATACCATCGCTTCCTTTTTTTGGACTTAGTTACCCGATTTTTCTCGGCCTTACACTTCTATGGCTCTTCATTTGGAGTGTTTTGAGATCCCGTTGGGCTATTTTTTGCCTACTTACACTGCTCATCGGTGGCAAACTACATTTTAGGAATTTCTCCCTGATGGCCAGTTATACAGAATTACCAGCTGCCGAAGGCCTCAAAGTCTTGAGTTACAACGTAAGGCTTTTTGACCTCTTCAACCCCTCTTTTGATGATGCCCTGAACGCCCGCAACGAAATATTTCAGTTTATCGACGACGAGCAGCCCGATGTCCTTTGCTTGCAAGAATTTTATCGCCAAGACAAACCCACACGCTTTGAGGTCATGGATTCGCTCAACGGCATCATGCGGACCAAAGACTACCACGAGCGCAGCGCACACAAAAGGCCTACCCGTGAAAACTACGGTATTGCAATGTTTTCTAAATATCCCATGATTGCCCGAGGCGACGTCATGTTTGAAACACAAGGTGTCAAGGATTTCAATTATTGTATTTTTGCCGATATAGTCAAAGGTACCGATACTTTCCGCGTCTATAACGTTCACTTACAATCTATTCGCTTGCATACCGACCCTCACATCGAAGGAGAAGAAGTCCAAACCTATGGCAGTAAAAAAGGTGCCATAGCCGTATATCGCAAATTACGTGGCGCCTTTGAAAAACGCGCCTCTCAAGCGCGTAGGGTTGTAGAACACCTCCAAACCTCGCCTTACCCTGTCGTTGTCTGTGGGGACTTCAATGACACGCCAATGTCGTATACCTACAACCAGTTCCAATTGCGCTTGCTCGATGCCTTTAGAGGCAGTGGTTTAGGCCTAGGCGGCACTTATGTAGGGCGCTTACCTGCGGGCCGCATCGATTACCTCTTTTACAGCCCACAACTTCGGGCCGCTCATTTTCAGATTCAGCAACATACACGCAGTGATCACCGCGCCGTGAGTTGTGTGTTTTACAAAGCACAACCATGATTGCCCTTCTCGATTGTGGTAGCAGCAAAACCCCAGCAATTGCTGAACACCTCGATGAATATATCGATGTACAAACCATTGGCTTGCTGGACTTCAATACCACACTTCTAGAAAAATTCGACGGAATTGTGTTGTCGGGCGCACCTATTCTACTCACAGATATCGACCCTACCCCATATTTAACGCACCTTTCCTGGATCAAGACCTACCAAAAACCAATACTTGGCATTTGTTTTGGTCATCAGATTTTAGGCTTACTCAATGGTGCGCGCGTTTCTAAAATGCGCGAAGACCGCAGTTTTCAAGAAATTGAAGTCATCCAAGACGACCTACTTTTTGAGAGGCTACCAGACATCTTTGAGATGCAAGAAGACCACTGCGAACACATTTCTGTGCCACAAGGATTTGATTTACTAGCTTGTTCAGATGCGTGTATCAATGAAGCTATGAAACACAAGTTATTGCCGCAATACGGGGTGCAGTTTCATCCGGAGGTGTCGGGTAATTACGGACACGTAATGCTCTCGAATTTTGCAGCATTGGTTTTGGGTTAGTAACTTATTTACTTGCAATTTGCAACAGGCGCTCTCTTTTCAAGACAAATATTTTTCGGGTTTGCACCTCAATAATTCCTTCTTCTTTGAAATCTTTGAGCAAGCGAATTAGTGTTTCGGTGGCTGTACCCACAAAATTAGCGAGGTCTTCCCTACTGAGATTGATGGGTTGGTTGTCATAAACATCCATCAGGATGAGCATGGTAAAAGCCAAGCGCTCGCGGACATTCTTTTGGGCCATATTAGTAATGAAATCAGCGCGGTCTGCGAGTTCTTTAGAAAGTTCTTTGATGATGCCATTTCGCAACAAAGGATTGGTGTCCATGAGGCTGAGGAAATCTACTTTGCCAATAAAGCAAATATTACTCTCTTCTAGAGCTTCAGCACCTACCTTATAAGGTTCTTCGGTAAACATGGCCCTGAAGCCTACCATTTCTCCTGCTTTGGCAATATGAATGATTTGTTCTTTGCCTTCGTCGCCGCGCTTAAAAATCTTGACCATTCCTTGATTGATGCAATAAACACCTCTTGGTATTGAAGCTTCTTGAAAAAGTTGCTCTCCCTTTTTATAGGTAATAAAAGAATGTTTTAATTCTTGGTTTTGAAGCTGTTCAGATAGGATTTGCCCCCAAACAGCACGTTGCCATTCACTTCTTATTTGTAGAGCATTTTCAAAACGAAATTTATCGATCATTGTTGCGTATGAATAACTCAAATGTACTAAAAATGGTCCTCTGTGCTAAAAGGAGCCTTATTGGAAATAACAGAATTAAATTGACTACAAAAAAAAAGGAGACCGAAGTCTCCTTTTATAACTTTAAGCAAGTTTACATTTTAATGAACTTAGCGGTATCGGTTTGTTTACCTGAACTGAACTTGACGATGTAAGTACCAGTTGGTAGGTCAGAACCATCGATGCTGATTTCTTGTGTGCCATCAGACATTTGCATGGTTTTAGACCAAACCATACGACCAGTGATGGAATACACCTGAACCTCAACTTTACCGCTTTGAGCCAATTCGAAAGCCAAAGTTGTGTTGTCACGGGTTGGGTTCGGATAAGTGCGCAATTTGGTTTTGAATTGACCACCTGGTGTGCCGGTGTTATTATTGGTACCGAGGTATTGGGTTGTTCTCCAGATACCACGACCAAATGTACCGAGGTAGATTTCTCCTGGACGTCCGTTTCCTTCGTCAAAAGAACGCCAGTTCTGACGGACTTCATAAACAGGTGTGCCTTCAAAACCAGTAGATGCGTTTTCCCAAGTTGCGCCACCGTTTTCAGAAACCCAAGCTCCATTAGATGTACCAACTACAAGAATGTCTGGATCGTTGCGATCGATGATACCGTCATAGGTGGCAATACCTGAAACAATTGCACCCAAGTTTGTAAATGTTGGATTGGCTGCTGTTGCATTGTTGGTGCGTTTGTTGGTGCCATTGAAACCAGCGAAACAAACGAGGTCATTGGCGTTATTTGGGTTCACTGCAATACCTTCGTACGAGGTATTGGTGATTTTGGTGAGTGTTGTGGCAGTTGGTGGGGTGGTTGTTGCACCTTGCGTAACGTAACCTGCTTTTGAGGCGAAGTCTGGATCGCTGGTATAGATGCTACCCAAGCCATTTAAGCGCCAAACACCATTACCTGAACTGATGTAACAATTGTTGAGGTCGCGTGAAAACTCGACGTCTACTGAATTGAAGGTGCCACCACCAATTCCTTTAGCAATACACAACCATCCTGGATTGGTGACAGAGAAACGAGCGCCATTGCGCGTTGCCCATAGCTCACCACCATTGGCGTTTACATAAACTAAGAACCATGATTGGTATGGATCGGCAATGCGAAGGGTGTCCCAAGCTACATTAAAGATCACGGTGTCGGTTCCCATTTCGACGGTTTCACCAGTTGCATTGTTGATACCAAAATTAACGTTGTTGACAGTTAAAGAAGGATCGTAGTAAAGGGTGTCGTCGAAATATAAAGCAGTAGACGCAGTAGTGGTAATGGTATCGCCAGATGCCATAGAAGGAATGCGAAGCATTGCTCCTGCTGCGTAATTCTTTTTAGGAATGAAGGTGACGGAATCTTCTGAATTAGGATCGAAGTATTCAGCGAAGAAGAGTTCGGTGTGGAAAGGGTGGTTCGGGCTGCCGTCTGTCCCTGGAGGGTCGTAGGTACCTGGTAGATTAGGACTAAAGTTGGTCCAGTTGACACCACGGTCCCCGGAGCGAGATATGGTATTGTAGTAAATAGAGGAGAACATGACGCTCGGGTTAAAGAAGGAAATCTCGCACTCGAAGCCGTCGCCTCCGTTTACTTGAAGGAATTCATGGTAAGTAGAAAGACTAAAATCGTTGTAGAGCGTTCCGTTGTCTTGGGTACCTCCCATTACGCGTCCACCTGCATCGAATGCGATACCGTAGAATTGCGTTACGTTGTAACCACGATTGGCAGGAAACCATGATTGACCTTTGTTGTTTGAGATACCAATACCACCATCGTTACCTACATAAAGACGGTTGTTGTTGTCCCATTTCATTTCGTGGTTGTCCGCATGTACATAAGTTGGTGAACTCGGGTTCACAAACCAAAGTGAGATTTTCTCAAAACCACCAGAAGGGGGGTTGTTCACAGTTTGTTTCCATTCCCAAACATCAATACCACCAATAAGAAGGCGCTCGTTGTCGGTAGGGTCAACAGAAAGGATGCTGTTGTATGTTCCTTGATCGCGGTAGATGTCAAATTCATTTGGAGGGCCAGATGCACCTACGAATTGATTCCAAGTTTGACCGTTGTCGTGCGAAACGTGCATTGACATAAGGTTTGAATTGGTGCGGGTAGCATAAATAGAATAAGCACCGTTGTTTTGAGTTGGTGAAATAGCGTATTCAATGCGCGCAGCACCATTTGGCACCAAATTATTAGCACTTGTACCAGATTTATCTGTAAAGCTACTTCCGCCGTCGGTAGAAACGTACGTTTTGTTGGCAGCATAGGCCGCAACAATAACTTGACCATTTTTAGATACTTGAAGAGCAAAGCAACCACCTGAAGCACCGGCAACGCTGGTGAGCGAAGCATCGCCTACTTGCCATTTTTTAAGACCTGAGTTAGTGGCTAACCAAACATAGTTGTCGACATCTGAACTTGCAACTTCTGTACAACTCGTTGTGCCTGGAATTTTAGTGAAAGACGCTCCGAAATCTGTGGAGTAATAGACGCCATTGCCACCCCAACCTTCGTCATTAGAACCAGTTGCAACATATAGCGTGTTGTCTGGGGTCATGGTCATACTGGAAATAAATGGGTTTCCACCAGCCTCTACATAAGGAAGCACGCGATCCCAAAAATTACCTTTGTTGTTAGAAACGAATAAACCGCCCGAAACACCACCAGCCCAAATACGGTTGATATTTGTTCTATCAACGCAAATGGCACGGGTACGACCACCGATGTTATCTGGACCTAAAGATTCAAAAACAATCGATTTTGAATTTCCTTTTTTGCGGATTTCTGTTTCAATTTGCGCTAAAGTTTCGCTTGAAACGGGTTCACCAGTGTTGACATCGATGTAACGCGCTTTTAACCACGCTATGGCATCGGTTGATTTTCCTTCTTTAAGAATGGATAAGCCTGCTTGACTGTAAAGAGCCGTTTTGGGCAAGAAATGGTAAGCGGTGAATGCAAGGGCAAAAACACCCGCAACTATCAGAGAACCAAATACATATACCTTTTTATTCATATAGCAATTATTAATAGTGCATGATTAATGAGCCAAATTAAGAAATATTCTCTTAATAATGATTCAAGATTGTAGGCAATTACATAATTTTTTACATAAAATTTTGTTGCCGGTCATTTTGATATTTTTATAAATCAAATAAATGTTTTTCTGCGTGGTAAGAAGATCTTACCAATGGTCCACTTTCAACAAAACGAAAGCCCATTTCTAAACCAAGTTTTTGATAAAAAGCAAATTTTTCAGGTTCGATAAACTCCGCTACAGGTAAATGTTTGGGTGTTGGTTGTAGATACTGACCAAGTGTGAGTATATCGACATTGACAGCTCTTAAATCTTGCATGGTTTCGATGACTTCTTGTTCGGTTTCGCCCAAGCCAAGCATAACACCAGATTTGGTGCGCATGCCGCCTTTTTTGAGCCTAAATAACACTTCCAAACTGCGATCGTACTTCGCCTGAATGCGCACTTGTTTGGTGAGTCGTCGGACGGTTTCTAGATTGTGAGAAACGATTTCCGGGGCCACATCGATGATAACTTGAAGGTTGTCCCAATAACCTGCAAAATCTGGTATTAAGGTTTCTAAGGTTGTACCAGGTGATTGCTGACGTATGGCGCGAACGGTTTGAGCCCAGATTTCTGAACCGCCGTCTTTGAGGTCATCGCGGTCAACGGAGGTGATGACTGCATGCTTGACACCCATTATTTTGACAGAGTTAGCTACCCTACCCGGCTCGAACATGTCTACGGGTTCAGGCTTGCCGGTTTGCACCCCGCAAAAACCACAAGATCGCGTACAAACATTACCGAGGATCATGAATGTTGCTGTGCCTTCTCCCCAGCACTCACCCATGTTTGGGCAACTTCCACTTTCGCAAATGGTGTGTAGTTTGTGTTCGTCCACTAAGCCCCTCACCTTTCGGTAATTTTCACCTGTGGGCAACTTGACCCGCAGCCATTTCGGTTTTTTGATTCGTGTTGTTTCTTCCATTAGAATTGAAGTTTTTCCAATTGCGCAAGCACCGCATTTCGGTGTTCAACAATTAGTTGCAAACTTTGTGCGTTATAACGTAATGATTTCACCAAAAGGGTGGCATTCTTTATAAAAAGGTAGTAACCTAGTGCAACAGGATTCAAGGCAATAAATAACAAAATCCAGACATAGCCATCTAAAGAAATGAACGACGACACCAGTAAAAATAGGAGTGCGTTCCAGATGGGCAAGAGAGCGAGTAGCATCCCCATTTTACTTGATGACCAAAATACTTTGCGCTTGAATTTTCTTTCAACAAATCTTTTAACGAAGAGATGAGGTAAGCCAAAATGGATCAGCCCCACTATAAAAAATGGCAATTGGAAGAGCACTTTGAAAAAAGTTCGGATTTTCCAATTTGTATCTAAAGCAAACCAAAAGAGTTCTGCCTCTGACAAACCGCTTTGACGAAGTTGCTTCAAATAAGGAGCTAAATTATCGCTTGCGAAGGAATGTAGTTGGTTGTTTTGATCATCAGTGCTTTTATTCAATTGAAAGGCAAGTTGACGTGAATAATCCCAGCGCGCTTGCAGCGAGAGCTTTGGTTCATAGCAGCTGGCATTCATGCCTTTGCGATTGAGCATCATGATGTGCTCGTGAAGGCGCACGTGCTCATCAGAGAGCACATGTGTAATTTGGGCCTGCATGCGATTTTCGAGTTCGCGGTTCAGTTCAGTTATAACTTTCCCTGGGTTTTCGAGGTAGGCGTCTTTATAATGATTAAGCACAATTGGTTCGGCTGCTGCAATGAGCACATCGCTACGCAACAAACCGGGATCGGTGTAATTGATTCCCAAGCCTTGTACTTGAATTTGGACTTCCCAATTGAGGTCTTCTAAGGCAGTAAAACCAATGCGAATAGCTCCTTTTTTAATGGGCTTGAGCCTGCGCTCGAAAATATCGTCGGTGATGCCTTCGCCAAAAATCAGCAAGTTGCGGTTGTGCGCTAATGCTTGGGTGGCTTTTTTAAAAACCGCTTTATTTTTTTCTTGCGAATTGCCGCCGTCTTGTTGGCGATAGATAGGCAACATGTGGGCAAGCCAAAAAATGGGACGTGTAAAACGATTGAACACATCTGAACGGGTCATGAAGTAAACAACCGGTTTGCGCAAACGAGAAATCACTAGCGGATCAAGAAACGCCGACGGATGATTGCTTACAAAGATGGTTCTGCCAAAGCGTTTTTTACTAGGACGCACTTCCTTAATACGTCTAAAAAACAAGCGAAAACTAAAGCCTAAAGCAATCCAAAAAATAAAATACAAGGGCCTCATGCTGCGAAATTACCAATTTTAGATAATTTCGCCCTAAAATAAACGCATGAAGCGCATCGGACTCATCTGCGGAGGCTTTTCCTCTGAATACGACATCTCTTTAAAGAGTGCCCAAACCATTCAAAAAAATTTCCCAGACCACTTGGAATGCCAATTAATTGAAATTTCAAGAGCTAATTGGCAGGAGCGCCTTCAACTAGCCAGTGAAATTGATGCCGCAATCATCTACACACACGGCGACCCCGGAGAAAACGGTCGCATTCAGGCGTATCTTGACATGCTGCAAATTCCCTACATCAATTCCGGTGTTCTCGCTAGTGCACTTTCTTTTGATAAATGGTATTGCAATCAGTTTCTCAGAGGTTTTGGTTTGGCTGTGGCTAAATCTCAACGCTTTCATTATGGCGATCAAATAAATGCATCTTCCTTGGTAAAAGAGCTAGGATTACCACTATTTGTGAAGCCGTCAGACTCAGGTTCGAGCTATGGTATTTCAAAAGTAAAATCTTTAAACGAGGTGCAAAAAGCATTTGAAATTGCTTTTAATGAGGGAAGAAATGTGGTGGCTGAAGCGTTTTTAGATGGCATTGAAGTTACTTGCGGGGTGTTCAGAAGTACCACAGAGCTCGTTACTTTGCCCCTTACCGAAATTGTATCTGAGACAGAATTTTTCGACTACGCAGCTAAATACGACGGTAAATCCAAGGAAATTACGCCCGCCAGAGTGAAGGAGGACACCAGAGTAGAAGTGCAAACGCAAGCGAAGAAAATATACGAATTACTTGGTTTAAGAGGGCTTGCAAGGATAGATTTTATGCTCGTCAAGAACCAACCATTCGTTATTGAGGTGAATACAACCCCGGGCTTTTCTCCAGCAAGTATTGTTCCGCAAATGCTCGGTGTTGCAGGCATGAGTATCCAAGATTTCTGGAAGGAAATCATCAAGGTTGAACTTGGTATGTAGCCAAACTATTTAAAAAAGGCTCCATTTTTTTGCCCATTGCAGAACCACTTGTTGGATAATCATTGGCGATGATTGTAAACGCAATTTGATGTCCGCTTTTTGAATCGACATAACCAGCATAGGCTTTGATGCCTTCGATACTCCCGCTTTTCGCGTGTACTTTTCCTTCACCGGGCTGACCTTTGCAGAGGTTTTTAACGGTACCGGTCTGGCCTGCCACTGGTATGCTTTTGTAGTAAGATTCGAAATAAGTTGTTTTGGTTTGTATTTTTAAAACCTGCACAAATTGGCTTGCACTCATTCTGTTTTCTTTGGAGAGTCCACAGCCATCTACAATACGACACGGACCCACCTCCCACGCAAGCAATAAACTATCCAAAACAACGAGGCTATTTTCGTAAGTACCTGCTCCATAACGCTTGGCTCCGATCTGAAGTAAATTGCCCTCTGCAAATAAATTGACGCTGCGCTGGTTGGTCCAGTAGACCAGTTCTTGCAATGTTTTGCCTTGTTGGGTATGAATGATTTCGCTTACAGGATACACCTTTTTGCACAAAGCTGGATTGGTTCTAACAGTTTGAAAACCGCCGTCAACTCGGATTCCACTTGCTTGTAAGCGTTGGTAAACCAATTCGGCGAGTAATTTTTCGGGGTCTGGCATACTTGCTTTCACCTCAAAAACACTCCGATTAGCTGGTAACTTTCCTTTGATTGTTCTTTGGTAATTAAAGGGCACGCCATGAACAAATGTTTGGTCAGAACTAACGCTAGCGGAAGTGGCTTGAATGGTCAATTGATAATTGTTCTCTACTGGAAAAATGCTTTTGAGCGTGATTGGCGCGCCATCGGAACCCGTCTGGAAATTCAACTTGAGGGTATTGTCGTAAAAGTTCAGGCCAAAAGCACCGCAGCCGTAGTAGTTGCCCATATCGAGCGGCTGCCAACCTAAAGGACAGGAAAAAGAACCAAACGTATTTCCATCTGCAATGATTGCACCATTGATATAAGTAATTCCTTTGGACTGAAGTTGTGCTACCCATTCATCAATGAATACCAATTCTTTTCCTGTCTCATTGAAATACCTAGAGCCAAGCGAGACGTCGCCGCCTCCAATTAGATGTAAACTTCCGTCCCAAACGCCGTGATCTTTCATTTGACCTTTCAAAATAAGTTGCGTTTGAGCGCGGTGTTCCGGACCAAGAATATTTAACGCAGCAGCCGTACTTACCAACTTGACGACTGATGCAGCTGGCAATTGCTGTATGGCATCATAGGCAGCAAGGGTATCACCTGTAGTGAGATCTATTGCGCAAACGCTCCATTTGGTACCTTTAAGTTGAGGATCATTGACGAGCTTTAGTAGGTTCGCTTGCAAAGCAAACTGAGCAGAGAACCAAAACGGAAAACAGAGGAAGCAAAGACGGAGCATTTCGGACGTTTGTCGACAAATTTAATGTAATTTTACAATCCAAAAAGGAAGCTATGTTACGTATTCAAGAAGAAAAACTCGCCGGACTTTACAGCATCTACCCAACAGTTATTAAAGACGATAGAGGTTATTTTTTTGAAGCGTTTAAAGCAGCTAATTACGCCGAAATAACCGAAGGTGCTTTCTTTGTTCAGGACAACATTTCTAAATCTTCTAAAGGAATTTTACGCGGCTTACATTTTCAAGCACCGCCCCATGCACAAGGCAAACTTGTCCAAGTACTTCAAGGTTCAGTTTTAGACGTAGCAGTAGACATCCGCAAATCATCGCCAACCTACGGGCAATACATCAAACAAGTATTAAGCGCAGAAAACGCCATTCAATTGTATATTCCACCAGGATTCGCGCATGGTTTCTGTACGCTAGAAGACAACACACTTTTCAGTTATAAATGCACGGCGCTCTATCACAAAGAAGCGGAAGGCTGCTTACTTTGGAACGACCCTATCCTCGACATCAATTGGGAACTCAATGAAACACCGCTACTTTCTCCAAAAGACGAACTCGGACTCGCATTTGACACATTTGCTTCTCCTTTTGAATAAGTAATGTCTGCACCAACCAACCTCAACGACTTCATTCGCATTCAGGGCGCAAGGGAACACAACCTCAAAGACCTACACCTCGAAATCCCAAGACAAAAACTTGTCGTATTCACAGGACTCAGCGGGAGCGGTAAATCTTCTTTAGCATTTGATACCATTTTTGCTGAAGGTCAACGCCGCTACCTCGACACCTTCTCTGCCTACGTGCGCCAGTTCATTGGCGGCCTCGAACGGCCCGACGTAGATAAAATAGACGGCCTGAGCCCCGTCATCGCAATTGAACAAAAAACAGTGGGTCGATCGCCAAGATCAACGGTTGGCACCATCACCGAACTTTACGATTTTTTTCGCTTATTGTATGCCCGAACAGCCACTGCCTACTCGTTTCAGACCGGCGAAAAAATGGTGCAATACGCCGATCACGATATCACTGAGCTCATTCAAAGCACCTTCAAAGGCAAAAAAGTGGCGCTGCTAGCACCAAAAGTCAAAGGAAGAAAAGGCCACTACCGCGAACTTTTTGAGCAAATTCAGCGCATGGGTTACACCCGTGTTCGGGTCGACGGCGAACTCCTTGAACTGAGTAAAAGTATCAAACTCGACCGCTACAAAACCCACGATATCGAAATTGTTGTGGACCGCTTTATTGCAGGCGATGTCGATGAAAAACGTTGTTTGGAAACCATCCAGACCTGCATGAAACTCGGTGAAGGCACCCTGATAGTGCTAGATCTCGAGAACGGACAAATCCGCCATTACAGCAGGTCTTTGATGTGCCCCACCAGCGGCATCTCTTATCCTGAACCAGAACCAAATCTCTTTTCCTTCAACTCGCCTTATGGCGCCTGCACCACTTGCAAAGGCCTAGGTGAAGTCAGTGAAATGGACCGCGATAAAATCATTCCGGACCCCAAACTTTCAATTAAAAAAGGTGGGCTCGCGCCACTTGGCATTTATAAAAAATCCTGGATTTTCGACAAAATTGAGAAAATCTTGCAAGCCCAACAATTTTCGCTTCACACGCCAATTGCCGATATCGACGAAGAACTCATCGAGCTTTTGCTTTATGGTAACGAAGACATGGAACTTGGTCCTTTAGATACCCAAGAACGCTTTGAAGGCTTGCTGCATTTTATGGGGCGCCATGCCGAAGATTCTTCCACGGCCATTGAACGCTGGGCACAAGGATTCATGCACAAAAAAACTTGCCCGGGCTGCTCGGGTTACCGCCTCAAAAAAGAAGCATTGCACTTTAAAATTGGCGAAGCGCACATCGGCGAACTCGCTATCATGGACTTGCAAGCCCTGCAAGATTGGTGCGTTGAATTACCTGAAATGCTCAACGAGCAAGCGTTGTTTATCGGCAAAGAAATCATCAAAGAAATCAACGCCAGACTGGGCTTCATCTTAGAAGTTGGTTTAGATTATCTCACCATGCACCGCAGCGCCAAGACGCTTTCGGGAGGCGAGGCTCAAAGGATCCGATTGGCCACCCAAATTGGTACAGAACTACTCAATGTGCTCTATATTCTCGACGAACCATCCATTGGCCTGCACCAACGCGACAACACCAAGCTGATTAGCTCACTGACCAAACTCCGCGACATTGGCAACACTGTTTTGGTGGTGGAGCACGACAAAGAAATGATGGAAGCAGCGGATTTCATTGTCGATATTGGCCCCGGAGCCGGACGCCATGGCGGTCAAATCGTTTTTGCCGGGACCTACGCCGAAATGTTGCAAAGTGATACCGTAACCGCGGGATATCTTAATGGAAATAGAAACATTGAAATACCGGTAAAATCCAGAAAAGGCAACGGAAACTTCCTGCAATTAAAAGGGGCAACAGGCCACAATCTCAAGAACGTAGACATCCAAATTCCACTTGGGACTTTCACTTATATCACAGGAGTCAGCGGCAGCGGAAAGTCGTCTTTGATCAATCAGACGCTCTTCCCCATTTTAATGAATCATTTCTACGACCCCATTCGTTCCGCTCTGCCCTTTAAGCACATCAAAGGTTTGGAACACCTCGATAAAGTCATCGAGATTGACCAAAGCCCAATTGGCCGCACACCTCGTTCTAACCCCGTTACTTACACTAAAGTATTTGACGAAATTAGGAGTTTGTTTGCCAGCATGCCAGAAGCCTTGATCCGTGGATATAAGGCGGGGAGATTTTCTTTTAATGTGGCTGGTGGCAAATGCGAAACCTGCAATGGCGGCGGGATGCGCTTGATCGAAATGAACTTCTTGCCCGATGTATACGTATTGTGCGAACAATGCAACGGCAAACGTTACAACAACGAAACACTCGAGGTACGCTACAAAGGCAAAACCATCGCCGACGTGCTGCAGATGACCATTTCAGAAGGCTGTGTATTCTTTGAGCATCAACCTAAAATACACCGCATGCTACTCACTTTAGAAGAAGTAGGTTTGGGTTATGTTCAACTCGGACAATCTTCCACCACCCTTTCCGGAGGAGAAGCTCAGCGCATCAAATTAGCCGCCGAACTCGCCAAACGCGCAACGGGTAAAACCATATATATTTTAGATGAGCCATCGACTGGTCTACATTTCGAGGATATTCAACTATTGCTTAAGGTTTTGCAAAGACTTGTCGACGAAGGCAATACCGTTTTAGTCATTGAGCACAACCTCGACATGATCAAAACTGCCGACTACATCATCGATATCGGACCCGAAGGCGGACAGCGTGGCGGACAAGTCCTATTTGAAGGCACACCACAGCAAATGGTGAAAAAGGCTCAAAAAGTTTCCTATACCGCAAAATATTTGGCCCAAGAATTAAAAAAGCGTTAATTTTGACGCTCCTAAGTTAGTAACGACAAAATAAAATTATAAAATGGCAGTAGAAATTACAGACCAAAACTTTGATGAGCTCGTCATGAAATCTGACAAGCCAGTGATCATTGATTTTTGGGCAGAGTGGTGTGGTCCGTGTCGCATGATTGGTCCAGTTATTGAAGAAATGCACCAAGAGTACGAAGGAAGAGCCCTCATCGGCAAAGTGAACGTTGACCACAACATGGGTGTTTCTGCTCAGTTTGGCGTGCGCTCTATTCCAACCATTCTTTTTATTAAAAACGGCGAAGTCGTCGACAAATCAGTAGGAGCTGTTCCAAAAGCAGTGCTTGCCGAGAAGTTAGACGCACTCATGTAAATTTGAAAGGGAGTTCGCTCCCTTTTTTTATGCCATGGAATCATTCTGGAGAAGACTTCGTTATTACGGGCTAGGTTTCGGACTCGGCCTCATTCTTACTTTCGGTATATTCAATACCAGAGGTTGTAGCTGGACGCCAGAAAACCGCGTCAAAGAAGCCATCAATAAGCGCATTTGGATCATCGATAACCGAGATGTCCTTATTTTTTTCAAGGAACATAAGCTCAACAACAAAAAATTTTATAGGCTGATCCAAGATGCCGACATCTCTTTTACCAAAAGCATCCGCAGCGGCCGCCACAAAGTCTACGACCTCACTTTTACAGACGGCAACAACAAAGAAGCGCATTGCTTGGCCCGCATGACCGACGAAAGCTTCGTTGTAGAATTTATTCCTTTTGTGCGCAGTGTTAAAGTGCTCAAAAAAGCGCTCAAAAATAGAAAAAGTACCGCTTATGGCGCCGGAATAGTGCATGCACCCAAAAACAAAAATTTAGTTTACTCCGACACGAGCCCGGGCATCAAAGAACACCTCCGCGCGCTCGGCATAAACAACGACATCCAACTTCAAAAAGAACTTTTGAGCGGATTCTTTGAATACCAAAAATCCAGGCTCAATGAACAACCAAGACCCGTTCATGTCTTTCAATTTCAACCTACACAACAGTCTAAAGTAGCTGTTTCTGCTACCTGTATTTGGTACAAAGACAAAATCAAAGTGTACGGGTTAACAGAACTCCCCCTCGATTTTTAGTGCAATTCACACATTTTATTGCAAAATTGTTTAAAAGTTAGGTTTTTTCGCCACTTCCTTGCCATAGGTTTTTTTAACTTTGACTTATGGAATTTACTGCCGCGCAAATTGCTGGATTACTCAACGGTGAAGTTGCCGGCAACCCCGACGTCTCCGTTAGTAGCTTGGCTAAAATCGAAGAAGGTCAGGCCGGTGCGCTTAGCTTTCTCTCCAATCCAAAATACGAGCCCTACATATACACCACAGGCTCCAGCATTTGCATTGTCAATCAAACCTTCGAACCCTCTAAGGCCCTGCCTTCCACGCTCACACTCGTTAAGGTTGCAGATGCCTACGCTTCCTTTGCGCAGCTTTTGGCGCTCTACGACAGCATGAACAAAAAAGAAGCCGGCATTGAACAGCCTTCTTTCATTCACGAAAGCGCTCAAATTGGAGAAAACGTCTACATCGGTGCATTTGCTTACATCGGCGCCAATGTGCAAATCGGTGCTAATTGCCAAATTCACCCCCATGTTGTCATCCAAGAACACACAATCATCGGTGACAACACCACTATTTACCCTTCGGTGAGCATCTACAAAGATTGCCGCGTCGGTGCACGCTGTGTAGTTCACGCCGGCACCGTCATTGGTTCAGATGGTTTTGGTTTCGCCCCAGACGAAAATGGCATATTCAGCAAAATCCCACAAATTGGCAACGTCGTCATTGAAGACGACGTCGAAATTGGTTCCAATTGTAGCATAGACCGCGCCACCATGGGCTCTACGTTCATCAGAAAAGGCGTTAAAATAGATAACCTGTGCCAAATTGCACACAATGTTGACGTCGATCAGCATTCGGCTATGGCCGCACAAGTTGGCATTGCTGGCTCAGCTAAAATTGGCAAGCACGTCATGATCGGCGGCCAAACAGGCATTGCCGGACATCTCAGCATTGCAGACCACACCAAAATTGTGGCACAATCAGGCATCCCATCCACAGTCAAAAAAGCCGATACCCTCATGGGCACCCCGGCCATTCCAATCAATGATTACAAGCGCTCCCATTTTGGCTTTCGGAAATTACCGGGCCTTATCAACAAAATTTACGATTTAGAAAACCAACTCAAAGAGCTGCTTAAAAATAAAGAAGCATGATAGAACAACAACGCACCATTAAAGAAGCCATCGTATTCGAAGGAATCGGCTTGCACACCGGAGAAAAAGTACGCTTAGAAATATGCCCCGCACCCGCCAACCACGGTTATAAATTCCAACGCACCGACCTCGACAACCAACCCATCATTAAAGCCGATGTCGATTATGTTGTCTCTACAGAGCGCGGCACAACCCTCGAACAAAACGGTGCGCGCGTATACACCACCGAACACGTCCTTGCTGCCCTATACGGCTGCCAAGTAGACAACGCCCTGATCAAACTCGACGGTCCAGAAATTCCAATCATGGATGGCAGTGCACTTCCTTTTGTGAAGTCCATTGAGGCCGTTGGCTACGAAGAACAAGAAGCCGTACGCGAATACTTTGAACTCACCGAAAACATTCCCTGGGAAGACCTCGACAAAGGCATTGAGTTTTTAGCGATTCCAGACGTCAACTACCGCCTAACGGTCATGGTAGACTACAACTCACCTGTGCTCGGCACCCAACACGCCAGTATGTATCATATCGGCGAATTCAAACAAGAAATTGCCCATTGCCGCACCTTTGTGTTTCTACGAGAGCTTGAATTCCTAGCCAAAAACAACCTCATCAAAGGTGGAAACCTCGACAACGCAATTGTCCTGGTAGAACGAGCAGACGTCAGCCAGCAAGAACTCGACACACTTGCAGACCTTCTTGGTAAAGAAAAACTACAAGTGAGCATGGACGGCATTGGCGTGCTCAACAGCAGCAAGTTACAATGCGAAAACGAGCCTGCTCGCCATAAACTACTCGACATCGTCGGTGACCTCGCACTTGTCGGCAAACCCATTAAAGCGCACATTCTTGCTGCTCGCCCAGGCCACTCGGGCAATGTCCGCTTTGCCAAAGTGCTCAAAGAGCAAATCAAAAAGCAACAACAAGCAGGTCGTATATTCGACCTCAGTAAAGACCCTCTCTATACTACCCAAGACATCGAGGGCATGCTACCGCATCGCTATCCATTCCTAATGGTCGACAAAATCATGGAAATTCACCCTACTTCAATTATCGGCGTGAAAAACATCACCATGAACGAACCTATTTTTACTGGACATTTCCCAGGCAATCCTGTATTTCCAGGTGTACTTCAGATAGAGGCCATGGCGCAAGTTGGCGGTATTTACGCACTTTCTCAAGTCGAAGATCCGCACCTCTACTCTACCTATTTCATGAAAATCGACAACGTTCGCTTCAAGCAAAAAGTGGTCCCTGGCGACACCGTTATATTCGAACTCGTACTCACTTCACCAATTCGCCGAGGATTAGTAGAAATGAGCGGCACTGCATACGTCAATGGAAAAGTTGTATCTGAAGCCAGCATGCTCGCACAAATCATCAAAGACAAAGCAGAATGATCTCTAACCTCGCTTCTGTCTCGCTCGATGCCCAAATTGGTCAAAACGTTCGCATTGACCCTTTTGCGGTTATTCACCCAGATGTCATCATTGGCAACGGTTGCCATATCCACTCCAATGCAGTGCTTTATCCCGGAACCCGAATCGGAGAAGACTGCGATGTTTTCCCAGGTGCAAGTGTTGGTGTCATACCTCAAGATCTGAAATTTGGTAACGAATACACCACCGTAGAAATAGGCAATAACACTAAAATCCGCGAGTGTGTCACTATTCACCGCGGCACCAACGACAAACTCAAAACATCTATCGGTGATAACTGCCTCTTAATGACTTACGTGCACATCGCCCACGATTGCCAAATTGGCAACAACGTCATTTTAGCGAGCTACACCGGGCTTTCAGGCCACGTCACAATAGACGACTGGGCCATACTCGAAGGCAAGGCCGCTGCACAACAATTTACACACATAGGCAAGCATGCTTTCATCGGCGGTGCATCCCTCATCCGAAAAGACGTACCACCATACGTTAAGGCAGCAAGAGAACCACTTGCATTTGCAGGTGTCAATTCAATTGGCCTTAGAAGACGCGGATTCACAGAGGAACAAGTAAGAGAAATCGAAGACATCTACCGCGTCCTGTATGTTCAGAACAGCAATGTTTCAAAAGGAATTCGGGTGGTGCAAGAAACCATGCCCGAAAGCCCACTCCGAGAAGAAATCATCGGCTTTATTCAAAACGCTGAAAACGGTGTAATTCGCGGTATGGTATGA
>JBIIBL010000064.1:0-12826 GCA_044239425.1 Crocinitomicaceae bacterium | reverse complement strand
TCTTCAAATTGTCGACTACGCATTTGGAGGTCGTGGAATTGCAAGACTAGAAACCGACAAAGGTCCATTTGTCATCTTCGTAGACAACACCTTTCCCGGGCAATTCGTTCGAGCAAAAATAGAAACCAAACGCAAAACCTTCGCCGAAGCCAAATTACTCGAAGTACTGAAGCGTGCCGACATCGAAACCGTTTCTGAATTTCAAGAAATTTCTGGTGGCCCATATATTCATGTTCCTGTTTCTACGCAAGAACAATACAAAAAAGAAAGTACGCTTTCCACGTTTACACGCCTAAGTGGCATCCAAGACAGCAGCGACAAATTCGATGGCTTTATTTCATCGCCCGCTCACTACCACTACCGCAACAAAATGGAATATAGCTTTTCGTGCATCGAACACGATTTGCAAACCAACGAAGAACTCGACGACGCCTTTGCCTTAGGTTTCAAAAGACGCGGGACTTGGTGGAAGGTCGAAAGCCTCAATAAAGCGAGTGGCCTCTTCGATCAAGACTGGGAAAACAAACTCAAAGAAATCCGAATATTTCTACAGCAAACAGGGCTTCCAGCCTGGCATCCGCCTCAAAAGAAGGGTTTCTTCAGACATATCGTGGTCCGCAAGTCTTTCTTGAATGACCAATTGCTGATCAACTTAGTGACTTCTAACGAAGGAAACGAACATTTTGATATTCAAGCGTTTGCCAATTTTATACAAGCGCTTCACCCAGGCAGGATTGCCGGGCTTTGGCACACCATCAACGACAACGTTGCCGACCGCGCTAAAATTGAAAACGGGCACTCCTCGCTTATTTTTGGTCAGTCTGTAATAGAAGAAGAGCTCGCTGGTTTGCGTTTTCAGATCAGTATGGAAAGTTTTTTTCAAACCAATCCAGCCTGTGCAGAGCTCCTCTACGACAAAGCACTCGACTACCTATTTGAAGACCCCTTTGAACCTGGCGATATCGCAATGGACCTCTTCTGCGGCACCGGCACCATTGGCCAACTGATGGCCAAGCGCAATTCAGCAGTGCGCATTATTGGCGTAGATATCGTAGAAAAAGCGATCGAAGACGCTCGTCAAAATGCCGCCAAAAACGGCATCCATAGTGTCGAGTTTTTTGCAGCTGACGTCGGTAAATTCTTAAAAGAATACCCCGATTTTCAAGGTAAAATTAAGCGCATCATGCTCGACCCACCACGAGCAGGCATTGCGCCAAAAACTCTACAAAAAGTAATTGCACTTGAGGCTGATAGCATCGTTTACATCAGTTGCAATCCTTCTACCCAAGCTCGCGACGCCGCAACCCTCACAGATGCTGGCTACGTTCTTGAAAAATATGCTTTAGTGGACCAATTTCCACATACCGGCCACATCGAATCTATTGCCAAATTTAAAAAAGCATGAAAGTAGAAGTTCTCGCCATTGGCGACGAATTGCTCATAGGGCAAACCATCAACACCAATGCAGCCTGGATCGGGCAAGAAATGGCAAGCCGTGGCTACCAAGTTCAGCGCACGCTTGTCATTGAAGACAAACCCGAGGCCATTACCAAAGCACTCGACGGTATTTTACCGAGTAGCAATTGCATCATCATTACCGGAGGTTTAGGTCCAACCAAAGACGACCTCACCAAATACACCTTAGCCACCTATTTCAATAGTCCGCTGGAAATCCATCAGGCTACACTCGAGCAAATCGAAAGTTTTTTTGCAAGCCGCAACAAACCAATGCTCGAAGTAAACGTACAACAAGCTGCGCTCCCAACAAAAGCAAGCATCCTTAAGAACAGACGCGGCACTGCTGCGGGCATGTGGTTTGAACAAAACGGCGTCATTTTCATTTCCTTACCCGGGGTTCCGTATGAAATGAAAACCATCATGACCGAAGAAGCCTTTCCGCTGCTTGAAGAACGCTATGCTGGCGCAACACTTTACCACAAGACCCTGCATACGCAAGGTATTGGTGAGTCATTTTTAGCAGATCAAATTTCAGATTGGGAAGACCGCGTTAGAGCGGCTGGCTTGGGACTAGCGTATCTGCCTTCGCCAGGCATAGTTAAGCTCAGACTCAGCTCCTATACCGGGAAAGAAAACGAAGCGCAAATTGCGGCCTTCTTTAACGAATTAGAAGTTCGCATCCCCGAACATATTTTTGGTTACGACCACAGTAGTTTAGAAACTGCTCTCGGAGAGCAACTTTTGCAAAAGAAAGCAACAATCGGAACAGTCGAAAGCTGTACTGCTGGCTTATTGGCCCAACACATCGCTAGTATTTCTGGCGCATCTGCTTATTATCAAGGTGCACTTTTGACTTATTCCAATGATCTAAAAGTCAAAATTGCACAAGTGAATGCAGACACCTTAGCTAATCATGGTGCAGTAAGCGAACAAACTGCAATTGAAATGGCCGCAAATGGCCGCAATATACTAGGCGTCGATTATTGCTTGTCGACAACCGGAGTGGCAGGTCCGACTGGTGGAAGCCCCGACAAACCCGTTGGCTTGGTTTGGGTAGGCCTAAGCGGACCAAATGGCACAATTGCCAAAAAATTTCAATTTGGCGACAACCGTCAGCGCAATCTAGAAATGACCGTCTTAAGCGCCATGAACTGGCTTCGTTATTACCTCAAAACAAACTAAGGAAGATCAGTTTGTTGGGCATGAAAAGTTGAACTAAGTAAAATAACGGAAAGTTAGGTGTGCTTTCATGTGCTTGATTTAGAACAAACTTAACATTTTAGGTAACTTTGCCAAATGATACACAATTCAACCTTGCCCGTCATGGAGCATTTCTACACGCTTCAAGGCGAAGGAAGTCATTGCGGTAGAGCAGCGTATTTTATTCGTTTAGCGGGTTGTGATGTAGGCTGTGTTTGGTGCGATGTCAAAGAAAGCTGGGACATCTCTCCAAATCAGTACATGAGTATCCAAAGTATAGTGGAAGCGGTTGGGCAAACAGCAACTGATTTTGTAGTCATTACTGGCGGAGAGCCCACCATGCACAACCTAAGCCCACTCACTAACGCCCTACATGAAGCAGGTTATGAAATCGCAATTGAAACAGCAGGTGTTCATCCCTTAAAAGGACAAATCGATTGGTATTGTTTTTCACCTAAAAAATTCAAAGCACCCATAGATGAAGCTTATTCTTTGGCACAAGAATTAAAGGTCGTTATTGCGCACCCTTCCGATTTTGAATGGGCTGAACAACATGCTGCAAAGGTGGCATCCGATTGCGTACTTTATCTTCAGACCGAATGGGAAAAGCAAGAACGCTTCCTACCCCTCATTATAGACTATATCAAACGCAACAAAAAGTGGAAAATCTCGTTACAGACGCATAAATACATGCAAATTCCATGAGATTGAACCATTTTCTATATTTAATCTTCTTTCTTTCTCTTCAAACGGTTTTTGCACAATTTCCGTATTCTACTTCTAGTAAGAAAGCAATCAAATTATTTGAAAAAGGTCAAAAAGCCCCAACTGAACTCAGAAATCCACAAACAGGCGCACCCAATTATCAAGAAGGTATCCTGCTTTTAAATGCTGCTATCGATAAGGACCCTAATTTTTGGGAAGCTTATTTACTAAAGGCAGAATTTCTAGAATACCAACGCAAATATGCCGATGCTGCTTTTTGTTACAAAAAAGCATTAGAAATTGACCCCGCACATAGCATTGGCGGCAGCACGCATTTCTTTTTAGCAGTTTGTCAGCTTACCATTGGCGACTACAAAGATGCACTTCAAACCATCAATATCTTTCTAAGAAACCCCAATGCGAACGAGAAATTACAAGGGCAAGCCTATCAAATTAAGGCCTGTGCTGAATTTTCAATAGCAGCGATTCAAAATGCAAAGCCCTTTGAACCAAAAAATGCAGGAGAAGGCATCAACACCCCTTTTGCGGAATACTACCCAACGTTAACTGTAGATGGTAGTCAGTTGCTTTTTACGCGACGACTCCCCTCTATACAAGATGGTCACAAAGACGAACAAGAAGATTTTTATGTTTCGTCTTTTGATCCTAAAGCCAATAGTTGGGCAACCGCCAAACCAATGCCTTCCAATATCAATACTACATGGAATGAAGGCGCACCTACGATTTCTGGCGACGGTAAAACCATCATTTTTGTAGCTTGCACAGATCCATCAGGCGTCAATTACGGCGCCGATAGAACCGGTAAAGGTTCTTGCGATCTTTTTATCACCGAAAAAATCAATGGGCGCTGGACCACACCAACCAACTTACCCGGTGCAGTCAATACCGCCAATTGGGAAACCCAACCATCGCTTAGCGCCGATGGGCAAACACTTTATTTCATTAGGGCTGTTCGTTCCAAAGAAGGCCGTTCCAATAGCGATATTTACGTAGCGCATCTTTTAACTAGTGGCAAATGGTCTGAAGCCGAACGTTTACCAAGTGTAATCAATACTGCTTCAAACGAAGAATCAGTACAGATTCACCCGGACGGAAAAACACTTTACTTTGCTTCGAGAGGACACATTGGGCTAGGCGGATCCGACCTATTCATGAGCAAACAAGATGCGCAAGGCAATTGGAGTAAACCCATCAATCTAGGATATCCCATCAATACCCGTTTCGACGAAAACTCTTTATTAGTTTCTGCTCAGGGGGACATCGCATTTTTTGCTTCTGATCGGCAGGGCGGCTACGGTAACTTAGACATCTATTGGTTCGAACTCCCCAAAGAACTTCAGGCTGTTCAAACCTTTTATTTTGAAGGCACAGCCTTTGATGCCGTTTCAATGGCCAAATTACCTGCCCACATACAACTCACTGATTTAGCAAATGACCAGCTAGTTTTCGATGGTTTAGCAGACGCCTATGACGGCAAGATCACCCTTCCACTCCCTGTCAATCATAGTTATGCTGTTTTGGTGAATCACCAAGGCTACCATCCTTTTTCGCTTAATTTTGACTTTACAAATCTTGAAACAGCACAAAGTTACAAGCTAGAAATGCCGCTAAATCCGCTAGCCTCTACTGCCGAGAACATCCTCAACAATGTCTTTTTTGACTTAGCTAAAGCCACCCTTCGTCCAGAATCTAAAGTTGAACTTTTGAACTTGAGTAGCTATTTGAAGATGCATCCAAAACTAAAAATTGAAATTCAAGGCCACACCGATAGCCAAGGCGATGCTGCTAAGAATTTAGTGCTTTCAGATGCGCGCTCAAAAGCCGTTTATCAGTTTTTAATTCAAGAAGGGATTGACCCAGCTAGGCTGAGCTTCAAAGGCTATGGCTCGAGCCAACCAATTGTTAGCGACACAGCCATTGCGCAACTCGCCAACCCAGCTGAGATAGCAGCAGCGCACCAAAAAAATCGTCGAACCAGTTATAAAATATTGCCATGATCCCATTTTTAAGACTGATCCGTATCAAAAACCTCTTGGCTATTTTAATTGCCATGTTAGGTGTTGCTTATTTTCTTCACAAACAGAACCCATATGAAGTTATCGATTTTGATGCCTTTCACTTTGGCTTGTTGATCTTTTCGACGCTCATTATTGCAGCAGCAGGGAACATCATCAATGACTATTTTGATCTAAAAGCCGACCGCATCAATAAGCCTGAAGCCCTCGTCTTGACCAAATACATGAATAAGCGTTGGGCTATTTTAGCCAACTGGATCCTCAACTTTTTAGGCTTCTTTATAGCCATTATTATATCTTGGCACTATCACACTTTGCTTTTTATCTTTGTGCACCTCCTCAGCATCAATTTGCTATGGTTTTATAGTGCTTATTGGAAACGCAAATTGGTCTTAGGTACTGTTGTACTTGCAGCCTTACCGGGCCTCGTTTTATTTCTATCGAGTTGGTTTATTCAGGTACTCAATGAACGAAATGTGCCCTTTTCACCTTATCAAGAAAGCACATGGTCTACTTACTTAGACTACCGTTTCATTTATTTTGTGGCCATCTGTGCTTTTTTCATCAATTTGAGCCGTGAAATTGTCAAAGACATCCGCGATATTCCAGGGGACAGCATCATTGAAGCCCATACCATCCCCCGTAAAATTGGCAGTCAAAAAGCAACCTTACTTGCACTACTTGTTCTACAAATGCCCGCTGTATTTTTTATCATCCTGAAGCTGATTTCAGATTTTAGTTTGCCCAGTTTATATACCTCTGTAGTACTTGGTCTTTTAGAATTGTTGTTTTTATTAGGACTTACTACATATTACTTGGCACCTACCCTATTGGAAAAATGGCTGCGCTTGCTTCCAACGCTCGCACTTATTTTAGGACTTACTTGTTTATACTTTTAAGATGCAATTGGTACTTGGCTCAGCTTCGCCTAGAAGAAAAGCACTATTAAGCGAACTCGGATTTGATTTTAGAGTTGTTACGGCCGATGCAGACGAATCTTTTGATGCAACACAAAGCCCTGAAGAACTCGTACTGTCTATCTGCAGAAAGAAAATATCCGCCATTTGGCCCGAAATAGCCCCCAATGAAAGGCTCATTTGTGCCGATACAATTGTTTTCTTGAACGGCAAGGTATTAGGTAAACCCCAAAGCAAAGCTGACGCCATCAAAATGCTGCAGCAGCTATCTGGTCAAACTCATGAAGTTTATACGGGCGTTGTCATCAAAGATAAGGGTGCTGAGCACCAGCTTGTAGATTGCACAACGGTTCGTTTTCAAGAACTTAAATTAGAAGATATCATCCATTATATCGAGGAACATGAGGCCATGGATAAAGCTGGTTCTTATGGCATTCAAGACTGGATTGGCCATATTGGCATTGTAGAAATACGTGGGTCTTACACCAACGTAATGGGTTTGCCAACTCAAAGACTTTATCCTTTTTTAAAGCAACTGAGTTAGCCAACTTGAACAGCTATCTGTGCTTCTCTAAAAATAGTTGATCAAAAAAAACCTCGGGAGTCCCGAGGTTTTTTTATGATATATTAAGTTTGATATGCTTAGAGTTTCACTCTGAATTCGATGCGTCGGTTTTTGGCGTCTTTCACATCTGCTTCGTCGTCTTCTTCGATTTCGGTACTCGGTATGGTGTCTGCTTTATATGACTTCACAATTCTTTCTTCGGAAATACCGTTGTTTGTCAAATACTTTACACCTGCAGCCACGCGTTTGCGGTCCATGTCTAGATATGCTTCGTTTTCAACGCCGGCTTTGATTTCAAGTGGGTCGTTGTGACCTGTGATTTCGATTACTAAACTTGCATTGGCGTTCATTTGCGCAACAATAAAATCTAGATTTTCTCTTGCGTTTTCTGTCAAGGAAGACTTACCTTGACGGAAATAGATGGTTTGAGCTGCAATCTTTTTATCGAGTGACATTTTCTCATTGATTTCTGGCGTCTTTTCAAAAACTAAATCAGAGAAGGAATCTTCGATTTTTGGTGGCTTAGAATTGTAGCATGCACATTCTGTTGTGTTATCTACCAAACGAACGATAATATTATCAATGTAGTAGTAGGCGTGGGTGAGCGGATCAGCCTCTGCATCTTTCGGTTTTTTAACTGCCTGATTGGTTGTTTTGTCATTGAGATCAAAATTGCCAATAGTAATGAACTTTTCATCACCTTTTGCGGTGTATACATTACAGACCTTTTCCCAATTGAAAAAGCCGTTATATACTTTGTTGACTGTAGACTTCATGACGTGGTCGCCACTCATGTAAATAGCACCAGCTTCGCCGTTTCCAGGCTTGTCCTTGGAAAAATAAACGCCCATGTTGTTACAGGCAAACTTGGAAGATTCAGCCAAAGACAGCGAATATTCTACGCAATAAGTAAGCCCTTTTTTAAGGGTTACAGGCTCTTTGCCTTGCATGAGTTGGATGGTGATATAAGAACGCTCACCAGCTAATTTGCCAGGTTTAAATGCGACGATACCCGCATAGACGTTACCTCCATTTTCCGTGGTAGGTTCTTCGGAACCGTAAATGTTAGAAGGGATACCGATATCACCACTTGCTGATTTAGAAAATAAATCGGCTTTGATTTCGGTTGGTGACTGAATGCCTTTACCGGCGACTTCTATGCCATTGAGTTCGGTGAGGTCTTCAGAAGCACCTTCAAAGGTAATGTTGATGATTTCTTTCTCGTTGGTCTTTTTGCCTTTTTGTGCAAAAGCGCCTTGTGTAAATACAAGAACTGTACAAGCAAGAAGAAAGCTACGAATTGGCGTTGTTTGTAATTTCATAGTTTTTAACGGTATTTATAAATACTTTGACCATTTCTGGATCAATATCGGGATATACTCCGTGACCCAAATTTACAATATGTCTTTGACTTTTAAAGGAATTGAGCATTTTTTTGGTTTCTTGCTCGATCATTTGTGGGCTACCATAGAGCACACAAGGATCTAAATTGCCTTGTAAAGTCTTTTGCTCCTGAACCAAACTTCGTGCCACAGGCACTGACATGTTCCAGTCTAGTCCGATGGTGGTGCAAGACAACTGAGTGATTTCAGGCAAGGAAGCCACTGCTCCTTTAGAAAATACTGTAAATGGAGTTCCTTCGAGTGCAGCACAAATTTGTTGGATGTAGCGCAAGCCAAACTCATGGTATTGGTCTTCGCCGAGTATGCCTGCCCACGAATCAAAAAGTTGTAGGGCATCGGCACCTGCTGCTAGTTGACCTTTGAGATAGGCGATAGTGACATCGGTAATGCGTTGGAGTAATTGATGCGCCAATATGGGCTGCGTATAGAGTAATTTTCTGGATTCACTAAAAGTTTTGGATCCTTTACCTTCTACCATGTAGCAGAGGATGGTCCAGGGTGCACCGGCAAAACCAATGAGTGGAACACGCCCGTTTAGACCAGCTTTAGTTTGTTTGAGGGCTTCAAAAACATAAGACAATCTGTCTTGAACATCGATGTGGGTGTCGAGTTGGTCGAATTGCGCTTGGCTGCGAATGGTGTTTTCAAACCAAGGACCCTTTTGTTCGATCATTTGATAAGGCAAACCCATTGCCTCGGGGATGACTAAAATATCCGAGAAAATAATAGCGGCATCTACACCAAGTAAATCGACTGGTTGAATAGTGACTTCCGTTGCAAATTCAGGTGTTTCTACCAATTCTTTAAAGCCAGAGAGCTTGGCGCGAACGGCGCGGTATTCTGGTAAGATTCGGCCTGCCTGACGCATGAGCCATACTGGATAGCGCTCGATGGCCTCGCCACGGTGCGCGCGTAGAAATAAGTCGTTTTGAAACATCTTTGCAAAGGTAAGCAATTACCATTGAATTTCTTGCTTGCCCAGCATGCGCAAAAACGCATTTGTTTTGCTGAATGGCTTGCTGCCAAAAAATCCGCGGTGAGCTGCCAATGGCGAAGGGTGCACAGCTTTTAAAATCAAATGCTTAGCAGTATCAATACGACTTGCTTTAGCTTGGGCTTTTGCGCCCCAAAGGATAAATACAATATTTTCTTTTTCGCTAGCAATTTTTTCAATGATAGCATCTGTAAATTGTTCCCAACCCCAATTTTTATGGCTATCCGCCTGCCCTTCTTGCACCGTGAGAACAGAATTGAGCAACAAAACACCTTGCTGCGCCCAGTGTTGGAGATTGCCATTGGGAAGGTCTTCCAATTGAAGATCAGACTTGCGTTCTTTAAATATATTGACCAAACTCTTGGGTAAAGGCCGGACATCTGAAGAGACAGAAAAGCATAAACCGTTCGCATGACCTTTCGATGGATACGGATCTTGACCTAAAATAACTACCTGCATTGCATCCCAAGGGCAATATTCAAAAGCTTTGAAAAGTTGATCATAAGGTGGAAAAACTAGGGGATCCGAAAGCAAATAGGCTTGCGCTACTTTTTCTTGAAGTGATAAAAAATAGGGGGCATTGAATTGATCCGCCAAAACAGGATACCAAGATGAATCTGAAGGAAAATTCATATTAGTCGAGATCTATCAAGGCCACCCACAAGGTGATTTTACCGTTGTCCATGCGAGGCCAGATGGGGCGAATTCTTCCGTCATAGGCGGCAATACCGAGATAATCTCCAAAGAAAACCATCGGATTTGGCACAAAAGACTGAGTGGAAACGCGCTGTTCCTTGAAAGATTGACCACCATCGGTGCTTGTGGCCCAAATAACGTCTGTTTGGTTGTCTTTGAAGCGCCTGCGGTCGTAGTACACAAAATGAAGATCGCCACGAACAGGATCAATGGCCATAGAGGTTAAGAATTGATGACGCGGCTCTTTGTCTTGATTTACTCGAATAGGTTCAGACCAAGAGAGGCCGCCGTCGGTAGATTTCAAAAGCCAAACATCGGTGTTGTCGGGGCCATTGCGTTGGTCGCACCAATTGAGGTAGAGGGTTCCGTTATTGGACCCACCACTTAAATCTGACATCAAAAAAGGCAAACCGTTGGCACGGTAGATGCCCGGAATTTGGATGTCCCAACCACCAATATGGTCTGAGAGTTTGCGCTCTTCGGTCAACCAGGTGAGGCCGCCGTCGGTAGATTTTTGAAACATGATGCCGCGCGGACCGGTCCAACAAACATAGATTTCACCATTTGGGCCTAAGGCAGGTACGGCGCCTTCTACGGTGTTATCGCCATCTAGGCAGTCACCGCCGAATTTGGAAATCCGAATGGGGGCTGTCCAGCTAAGACCGCGGTCCGTAGATTTTGAAAAAACAATGATGGAGGTGTCTTTAGGATCGGCAGAATCGTAGGCATCGAACTGCGTCCAGGTCATGTAAAGTACATTTGTTTTGGGGTCGATTACTACCCAATGTTTGTCTTGCACTTTTGTGCCATTTGGTTTCGGGAAAGAACCTTTCGAAAATTGACCCGGTTTGTCGGCAAACTGACAGACAATGCGGTCTAGGTGACTTGATTTATCGTAATCGCTTAAGTGAAAATAATACAAGCGGCCACTTTGATCGTATTGCAATACAGGGTCGCCATATACACCAAACGGACTTTTCAAAGTACTTGACTTCCAAGTTTGGCCGCCGTCCGACGAATAGTGATAGCCCTGTAAAACAGTTCCGGCAGAAACCTCATCTGGATTGCGCGGATTGATGGCAATGGAAGGCTCGCATTCGTTAAACGCATATTTGGCAGCTACCGGTGGAATTTGAATATTTTTAACCGGCTGTGCTTGGAGTGCTAACGCAAATAGGTTAGCGCAACCAATAAGTAAGTAACGGCGCATTGAGATCTTTAATTTGAAGTGAGAATTGAGGTTTAGCATAGGTTTTCATAACGCATTTGGTGCTGAATAATTTACCATCTCGCGCTAATAACAACTCCATGGATACGCCGGGTTGTAGGTTATTGTATTTGTTTTCCAAACCTGCTTTATCTATTCTGAAACCATCACAGGCTAAAATCTCATCGCCTACGCTTATGCCGGCATCTTCGGCAGCAGAGCCGCTTCTAACCGTTCTTACCTTTAGTACCTCTCCTGGTTCTAACGCAGCGCCAAAGTTGGTTAAGGTACTGGTCTGATCGGTCACTTTTAGACCCATCGGCTCAAAATATTTTTGATAGGGAATGATAGCAGTTCCGTTGACATATTGCGTGAAAAATGCATGCATATCCTCGCCACAATAATTGGCTAACTCTTGTTCGAATTCGGTCTCAGAAAAACCGCGTTTAAGGTCGAGGGCATATTTTTGATAAAGCAGCTGCATGAAACCATCTAAGCTTTGTTTGCCTTTTGATCTTTGAATGAGGTAGGCATCTAAAACAGCACCGATTACTGCACCGCGCGAGTAATAGGTCATGGTGGTGTTGTTCGAATTTTCGTTGGGGCGGTAGGCTTTGATCCAGGCATCGAAACTCGCATGAGCAACGGGCTGTACTCTGGAACCGGGGCTTCCTTCGACATAATTGATTTGCGACTGCAGCTTATTTAGAAAGTCAGCTTTGGTGTAGAATCCGGCACGCAAAAGCAGCAACTCATCGTAATAAGAAGTGATACCTTCCATGACCCAAAGCAAAGAAGTATAGCATTCTTGGTCGTAATCAAATGGACCTAATTCAATAGGACGAATGCGTTTTACATTCCACAAATGAAAATACTCGTGGGCCACCAAATTGATAAAACCCAAATAATTGGAACCAGTATAAGTCCAACGGCTCACGCTGAGCACACAAGAATTGAGATGTTCGAGACCGCCTTGACCGTCGGTAACGTTGTGCACAATAAAAAGGTAATCTTGATTGGGATTGCTTCCAAATACGGCTGTTGCGGACTCGACCACTTTAGCCATGTCGCGCTGAAGTTCTGCAATATTGTAGTTGGCTTCGCCGTACATTGCTACACGGTGACGCACTCCGGCTGCCAAAAAAGAAAATTCTTGCTGGTTGCCTATCTCGATAGGGCTATCTACTAATTGATCGTAGTCTTTGAAAACAAAACTCTGGCAAGCCGGTTCTGATTTAAAATCGGCAGGCGCCAAAGCCGTACTTACTTTTTTGAAGCTGGCATGTGGGTAAATTTTGAGAACGCCGAGCTGATTGCGCGTTTCTTCCGTATACATAAATACGCCTGCACCTGCAACAAAACCATGCGTATTGTCTAAATATGAGGTTCGAACCGATAACTCAAAGGCATAGACTTCATAAAAAACCGTGTAAGAGGGCGCGCCATTGCACTGTACTTCCCAAGCATTTTTTGCTTTCTTTTTGACGGTAAGTTCTTTACCCTGTGCATCAATGGCGCGCACCTGATTGAGGTTCTTGGAAAATTCACGGACTAAGTAAGAGCCGGGTGTCCAAACCGGTAATTTGAATTCTTGTACGGCAGCTGTATTTTCCTGAACATCAATTTTCAGCGCAAAATAATGCGA
>JBIIBL010000082.1:0-8660 GCA_044239425.1 Crocinitomicaceae bacterium | reverse complement strand
GAGTCAATGGCGCAAACTGCGGTCTGGCTGAGTTTGTCTACGGTAATGCGCGCTATAACTTCGCTAGGGTTCTCGACTAAATTACTTTGGTAAATTCCTTTTCCGTAAGTAGCCAAACGGATCTTTTGATCGCGGTAAAAAGGTTTGAGGATATTGCCGTTGGTGAAAAGTGGCAAACCGTTATTTTCTATAGTAAAATCTGATTGGTTATTACGGTAATAAACTGCTTTGTTGGTAGCTACGTAAATGCCGCCGTCTGTGCCTGCGATATGCGCGAGTGCTTGTACAGATTCGTTGTTGAGCAAGCTGCTCGTGAGGTTGTTCCAAGAAGCGCCGCCATTCGTGGTTTTATATACTTTAAAGCCATTTGAGCCACTAGGGTAGGCCAACCAGAGTTCTTGCGCATTGGCAGGGTTGAGGGCAAGTAACATCCGGCTTGAGTTGCCTGAAGGAATGGTCATTTGCGTCCAGCTAAGACCGCCATCGGTTGTTTTCCAGAGCTTGCCCGTGCTGCCACTTGCCGCTTTTTGATTCAAATAAATAATTTGTGGGTTATCTGAGGCAATTTCAATGTAATTAACGCGCTCGTTTGGATTAGAACCAAAAGTTTGAACGAGTTCAAAAGAAGCGCCTTTATCGTTACTGCGGTACAGTTTATTCTCCTTTCCGGTATAGGCGATGCTATAACAATTCGGGTGAAAGACCAATTCGGTAGACTCCGCAGCCCAATAACTTTCGTTGGGATCAATACCAAAAGAAGCATTTTGAATGGCGCCATCTAAGGTAGCAGGAATGCGCTTGCCGTCGACGTCGGAATAATATGTGAGCTTGTTGTCGCCTGGGTTGACGTATCCTGTCGGCGCTTCGCCACCGCCCAATTCTAAGAAGTTGCCAGCTCCGTAATTTTCGTGATGTGCTAAATTGCCATTGTGATAGAGACCGCCTACCAAAACATCTTCGTTCCAGCCGTTGTCGAAGCCCCAGTAATCAGAACCATGAACCCCCGACATATAAAAATCGGGTTGGGTGGTGACAAAATCGGTGCTGTGGAAGATGCCCCCATCGGTAGTGATCCAGGTGTGGTTACCTACAACTCGAAAATCTTGGTTGTCGACGTGTAAATTGAGTGGACCACCCACATAGCCAGAAACAGCTGCAAACGTGGCAGCACCGTCAACACTGCGATACAAATTGAGGCCACCAATAAGCAGTTCATTGGCGTTGGTGGGGTTGGCTACAATGGCACAATTATAAAAACCTTGGTGGTAGTTCCAAGTTGGGGTTCCCATCGCTAAATTTGGATGGGCAGTAGAATAAGGACCGCCTATTGGTGTGTTGGGAAGCGTCCAACTTTGTCCGCTGTTGTTGCTGCGGTACAAACCAATGTAGCCATAGTCGTTGGGTTTGGCATCGCCAATTAAATAGGCATAGACCCTTTCTGGGTCTGCTGCACTCACTGCCAAACGGCCGCCGCCATCTATGCGGGAAGGATCAGTGGAGGTATACCAGCCAGCATCTTGAAGCACCCAAGTAAGACCTGCATCGGTGGATACAAAGAACTCGCAGCGGATGAGGCTCGGGTTGTTTTTGAGTAAATATAGCGTTTGGGTACTTCCTGGTTTTTGCTTGACATCGTAGGATTTCTGCGTGAAAAGTTGCGTCCAGTTTTGGGCAGCATCGGTGCTTCGGTAGAGGCCTTTGTCTGTAGCGGCCAAAACAATATTGGGGTCGTTTGGTAAAATATAAATTTCATTGACATTCAGCCCTGATGACGGCAAGGTATTGACCCAGTTTTGGGCGCCATCTGTACTGAGAAAAATGCCGTCGTTTCCACCTGCTAAAATAAAGTTGGCATTGGCAGGATGCACTTCTACAGCAGTGACTCCCGAACCAAAATCGATGGTTTTAGAAACGAGTTGCCAATTGAGCCCTCCGTCTGTGCTTTTGTAGACTTCTCCGGGTTCGGTGCCACAATAACAGGTATTGGGTTGCCCTGCACACTGATCAAAGCTATACACATTCGTTTGCCCTGATCCTTGGGTAAGCCCTTCTTGGTAATTGGTAATGGGGCCAACGATAGTCCAGTTAGAGGTTTTGGTTTGGGAGGTTTGTTTTTTGAGATAGAAATGAAGGTCAAGCTGAACGTTGGGTTCTTGAATAAAGCCTGCGTCGTTGATCATATATTGATTTGTTCTGATCCAACGCTTGTAGTATTGCGTGTGGTAGCTTTTTTCAAAAGTGTGGATTCTGTAATAGTTTTGATAGGCCTGACTCACCTCAAAAACATTTGGGTTGTCTGCGTACATTAGTTGCGCCCATTGCGGTAAGCCTGCTATTTCAGAAGATGAGGGCTTGTGCATTTGTTGGGCAACCACAACGTTTGAAAAGAAAAGGAAGGAAGCGAGAAAAGAAAAGTAAAACTTGGACATACTTAAATTTTGATGGTCCAATTTACGATAATTTATCCAATGAATCTAGAGCGTTCATGTGCATTCGGCAAATAACAGCTTGTGCGTTTCCCAAACCAATTGTAGCGATGTTTAGCCACATAAGCATAGCAGATGTCACGTAGAAACTTCGGGCACACCCAAGCAAATTGGGTCCAATGAAAAGCGCCGTTAAGGTCTTTATGGATGAGTAAAACGGCCGTGCTTTTCTGAAACCAAACGCCGTTTCTTAGATACGAAATGCTGTCTTGTATACTGGTTTGTAAAGCGCTTTGATCAATGGAGCTGGGCAGGCCTTGCAAAGTTGAAAAAGTAAACTTCGCGGACTGGTCGTTTTGGAGTATTTTCTGGATGAAGCGGTTGCAAAGCATACAGTGGCCATCAAAAACGATCAAGTACATGGGTGCTATTTATTGGTCTTTTTCTCGGGAACCACCAGTTTTTTAGGTTCGCTAACAAGGTCCTTGAGTAAAGCCAATTTTAAAACCTCCGCCATTTTATCGACGTAGTCAATTTTCAAGCCTTTGAGGTAAACAGGTGCAATTTCATCGACATCTTGTTTGTTTTTGCTACACAAAATAAGGTCGGTGATACCAGCTCTTTTGGCTGCAAGTATCTTTTCTTTGATACCGCCAACAGGTAAAACATCGCCACGTAAGGTAATTTCACCTGTCATAGCCAAGTTTTTCTTGACTTTACGCTGCGTAAACAACGAAGCAAGGGCCGTGAGCATGGTGACACCAGCGCTGGGCCCATCTTTCGGAGTAGCACCTTCTGGAACGTGGATGTGCACGTTGTAGTGCGCAAAAACATCGGGGTCTAGGCCGAGTTGTTCGTGATGGCTCTTTAGGTATTCGAGGGCAATGACCGCTGATTCTTTCATGACTTCGCCAAGATTGCCCGTGAGCGTGAGTTTGCCGTTTCCTTTTGAAATTAAACTCTCGATAAAGAGGATGTCGCCTCCAGCAGCAGTCCAGGCCAGGCCAGTAACCACGCCGGCAACGTCATTGTTGTCGTATTTGGTGCGCATGCGGCCTGCTCCTAAGAAGGTGAAGAGGTCGGCAGTAATGATTTTAGGTTCATAGGTTTCTTCCATGGCAATTTGGCGCGCACGGTTGCGGACTAACTTGGCGACAATTTTGTCCAAGCCACGAACCCCTGATTCAAAAGTGTAGGACTCGATGATGGACTGCCAAAGTTTTTTGTCGATGAGGATATCTGTTTTTTCAATGCCGTGGGCGGTGAGTTGCTTGGGCAAGAGGTGGCGCTTGGCAATTTCGATCTTTTCTTCAAGGGTGTAACCATTGACTTCGATGATTTCCATGCGATCTAATAATGGGCCTTGGATACTTTGAAGGTTATTTGCTGTGGCGATAAACAATACTTTAGAAAGATCGAATTCGGTTTCGACGTAGTTGTCGTAGAAATTGCCATTTTGCTCTGGGTCAAGGACTTCTAGCAGGGCAGACGAAGGGTCGCCGTGGTTGCTACGTCCTAATTTATCGATTTCGTCCAAGACAAAAACCGGATTGGCAGTTTCGGTCTTTTTGAGGTTTTGCATGATTCGACCTGGCATAGCGCCAATGTAGGTTTTGCGGTGTCCGCGGATTTCGGCTTCGTCATGGAGGCCACCCAAAGACATGCGCACGTATTTGCGCCCCAATGCTTCGGCAATGGATTTGCCCAAAGAGGTTTTACCAACCCCGGGAGGGCCGTAAAAACAAAGGATAGGCGCTTTCATGTTACCTTTTAATTTGAGCACTGCAAGGTATTCTAAAATACGTTCCTTGACCTTTTCCAAACCAAAATGATCGCGTTCGAGCACGCGTTTGGCAACATTTAAATCTAGTTTATCCTTGCTGTAGACATTCCAAGGAAGTTCAAGCAGGAGGTCGAGGTAGTTGAGTTGTACCGTATATTCAGCGCCTTGCGGATTCATGCGCTGGAGTTTCTCGAGTTCTTTTCCAAAAAGCTTGGCCACCCGCTCATCCCACTTTTTGTGTTGGGCTCTTTTTTCGAGTTCGCGCGCATCCTGAATTTGAGGGTTGTCGCCGAGTTCGTCTTGAATGGTGCGCATTTGTTGGTGCAGGAAGTACTCGCGCTGTTGTTTATCGAGGTCTTTACGCACTTTGTTCTGAATTTCGTTGCGCATTTCTAAGACTTGGATTTCGGCGGTGAGGTGCTCGAGCACAAGCATAACACGTTTTTTCATGTCCATTTCTTCGAGCATGGACTGCTTTTTTGCGACGTCAGCATTCATGTTGGAAGAAATGAAATTCACAAGGAAACTTGGGCTGTCGATGTTGCCAATAGCAAACTGCGCCTCCGAAGGAATATTGGGGCTCTCGCGAATGATTTGCAAAGCGAGGTCTTTGATCGTGCTAAACATAACCTCAAGTTCTTGATTGGCGGTGTCTAGTGGTTGTTCGGTCAGGACGCGCACCTTTGCCTTCATGTAGGGTTCAGTTTGGGTCGCCTGAACCATTTCGAAACGGCGTTTCCCTTGGATAATTACAGTGGAGCTACCGTCGGGCATTTTGAGCAAGCGAATGATCTGGGCTACGGTTCCGATCTGATGGAGGTCTTCAAATTGAGGTGTTTCTACATCTTGGTTTTTTTGAGAAACAACCCCGATGATCTTGTTGCCTTTGTTGGCTTCTTGAATAAGCTTGATGCTTTTATCGCGACCCACGGTAATTGGAATAACTACACCCGGGAAAAGCACGTTATTGCGCAAGGGTAGAATTGGGAGCACTTCTGGAAACTCTTGTTTGTTCATGTGCTCTTCTTCCTCTGCGGTAATTAGAGGAATAAATTCAGCATCGGCGTCGTAGCCTGATAAACCAAAAAAACCTTGGTCAAAAAGATCGCTCATAATAGAATTGTTTCAGGCAGGCCTTGTGTCAAGATACATGCCAAAGCCAAGGAAACTGCAAAAAAGTCAGTTCTTGGCTAAAAATTTAAAAATTTCAGTGTCGTGTAGACTAAATTCTTGCTTCCTTCTGGCCATCATGGCAGTTGCAGCTTCAATTGCTTTGTCTAGGCGATACGTTTCTGTTTGTTCGTCGGCATGCCATTGAAAAGACGCGATGAATTTATCGGGGAACTCACTGCAGAAAATATTACTGCTCACGCCTACAACTGAAGCTGTGTTGAATTGCACGTTGATAGCAGACTTGCTGTGATCGCCCATGGTGAGCCCCATAAATGTTTCGTTGGTAGCTATTTGCTGTTGCTGCTCGTAGGAGTAGGTGCTGACCTTACCATAATTGTTCTTGAGATTTGAACAATTAGTATCGGCGCCTAAATTGCACCATTCGCCAATAAGAGCGTTGCCCACAAACCCGTCGTGACCTTTATTGGAATAAGCCTGAAAAACAGAATTGCTAACTTCTCCGCCAATGCGGCACTCTGGGCCAATTGTAGTGGCGCCATAAATTTTGGCGCCCATTTTGACAACAGCACCATCCATTACGGCTAGAGGCCCGCGCAGCATACAACCCTCCATGATTTCTGCATTTTTACCGATGTAAATTGGGCCGTGTGTGGTATTGAGTGTAGCGCCTTCTATGCATGCGCCTTCCTCAATAAATAGATCTTGTGCTGGTCCAATAAGTAAGTTTGTTCTTGAAAGTTCTTTTGAAACACTATTTTTAGTTGCTAGCTTAAAATCGTGACGCAAAATAGCATCGTTCTTGAGGTAGAGGTCCCAGCGGTTTACAAGCATAATCAAATCGATAAAATTGTATTGAATGCTTGTATTTTCTTCTCCGTTTTTGGCAATTAGCATATCTTGATGGTAAATGGCTTCGCCAACTTTTAAGTTGGTGATCATGATAGCTAACTCGGCATTTGCAATGCACTGCGCATTGATCCAAATTCCGTCATTGGCAGGAAACTTCCTAGATAAATAACTTTCGGTTTCATACCCGATTTGTGCTGTAGGTATGAGCAGATTCCATCGTTCTGTATTGGTAAAAAGACCACAACGCAACTCGGCAAGAGGGCGTGTGAGTGTAAGCGGCGCAAAGCGCAAATGCAACTGATGGTCAGATAAGAGTAGTTTCATCGGAAGAAGCTGAATTAAATACAAAGCTACTGATTAACAGCAGTATAAATGTGAGTAGGCCATTAATGAGCAACATTTCGTTGCCAAATTGATAACCCTTCCAAATGAGATCGGCATTTTGACTCAAGAAATAGCAAGCCACAGGCGCAAGAATGACAATCCAAGGAATTACTAAAGCGGGCACATTTCTTTTGGTGAGGATGCCAAAAGCAAACAAACCAAGTAAGGGCCCATAGGTATAACCAGCGATTAGGAAAATCAAGTTGACAATGCTCTTGTCGTTGTACCATTTGAAGAGGAATACTAGGAGCGTAAACAAGACTGCGAAACTAAGGTGTACAATTCTTTTAAGGCGCATGCGCTCTGGTTCAGGAAGGTTTTTGCGTTCAAAACCAATGATATCAATACAAAAAGAAGCAGTTAGTGCGGTTATGGCACCGTCTACAGAAGGAAAGAGGGCAGAAATGAGTCCGATAATGAAAATAATAAAGACGCCACTCGGAAGATACATCTGGATGATTTTTGGGAAGAGGTCGTCTGGTGCGAAGTTGAGGCCATTTTTGAAGGCGAAATAACTCAGGATACTACCCAACAACAAGAATAAAGCATTAACAACTAGCAAGGTAAAGCTGAATACCACCATGTTTTTCTGGGCATCTTTGAGGGTTTTGACACTGATGTTCTTTTGCATCATTTCTTGATCGAGACCCGTCATGGCAATAGTAATGAAAGCGCCACCAAAAAAATGTTTCCAGAAGTAATCGCTTTTCGAAGGATTCAAAGACAATACTTGAGTCAGTTTTTTATTTTGGAGTTCTTGCCAAAGCTCAGTCCAAGAGAAATCCATTTGTTGTTGTAAGGTAATGATACACACCACCAATGCCAACAACATGAAAAATGTCTGAAGAGTGTCGGTCCAGACGATGGTCTTGACACCTCCTTTGAGCGTGTAGGCTAAAATCATCAGGATGATCAATAAAGTTGCTTGCCAAAATTGTATGCCAATTGGTTCAAAAACAAAAAGTTGAAGCACATTGATAACTAAATAAAGCCGAACCGTGGCGCCAAGCGTCCGCGAAAGAATGAAGTAACCTGCTCCCCATTGGTAGGCGCGCAACCCCAGCCGAAGCTCTAAATACCGATAAATAGAACTGAGCTGATGCTTGTAATAGAGGGGGAGAAGGACATAAGCTACCACAAAGTAACCCGTAAAAAAACCTAAAACTAATTGGTAATAATGCCAGGCGCCTGCGCTCACCGCACCTGGAACAGATACAAAAGTAACCCCGGAAAGTGAGGTACCGATCATGCCGAAAGCCACTAAGTACCACGGGCTTTTTTTGTCGCCGGTAAAGAAACTATGGCTACTCGCATTTTTAGAAGTAAAATAGGCAATGGCCAAGAGCAGCCCAAAATAAAGGAGCAAGATCAGGGGAAGTAGCACAGTATTCATGGGGTAAAAATAACGTAAAGCACTATATTTGCCTCAAAAAATTTACGTATGGAGCTCATATTTGTTGTTATTTCCTTTCTATTGGTCAGTGTGGCTATTGTGGCAATTGTTTATTTGTTTCTCAAGCGCCAGCACGACCACGCCTTGATCCATCTGCAAACAGAGCTGAGCCTACAACGTCAAAATTATTTTCTTCCTAGCAAGCTAGAAGCATATCAGCGCTGCATTTTATTGCTAGACCGCATTTCGCCAGCTAACCTCACACTGCGCACCTTGCAGGTAACGCAAAATGCCAAAACACAACAGAGTTTATTGGTAAAAACAGTTCGCGAAGAATTCGAGCATAATATTGCACAACAATTATTTGTGTCTCCGCAAGGCTGGGCTATGCTGGTGCAATCAAAAGAGGAGGTGTTGCGCGTCATCAATATGGCTGCAAATACATTAGATGCCAACGCGAGCGCTACAGACCTCGCGGCTAAAATTTTGGAAATTGCAGCTCAAATTGAGCAGTTCCCGACAGAAATTTGCAGAACCTATTTGCAGACCGAATTTCAGCGTTTCAACGCTTAGCCAGTTTTTCTTTAACAATAGCAATGATCATGGGTAGTAACGAAAGCCCAATGATACCAAAAATAACGGTTTCGAAATTTTCGCGCACAATAGTGAGGTTGCCAAAGAAATAACCGAG
>JBIIBL010000076.1:0-9824 GCA_044239425.1 Crocinitomicaceae bacterium | reverse complement strand
CCGCGGTATTTACGCTTTAAGGACTGCGCATTTAGCTGTGCAAAACTTATGGAAAAAAGCAGGAGCAAGAGGCCTTTGTAACACTTCATAGGGCTAAAATAATTACTATTTTCGTAGTCAAGCAAGTTTTTGTACATGAAACAATACCACGACCTCCTTTCTCATATTCTCGAATACGGCGTTCAAAAAGAAGACCGTACCGGAACGGGCACTATTTCCGTATTTGGCTACCAAATGCGCTTTGATCTTTCCGAAGGATTTCCGTGCATCACTACCAAAAAATTGCACTTGCGCTCAATCATTCACGAACTTTTGTGGTTTTTGAAAGGTGAAACCAACATTGCTTACCTCAAAGAAAACGGCGTGAGCATCTGGGACGAATGGGCCGATGCAAATGGCGAACTTGGCCCTGTTTATGGCTCCCAATGGCGCAGTTGGCCAACGGCAAGCGGTGAACACATCGATCAAATTCAACAAGTCATTGATCAGATCAAGCACAACCCAGACTCCAGACGCATTATCGTTTCGGCCTGGAATGTCGGTGAAATCCCACAAATGAAATTACCGCCTTGCCATGCATTTTTTCAATTTTATGTAGCCAATGGTAAATTGAGCTGTCAATTGTATCAACGCAGTGCCGATACCTTTTTGGGCGTGCCGTTCAACATCGCATCCTATGCCCTGCTCACCATGATGATGGCGCAAGTTTGTGGGCTTCAGCCAGGAGATTTCATCCATACGCTTGGCGATGCGCATTTATACAGCAACCATATCGAACAAACCCAACTACAACTTACCCGAGACTTTCGCCCCTTGCCCACTATGCGCATCAACCCTGAGGTGAAGAGTCTTTTTGACTTCAAGTACGAAGATTTTGAGTTGCTCAACTACGATCCGCATCCGCACATAAAAGCTGCTGTAGCCATATGATCAACGCACTATCCATGATTGCGGCTCTAGATGCCGACCACGGCATTGGTAAAGACAACGACCTTATGTGGAATTTGCCTGCCGACATGCAATTCTTCAAAGACAGCACCAAAGGACATATTGTGATTATGGGTCGCAAAAACTACGACTCCATTCCAGAGAAATACCGTCCGTTACCAGGTCGCACCAATGTAGTTTTGAGTAGGCAACCAAATTTTGAAGCAGAAGGGTGTTTGGTATTCGATTCTTTAGCTACTTGTCTGCAAAATTTAGAACTCCAAGACGGACAAAAGGCATTTATAATTGGTGGCGCGCAAATTTATGCACTGGCGCTAGAAAGTGGTTTAGTTAAAGAAATTTTCTTGACGCACATTGACAAAACGTATGGTGCAGACACCTTCTTCCCTGTTTTTGATACAACTAAATATAAAAAATCCTTGCTTTTTAGCCAGGCCATCGATGGTAAACACGAAGCTAATTTTGAGGTGTATCAATACACCAAATAGTAATATAATTAAGAAAGCAAGGCTGTTGTTGCCAACAGTGCTGCAGTTTCAGTTCTGAGTCTAAAAGCACTCATTTCTACCGCTTGGTAGCCAGATTGCAGCGCAGCATTTATTTCTGCAGGAGAAAAATCGCCCTCCGGACCAATTAAAAAAGGCAAAGTACTTTTCAAGCCGCTCAAACCTATCTTCTCCCCCTCTTCACAGTGACCAAAATAACCTGATGGTTGATGTTGAAGGAAATCCTCAAAACGTATTGGCCCATCAAGTTCAGGTAAATAAAATCTTTTAGATTGCTTCATGGCAGCAATAGCTATTTTTTCGAGGCGCTCCATATTGACTTGCTTTCGCTCACTATGTTCACATAACAAAAAAGTCAGTTTAGACAAGCCCATTTCAGTTGCTTTTTCAAGATACCATTCAATCCGGTCCATGTTTTTGGTGGGCGCCATAGCTATGTGCAAGGTTGGGGTCTGATCATGAAAAATACTGGATTCAAGGCGAAGTATCGAACGCTTTGGATGTGCGTCTTCAAGTATCGTAAAAGCTTGCAAGCCCTTTCCATTGATCAGTTCAATTGGCGCTCCTACTTGCATGCGCAATACCTTCACGCAATGTTTGGATTCTTCTTCGCTTAATTGGTAGTGAGATTGCCCACTTTGAAGGCTAGGTGCATAGAAAGTACTCATGCGTACAAAATTTGAAAAACCAACTCCTTGAGTAATTCAGGGCCAGACATTTGACTATTGCCCATTCCTTTTGCCTTGAGGTCGTAGTCGTGGAGAAGGGCAATAATTACAGCGATTTTCTTAGGATCGTAGTTTTGGCGATTCGAGAGTAATTCACCAGCTACAAAAGGATGAACACCAACACTACTGGCAATGCTTTCTCTGGTTTTGTTGGGCGTAAAATGCACGCGCATCAGCTGTGAGAAATACTTAAATAAGGCAGGAACAATAACGACGAGTTCACCTGCTTTGGGGTTGTACTCGAAATACTGAACAATCTTAAAGACTTTATCTGTTTGTTTTTGTGCAACGGCATTGACCAACTCAAAAATATTGTAGTCCTTGGAAATACCGATGTGTTGCTCTATGTGTTGCTCATTTATACTTGCATTGGGGCCTAAAATGATGCGTAGTTTTTCAATTTCGTTGGCGATGCGCCCGAGATCGGCACCTAAAAATTCTGCTAAAAGCATGGTTGCTTTTCCATTGATTTGCAAGCCTTGTGTTCTGACGTATTTGGCGATCCAGTCGGGAAGTTGGTAATCGCGGATTTTGTCCGACTTAAAAATGAGGCCGTTTTTAGCAAAATTTTTGAGGATTTTTTTGCGGGCGTCATAGGATTTGTGCTTGTAGCATACTAAAAAAATGGTCGCAAGGCTTGGCGCATCTGAGTAGGCTTCAAGTGCGTCCAAATGTTTGAAATCTTGGGCCTCTTTTAAGATGACCAAACGACGTTCTGCCATCATGGGATAGGCTTTGAGCTCGCTTTGCAGTGCCAAGAGCTCGGCGTCCTTGCCGTAGAGAATGGTTTGGTTGAAATCGCGCTCGTGCTCCTCTAAAGAATGCTTTTGAATCGCTTCTGTAATGAGGTCAATGTAATAGGTTTCTTCGCCGTGTAAAAAATACAGCGGGGCAAACTTTTTGGCTTGTATGTCTTTGATGATTAAGCTTGCGTCCATGTATGTTTTTCCCAGATTTGGACGAGTTCGACAAGGGTGTCAATGGCTTTTTCCATGTCTTGAACACTCACATATTCTAATTTAGAATGGATGGCCATTTCGCCAGTAAAAATATTCGGACAAGGTAGGCCCATGAAGGAAAGTCGTGAACCGTCGGTGCCTCCACGAATAATGGAACGTTTAGGAGTTAAACCCGCTTTGCGCATAGCTTCTTCAGCGTAGTCGGCAACAAAAGGAACATTTACAAGTATTTCTTTCATGTTTCGATATTGTTCTTGAACACTGAGTTCAAAACGAGCGCCTGGATAGGCTGCTACAACTTTCTGGGCGAGCACCTCCAAAATTTGCGGATAGGTTTCCATGAGTTGAGTGTCGTGGTCGCGCAGAATAAGTTGAACTGTTGCTTTTTCTAGGCCCCCTTCAATTGAAGTAGGATGTACAAAACCTTCGCGGTGCTTTGTGGTTTCTGGCGACCATTTCTCTTTGGGAAGCGCTGCAACAAATTCTGAAGCGAGTTTAATGGCATTGACCATTTTGCCTTTTGCATACCCTGGGTGCGCACTCACGCCATGAAAAACGAGTGTGGCGGCGTCAGCAGAAAACGTTTCGTCTTCGATGTCACCCAAAGGGCCGCCGTCGAGTGTGTAGCCAAAATCGGCATTTAATTTTTGCATATCGAGCTGCTCTACACCCCTTCCAACTTCTTCGTCGGGAGTGAAGAGAATGCGAATTGGACCGTGCTTGACCTCTGGGTGTGCCATTAAATAGCCTGCGAGCTCCATAATGATGGCTACGCCCGCTTTGTCGTCGGCACCCAGCAGCGTAAGACCGCTTGCCGTAATGAGGTCGTCGCCAATTTTTTGAAGCAGATAAGGGTGGTCTTCTGTGCGCAGTACCTGATTGGTGTCATCGGGCAAGGTGATAGGTGCGCCGGTATAGTTTTGGTGTAAGATAGGCTTTACGTTGGTGCCGCTGCAGTCTGGAGCGGTATCCATGTGTGAACAAAAGCAAATGGTCGGCAATGGCTGTGGCACATTAGAAGGAATGGTTGCAAATACATAAGACCACTCGTCGATTTCAACATCTTGCAAACCTAATTTTTGTAATTCGGCATGTAAGATTAAAGCGAGATCGCGCTGTTTGGCGCTCGAAGGAAACGTACTTGAGTTAGGGTCTGCGGTAGTGTCTATTTGAACATAACGCATGAAACGCTCCGCCACATTGTATTTTGTCGACATGAATTTGTTTTAGTCAAAAATACAAAGAAATGCGCAATTGACTTATGGAATCAGGCTCCTTAACTCTTGAAGTTCGGCAACTTTTTGAGCGGTGCCTACTTGTTGAAAAGCATAGATCAAATTAGAGAGCATGCGCTTTAAAATTGCCGAATTTGAACAAGGTTCAAAATGACTGCGGTCGGGCTGTAAATGAATACCTTGAATAAAGGCCTTAATTTCGGCAGCATCAAAAATACTCCCTTTGGCAAAGGCATTGATATAAAACAACACGCCGTAATCATCTTCTTTCTGGAGGCCAAAAGAAGAATGTTTGCTATCCATGTAAGCTAGCACAAAATGATTGGGCAAGTTAACGCCGTAAATAGGAAGGTCTAACGATTGAGCGATCACGCTATAAATGATGCATAAGCTCAACGGATTCCCTTTTCTGCTTTCTAATACATTGTTGACATAAGATTGAGATGGCGTATGGTAGTTTTGACCATCGCCACGAAACTTATGCATGCCAAAAAAGATACGGTTGAAGATCTTTACTTGTTCAAAAGCGGTTTGATGGTCGTTGAGTTCGAGCCATATATCGCGGCGAATTGCTTGAATGCGCTCGTGCAAAACTGCTTCATCTAAACCCGGATATTGATATTTAGCAATGATGATAGCCCCACTCAATAAATCCTTATCTGGAGATTGCAACCAAGCACTCAACTGACTTTTTACGGTTTCAAATTGGATGTCGTGGATGAGGTTTTCAATGCGGTCTTGAAAAAGCAAGCCATAATAATCTTGCTCCCAAGACTGTTCCAATACGGGTAATACTTCTGTACCAAACTTCATGAGCTCATCCCTAACTTGTCGATAGACTAATTCATCGGGATCATCGATGAGGCGAACCAAGGCTTGTATTGTTGTATTTGCATCCATTCGAGACAAAAATAGACGCTGAATTCACATGGGTAGCAAGCCCTCCATATCTTTTTCAAGGGTCGAGTGTTAATTCAATGTAACCTTTTGCAATTACCTCCGTTTACCATGATTCCAAATTAACTTTGCTACAGGTTGATTTTCAGAGGCTCCTTTTGGGGCCTCTTTTTATTTAGGGCATGCGTACAAAGTCGCGCACTAAATAACTCAAAGCTTTTCCGACAATTAAGTCGTCTCGCTCATCTAAAGGCGCAGCCTCTGTTAAGTTCAAATACGCAATTTGCGGCTTGATATGGCCTAACTTAAGCAGTAAAGTACGCATCTGATCTAAGGACCAACCTGACGGACTAAATGCAGAGCTTGGCATATACGCAATTGAGTCCATATCGATTTCAATGCCCACAGCATGGTGCTGGTGCGAAACAAAACCCATGACGTCATCGAGCAATTGATAAGGCCCTTGTAGGTAATCTTCGAAAAAGCGATGGCTAATTTGAGGATTGGTCAATTGATTTCGAATTGCTGAATTATTGAAGGCCTCGTGTAAGCCAAAAACACCGTAATGCTCTAGCAATCCCTCTTGAAGAGCAAATGAAAAAGAATTGCCGCTATGTCTTTTATCAGTTGGGCGCAAATCAGCATGCGCGTCAATGTTCACAACACTCAACTTGCCTTTAGCGGCAGCCCAGCGCATGAGTGGAAGGGCATTGTTATGACCACCTCCCACAATAATTGGAATTTGATGTGGGGCAACATGTTGAGTTAATATATCAAAAATTAAACGATCCAGTTCTTGAACCATTTGGGTGGCTTCCGACCTATCCAAAGGTTGTTTAATCTGTTTGACCTGACCTAAATATGCTAAATTTTGTAGCGGAACTTCAGGGTAAAATTGGGTATTAAACAAAACCTTGGAAAATGCATGAAAAGCATTTTCACTGCCCTGACGTCCCAAATTTGCTTGCGGACCTACATTTTCAGAAATACCAATTAAGACATATTTTACAGCGCTATAGTTTTGTTGAGAGAAATGCTCCCCCACACGTGTTTCTCCATTTCTCAGTTGAAATTGAAGTTTGCGCAGGCTAGGGTCAAAAAGTTGAAATTCAAATGCACTCATGTCATTTAGTAATTAAGTTTAAAAAATCAGCAGGTGCTGGAATAGGTTTTTGTGTTGCCGCATTCACAAATACCAATAAGGTATAGGCTTCATTCAAAAGTACACCTTCTTCATTATATGTTTTGTATTCAAAACCTATGCGAACTCCTTCTAGTTGGACAATCCGAGTGCGTATCTCCAACAAATCGTCGTATTTCGCAGGCTGTTGATAAGAGATTTCAAACTTCTTTACAGGTAGGAGAATGCCTATTTTCTCCAATTCTTTGTAAGAAATACCTATTTCACGTAAAGCCTCAACCCTTGCCACTTCAAAATAACTCGCGTAATTACCATAATAACAAAAACCCATTTGATCGGTTTCTGAGTAGCGCACTCTGATTTTTGTTGAAAACTCTGGATGACCTGGATTCTGCTTACTTTGCATTTGTGTGATATTTATAGAGATTTACTTGTGAGTTCCTTTAGTCTATCGTAAATTTACCAAGCTCTAGCGTTATTAAACATAAATTAAACAAATATTAGGCACAAGTCTTTTTTTTTTAATAAGCAATACCCTTAGCGCTTTTTTTTTAACTTTTTTTTGTAAATATTTGCTTACTCTTTATTTCAAGCGAAATTCGTGACCACACGATTATTTACAAACAACAAGAACAACCTTAAACAACTATGAATACGAGTCACGAAAGTGTGTGGGAGTCCTGCTTAAAAGTTATCAAAGATAATATTTCATTACAGGCCTTTAAAACTTGGTTTGAGCCAATTTCACCCGTCAAATTGGAGGGTCATGTGCTAACCATCCAAGTTCCGTCGCACTTTTTTTATGAATGGCTCGAACAACACTACATTACCTTACTTCGCAAGGTCATCAAAAAAGAACTTGGACAAGAAGGCACTTTAGAGTACAGCATCGTGATGGAAAACAACACGCAATCACGCAGCCCATATACCGTTAAGCTCCCTACCAATAATTCAAGTAGTTTAAAAAATGCACCCGTCAACATGCCCATCAATGTCGACGAAAAGCAAATACGCAATCCGTTTGTCATTCCAGGTCTCAAAAAAGTAAATATCGAATCTAACCTGATTCCTAATTTTACTTTTGAAAACTTCATTGAAGGCGAATGCAACCGTTTGGCCAGAGCTTCTGGTTTTGCTGTTTCCAATAAACCCGGAGGTACCGCATTTAATCCTTTGCTATTATATGGCGGAGTAGGTTTAGGCAAAACTCACTTGGCGCATGCCATCGGTATCTCGATCAAAGAGCGTTTTCCGAATAAAACCGTCTTGTATGTGCAATCCGAAAAGTTTGCACACCAATTTATCGACGCCATCAAAAATCAAACAACCAACGATTTCGTTCACTTCTATCAAATGATCGATGTCTTGATTATTGACGACGTCCAATTCTTTGCTGGAAAAGAGCGCACCCAAGATGTCTTCTTTAGCATCTTTAATCACCTGCACCAAAACGGCAAGCAAATTGTCTTGACCTCCGACAAAGCACCTGTAGAAATGCAAGGCATGGAGCAACGTTTGCTTTCTCGCTTCAAATGGGGCTTGTCTGCAGATCTCGGCACACCTGATCTTGAAACACGCATCGCCATTCTCGAAAAGAAAATGTACGGTAGCGGTATCGAACTTCCGCGCGAAGTAGTCGAGTACCTTGCTTATTCTATCAATACCAATGTCCGCGAAATCGAAGGCGCACTCAATACCCTTCTTGCGCAAGCTTCATTGAATAAAAAAGCAATTACCTTAGAGCTCGCCAAGCAAATGGTAGACAAATTTGTCCGCAGCACTGCCCGCGAAGTCTCTATAGAATATATCCAAAAAGTAGTTTGCGATTACTTTGACCTTCCTATCGAAATGCTCAAATCCAAAACGCGCAAGCGTGAAGTTGTTCAGGCACGTCAAATCTCCATGTACTTCTCCAAAAAAATGACCAAATCTTCTTTGGCTAGTATTGGAGCACATTGTGGCGGCAAAGACCACGCAACCGTTTTACACGCATGTCGTACGGTTGTCAATCTTTCTGAAACAGACAAACAATTCCGTCACTACCTCGAAGAACTCGAGAAGAAACTGACCATCCAATAACAAGCACTTGGCCAAGCGCATACTTATGGTTTGCTTAGGCAATATTTGCCGCTCACCACTTGCTGACGGCTTACTACTGCGCAAAATAAAGGAGCAAAACCTCGACCTAACCGTAGATTCTGCAGGTACTGCCAATTACCACGTTGGTAAAGCGCCAGATCATCGCATGATTCAAACCGCAGCCAAACATGGTACTTCCTTAGGTTTTTTACGCGCGCGTCAATTTACCAGCAAAGATTTTCAAAATTTCGACCATATCCTTGTCATGGATCAATCCAACTACAACGATGTAACCAAGCTCGCACAACATGAAGCTGAGCGCCAAAAGGTCGAATTCTTTCTTGATTACTTATACCCCAATCAAAAAGCAGCTGTTCCAGATCCATATTACGGTTCTTTAAAAGACTTTGAAGAAGTCTATAACCTCGTAGATAAAGCTACAGATGCACTTATACAAAAATTAATAAATGAGCATTAAACAAAAAGGAAGTTTATTACTGATACCCAATACTTTAGGCGGTGAAAGCACCGCTGATATCATTCCTCAAGAAGTGATCCAACAGGCCATTCAACTACGTGTTTTTGCCGTTGAAGAAATCAAAAGTGCACGACGTTTACTGCGTAAAATGGACCGAAATTTCCCGATAGACGACTGTGCTTTTAGGATCGTTAATAAAAATACAAAAGAGTCCGAACTCATGGACCTCTTGATGTTTCTCATTAAAGGGATTGACGTTGGTATCATTTCTGAAGCTGGTTGCCCAGGAATTGCAGATCCTGGAGCTGCTCTTGTACATTTAGCACATACGCAATCTATACAAATCAAGCCACTTGTTGGGCCTTCATCTATTTTATTGGCACTCATAGGCAGTGGATTCAATGGCCAACACTTCACCTTTCACGGATATCTACCTAAGGAACGTAAAGAGCGTATTAAAAAATTGCGCGATTTTGAAATGGATACCAAAAGAAATGGAACAACGCATCTTTTTATGGATACGCCTTTTAGAAATATGAATGTGTTAGAAGATTTACTGAATGAAGTGGGTGACCTCACAGAATTATGTATCGCATCTAATCTTACGCTTCCTTCAGAATCCATTAGAACGATGACAGTTGTAGACTGGAGAGAAAAGGCATATGATCTCGCTAAAATACCAACGATTTTTGCAATTGGTAAAGGCCAGTAGGCTCTAACAATTTTCTTAGCTTTCTTCAGTACTACCCTTCACATTAGTGAGGGGTATTTTATAAGAAAGAAAACTAAAATTATGGAACAAAAAAAAGCCCCCCATTACTGTGAGGCTGTTCAAATCGGCATCGACTTACTC
>JBIIBL010000075.1:0-10208 GCA_044239425.1 Crocinitomicaceae bacterium | reverse complement strand
CGCCTTCCTTTGCGTCTTGTGCTGCCACAACAGTAGCGAGCAACATGGTGTCGCCCATGCGCACCACAACAGAACCATCTGCCTGTTTTGCCAACTTCCCGGTCTCTACAAGGATTTCCTTGCCGCCAGTCATCATTGACTTTCTTGTTCCTATATTCATCTTTATTTATTTACAACTTTTAAAACAAAAGAAGGGGCTATCGATGTTATCGAAGCCCCCTCTCCCATAAAATTTTCCGAGCGTATCTCAGAATTAACGACGTAGTCCTAATTCTTTGATCAAGGCGCGGTATTTCTCGATGTCTTTTGCCTTTAGGTAGTCTAACAAGCTGCGACGTTTACCAACTAACAACTGAAGTGAACGTTGGGTACCGAAGTCTTTGCGGTTCTTTTTCAAGTGCTCAGTGAGGTGAGCAATGCGAAATGTAAATAAGGCGATTTGCCCTTCTGTAGAACCGGTGTTGTTTTCTGAACCACCGTGTTTGGCGAAGATCTCTTTCTTCTTTGCTGAATCTAAATACATGCTAATATTTGTGTAAATGATTATTATGTAGACTGACCACCTTGGTCAATACGGCTGCAAAGATACGAACTCTTTTTGATTCAGACAAAATTCGCATGTGGTTTTTATTGCTACCTTTGTGCCGTTCTTGGGTGTTCGCTTGTCGGACTTAATAAGGAATCCGGTTAGAATCCGGAGCTGTATCTGCAGCTGTAAGTGCTTCAAAAGTAGTATCTATTAGCCACTGCTCAAGCGGGAAGGCGATACCACAAAAGGCACGAGCCAGAAGACTTGCCCCCGAACTGCGTGAAGACTTCAGATTAAAGTCGGTATCGCCAAGGGCTTCGTATACCCTTGTCGCTCCACTTTTTTCCATGTCATTGTTTAATTATTTTAATTTTCAACACATGAAAAAAGGATTGTTATTTTCGGCCGCATTATTTTGCGCCACCGCATTTGCACAGCAATATGTGCACCAAGTGCTCATTGCCAACGAAGGTTACTTTGACTTTCAAACCAACAACATTGTAGAGCCTGCTACCATCGGTACCTACAACCCACAAACACAAACCTATCAAGTAGCCAACACACTCGCAGGCCAGCGCTTTAGTTCAGATGTCATCATCGATGGCAACTTTTACTTTGTAGCGGCAGATACTAAAATCTACAAATTCGATTTAAACACGCATCAAGAAGTTGGAAGCATCAGTTTGCCAGGCGTGCGCAATTTGGCCATCTCAGGCAACAAACTCATTGCCACCCGCGGTGAATACCTTCAAACGTTTGATTCTTATTTGCAAGTATTCGACAAAAACAGCCTTCAAATGATCGTTGCATTTGATACAAACAACGGCCCTAAATGGGCTACGCAAAACATTGTAATCGCCAATGACATCGCCTACATCGCCGTCAACAACGCTTATGAATGGGGCAACGAAAAAGGGCTCATCGGGCAGCTCAACCTCAATACTTTACAATACGGCTCTGAAATCGACCTCGGTACAGAAGGAAAGAACCCAGACAACATGTTCATGTTCAACAATGAAATCTACACGGTGAACAACAAAGATTGGTCCGGGGCATCTGTTTCTAAAGTAAGTTTAAACGGCAACGTCAACACCCAAAACATCGCAAGCGCCGTAACAGGTTGTGGTACTTCAGCGCTGCGCGACGACAAACTTGTTTACCAGATTTCCATGGAAAACACCCTCAACGACTACAACCTCCTCAGCATGACCAACGTTGGTCCAGTTGCAGGCATCGTCAATAATTTCTACGAACTTGCACAAGAACCAGTCAATGGCTTTTTGTACACCTCCACAACCGATTTCTTCTCACAAGGAATGGTTCAAATTTACGACGTGAACAATACGCTAAGCCACCAATTTGCAGTAGGCGTTTCTCCAGGCACCATCGTTTTTGACCTCAGATCAAACGTTGGACTCGATGAAAACACCGAAAACTTAGGTGTTTCGCCGAATCCTTCCAATGGCGTTTTTCAAATCAACGGGCTTAGTTCCAACCAAACTTACCAGCTCGTGAACACCACCGGTCAAATCATTTTGGTTGGACAGAACAACAGCATTGACCTCAGCAATTTTGAAAGCGGCATCTACTTTTTGAACACTGAAAAAAGCAGCGTCAAGCTCATCAAGCACTAATTCTTTTCCAACACTGAAAAAAGGCCATTCAAACTAGTGGCCTTTTTGCTGTTTGCTTATCTTTGTTCCATGCAAACAATTCTCAATCAGCAGCAAATACAGCAAAAAATCGTTCGCTTGGGCCATCAGCTCATCGAAGCCGCATTTGACCAAGAGGTCATTTATTTAGGTGGCATTGTTGGTAACGGCTTCGTTTTAGCGCAACTTCTCGCCGACGTAGTTTCACAAAATAGCGCATTACAAGTGATTTGTTTTGAAATCAAGCTGAATAAAGACGAGCCCTGGAGTGAAGCAATAGCCTTTTCTATACCTCAAAAAGACCTCAAAAATTCTTACATCGTATTGATTGATGACGTCGTGAACAGCGGCAAAACCATGCAATATGCTTTGTTGAAATTTTTAGAGCAAGCTACAAAAGCCATCAAAACTGTAGCACTCATCGATCGCCAACACCGCCGTTACCCCATCAAAACCGATTTCGCTGGCCTCAGTCTTTCCACTACTCTCAAGAACCACGTCGAGGTTGACCTCAGCCCTACTGACGCAAAAGTATTCCTTTACTAATGGAAAAAATCACCGAAGCGAGCTCTGTCTACAACGACCTCGAGCACTTGAGTACCAAAGCGCTCCTCGAGGGCATAAATACACAAGACCAACTTGTACCGCTAGCCATTGCTCGAATCTCCAATGAGCTCGAAGCATTTATTGATGCCTGCTTTGAACGCATGAAACAAGGTGGCAGGCTCATATATATCGGCGCCGGAACCAGCGGCCGCTTGGGCATCGTAGATGCCAGCGAATGCCCGCCCACTTTTGGCGTTGCACACGGCCGCGTTATTGGCCTCATTGCCGGTGGAGACAGCGCTATTCGCAAAGCCGTTGAGTTTGCCGAAGACGACACCGTGCAAGGCTGGAAAGATATCCTTGCGCACCACCCCACTGCACTAGATACCATTGTCGGTATTGCCGCGTCGGGCACTACCCCTTATGTGTTGGGAGCACTACAAGCTGCCAACGAAGCCGGGCTGCTCACCGCAGGTCTTTCTTGCAACCCGGGCTCGCCGCTTGCTACGCTTGCACAACACGCGCTCACTCCTGTAGTCGGGCCTGAATTCGTAACGGGAAGCACGCGCATGAAATCTGGCACCGCCCAAAAATTGGTGCTCAACATGATATCCACAAGTATCATGATCAAACTCGGGCATGTCAAAGGCAACCGCATGGTAGACATGCAGCTCTCCAACGAAAAACTCGTAGACCGCGGCGCCAAAATGGTAGCTGCCGAATTAAACATTGAACACGAAACAGCGCAACAATGGCTCCTAGATCACGGCTCTGTGCGCAAGGCAGTCGAAGCCTATCAAAAGCAACACAACAATGAGCATTTTTGATCCAAATGGCGTAGGTATCGCCAACGGCAATATTTTTGGTTTTCCTTATTCGGAACAAGAAGCCGATATCGTACTCATTCCTGTGCCGTGGGATGCCACAGCCTCTTATGGCAAAGGCACTAGCAATGGCCCACAAGCCATTTTAGATGCCTCTACACAATTAGACTTTTACCATCCTGAACTCGAGCGCGCTTACGAAACCAAAATTTATATGTCTCCGGTTTCTGCAGAATGGCTCGACATCAATTCCCGTTTGTGCGAAAAAGGAATGGAGTACATTTCATATTTAGAAGAAGTTGGTGAAGAAAAGGCACAAATTCGCTATAGATCCACACTTAAAGAAATTAATGAAGCGCATCATGCGCTGCGCGCCAACCTCAAAGAGCGTTGCTTGGCACTCCTCGAGGCGGGCAAAATGCCGTGTGTCTTGGGCGGAGAACACTCTACCCCACTTGGACTCCTTCAAGCGCTCAATGCGCATCATGCCTCTTTTGGCATTTTACAAATCGATGCGCATGCCGATTTGCGCGACGCCTATGAGGGTTTTGAGCAGTCGCATGCCAGCATTATGTTCAACGCTTTAAAGGAGCTCAATAACCTAGAAAGACTCACGCAAGTAGGCATTAGAGATGTTTCAGAACGAGAAATCGAACTTGCCAAAAACGATCCAAGAGTTGCTACATTCTACGACTGGAACCTCAAAAATGAGCAGTATTTAGGCAGAAATTGGTCTGAACAAGTGCAGCAAATCATCGCTACCCTACCTCAGAAAGTTTATGTTTCCTTTGACATCGACGGCCTTCAACCTTCACTCTGCCCACACACAGGCACACCAGTTGCCGGTGGCTTTGAACTTCAACAAATCGCCTTTTTGCTTTTTGAACTCGTGCGCTCTGGCCGACAAATCATCGGTTTTGACCTCAATGAAGTAGCGCCAGGCCCCGACGGCGACTGGGATGCAAACGTGGGCGCACGAGCGCTCTGGCATTTGGTATGCGCCACCGAACTTTCCCGACGACAACACGCATGAAAATCAAGCAATCACAAATCATTACTGGGCTTGCACTCAGCTTTGGCTTACTCAGTTTGTTTAGCATCTGGAACATCTATAATTGGGATCTTTTAGGTTGGGGCAGCAAGCTATTTTTATTCCCTTTTTTGGCTGCGATTGGTTTTTTAGCGAAACTGACACCCGAACAAGCACCACTTTATGTGCGCATCCAACTTGGCTTACTCGGCTTGCACATGCTTTTCTATCTGATTGTTTTTAATTTACAAGATCCGCACGCACCCAACCTACTACTCTTGCTGGTCAGCCCTCTGCTATCAACGATTGTATTGCTTCTTGCTAAAATGAGTTTGCTTTCTTCTAGACAAAACCAATATCAATTACAAGGACACACCAAGCGCATCAAAGGCCTCTTGTTGCTTACTGGCTTGTTTTATTTATTGATGGGTGCTTTTGCGCATGTCGACTTCCTCTTGCCAGGAATTACCTTAGAGATTCTTGCCTTGATTTATTATTTCAGCTTACTGCTCAAGCAAAATTAAGTTCTCCAAGCTTCCCAATACGTAGGTAGCATCTTGACCGACATTAGGGCTTGACACGGCCGTAGCCTGCAATGCGCGTTTGCCAATAAGTGGATGTTTCAATGTCAACGATAGAAATTCCAATAGAAGAACTCGAATGAATCATTTGTTTGGGCGCACCTTTTTCGGAAATAAGAATGCCCACATGATTCACCGTATTGCCGTCTGAAAAAAACACTAAATCGCCAGCCAAAGCCTTTTCTGGGTCAATTGCCTGACAAAAGCTATATTGGTCCATGGCTCTTCTGGGTAATTTTACTCCTTGTTTTTCAAAAATATAACAAGTGAAACCGCTGCAGTCGAAACCCGCAGGGTCTGTACCAGCGGCTTTGTACGGCACACCAATGTGTTTTTGAGCCTCTTTAAGAAGCTGTTGCGTTTGAAAATCGACTTGAAAGTTTTGTTCGGTGGAGGTATGAACGGGTTTTTCTATCCAAGCTAGCTCTTGGGCATGCCGTTTGGCCCAATTTGGATTTTTGGCGAGTTCCAAAGCGGCGAGTTGTCGGTATTGAGCAGGTTCCTTGTTTTGGTCATAGGCCGGATTCATGAGGAGCCGTCCTGCTTTGCGGTAAACAAGTTTGTAATGACCTTGACTGTAGAGCTGCGCTAATGTTCGAAGTTTGTTGTCTTGGGCAGCCACCTTTTGACCAAGAGACAAAAGAAATAAAAAACCCGAAAGAGCTATTTTAGTTCGAGTAAAGCTTACCATTATAATAAACTACTGATGTTTGATTGGCCAGCTTCACGAGTACTTTGTTGCCGTAAATTTCGTACTCAGCATTTTGAAAAGTAGTCAGCTCTTCGACTTTGCCGTCTATCAAAGCACTCACGCCCCCAATGATGTTGCGAAATACCAAAACGTTGTTTTTGAGTAGAAAGGTGTGCGGCTGATAAGTGGCTACCTGGATACGCTGGCTATTTGAATAGGCAAAAAAGTAGGAGTTTTCCATCCAGACACAGATGTCGTCTTTAACGTCCCAAAGCTCGGTAGAGAAATTGGTCAGCGCCGTTTTTTGTCCGTTTTGGTAGTGCCACAAGTTGCCGTTCATATCTTCGTAGACCACAAAGCCGCGGCCAGCTTTGTATTTTTTGATGGGAAAGGATTCGAGCTCCACAAAATTCCCTTTGTCAAAAACATAAAAAGATTGCGTGTACGGATCTTTGAAACACATAACGTCAGTGCCTAACTGAAAATCGATTACTTCTTCATTATAAGTGCCGATTTCGAATTTCTGACCGTTCCAATATATAAAATAGGTATTGCTGTTGTCTTTGTATACAACAAGGTTTTCTCCGACAGTGGCATTCATCGAAAGCCCATTGGTGATGGTGACTAAACTCTCTACTTTTTGATTCCAGTATACATTGAGGGCTTGGTAGCGGGTGTCTTCAAAAACAATAAGGCTGTCTTTGACCACAAACTCGCGTCCAAAATTGGTGAGGACTGTAAATTTGCCGGCGTCCCACATGCGCAGGCCATTGGCAATGCTGTAGGCCATGAGGTGATCCGAAACTTGGTAATTCACATTTAGGGTAGTGACGTCTATACGTTGCTTGCCATCGTAAATTTTAAGATTACCTCTTGTATCGATGTATGCGACCATTTCGTCGCCGGCTTTGTAGTTGACAATAGGCTGAATTTCAATAGGACGGAAAAAACCATCCTGGAAAGAGACAAAATAATTGTTGAAATCTGTGGTAGGGACAATTCCTTGCGCCTGAACAGCAACAACGGAAAGTATCAATGAACTGAGGTAACAGTATAAACTTTTCAAACGCATCATTCAAAGTTACCAAAATTTAGACCAATAAATGTATCTTCGTAGCGCTTATCCATATGACTATGAAAAAAACTATTTTATGCAGTCTTTTTTTGCTTGGTAGCGCTTCGTTATGGGCGCAGCAAAAAATCACTTATGAAGCCTATGACCTCCCGAATGGGTTGCATGTCATCCTTCACGAAGAACATGCCACACCAATTGTCGCGGTATCTGTTCTTTACCATGTCGGCTCTAAAAACGAGAACCCTAACCGCACTGGTTTTGCACACTTTTTTGAGCACTTGCTTTTCGAAGGTTCTGCCAATATTGGCCGTGGCGAATACAGCGAACTCGTCGAAAAAAACGGTGGAACACTCAATGCCAACACCTCGCAAGACCGCACTTACTATTACGAAGTATTGCCTTCCAACCAACTCGAATTAGGACTTTGGTTAGAAAGTGAGCGCATGCTCCACGCAAAAGTGGATATCAAAGGAATTGAAACGCAACGCAGCGTGGTCAAAGAAGAAAAAAGACAACGCGTCGACAACCAACCTTATGGTTCTTTCTTTACCGAAATTTTCAAACGCGTCTTTACGGTGCATCCATACAACTGGGCGCCTATTGGCAGCATGGAACACCTCGACGCTGCTCAAGAAGAAGACTATGTCAATTTTTACAAAACCTATTACGTTCCTTCCAATGCTACGCTCTCAATTGCTGGCGACATCAATATCGAACAAACCAAAAAATGGATTGCCCAATACTTCGGAACCATTCCACAAGGGCAAGCCATCAACTTATACCGCGATTTCATTGCTTTGAGCGACGACGCATTTATGTCGCGCTACAATATTTCAAAGAATCAATTTGATTCCAAAAACTTCATGGCATCTACGACGCCTGAAGCCAAAAAAATGATCAACAGCCACCTCAACAAACCTTGTGTCATTGACAGACCCGACAAAGACAAACAAACCATTTCTGGCGTTGTCAAGGATACCATCTACGACAACATTCAGTTGCCTGCGCTTTTTATGGGCTACAAAATGCCTGCACAAACGCATCCTGACACCTACGCGTTGGAGTTCTTAAACGAAGTACTTTCAAGCGGTAGTTCTTCTCGTATCAACAAGGAAATTGTAGAGAAACGCCAGTTGGCACAATATGCCTTCTCGTTTAATTATGGACTGGAAGATGCCGGAATTGGCATTATGGCGGCCATTGCCCCAAAAGAAGTGGCTTTAGATACGCTTCTTGCTGCTTTTGACGCCCAAATTGCCACCATTAAAGCGGCGCTCATAAGTGAAGAAGAATTTCAGAAAGTACGCAATAAATTTGAAAACGACATTGCCTCTAGCAACGCCAGCATTGCGGGTATCGCTGAAAATTTAGCAGACAACCACGTTTATTACGGCGACGCCAATCGCGTCAATTCCTTGTTGTCTAATTATTTAAAGGTCACCAGAGAAGACATCCTAAGAGTAGCCAACACTTACCTCACTCAGGACAAACGCGTGATCCTCTATTACTTACCTAAAGAAAAATAAGCCTCATGAAAAGTCTATATCTCCTCGCGGTATTGATCTTGACCAACAGTGTTTTTGCACAACTCGATCGATCCCAAAGACCAGCTCCAGCGGCGGCACAAAAAATCAACATTCCAGCTTCGCAGGTTTTCACAACCTCGAATGGCATCACTGTTATTTTATCTGAAAATCATAAAATCCCTAAGGTATCTATCGAACTTAGCCTCGGCAACTCGCCGCGCTTAGAAGGTACTAAGGCTGGTTTAGCAGATTTCACAGGTTCTTTACTGATGTCTGGCACCAGTACCCGCTCCAAAGACCAACTCGATCGCGAAATCGACTTTATTGGCGCCGACCTTTCGGCTGGTTCTTCGAGCATGTACTTGAGCTGCCTGACCAAACACCTCAGCAAAGGTCTCGACCTCATGACCGACGTTTTGTACAATGCAAATTTCCCTGAAAGTGAAGTAGAGCGTGTACGCAAGCAAAATTTATCAGGCTTGCAGTCGACCAAAGCAGACGCAGGTGAAATGTCTAGCAATGCAACGCGCGCCGTCAACTTCCCGAACCATCCGCTCGGCGAAATCATGACTGAAGCCACTCTTCAAAACATTTCGCGCGAGGACATGCTCGCCTACTACAAAAATACCTTTACGCCACAAGGGAGTTATTTAGTAGTTGTCGGCGACATCACCAGAGCTGAAACAGAAGCGTTGGTTCAAACGTATTTTACTGCCTGGCAAGGTGGTCCTGCCTACCAAGCTTCTTTAGGTAAAGGCCAATTTGACAAAGGCAACCGAGTTATTTTTGTCAAAAAACCAGGTGCCGTTCAATCTGTAGTTTACGTCACCTTCCCTATTGACATCCGCTCTGGACATAAAGACCAACTCGCACTTAATGTCTTGAACGGCATTTTAGGCGGTGGCGGTTTTGGCACGCGCCTCATGCAAAATCTGCGCGAAGACAAAGCATTTACGTACGGCTGTTATTCTTCTTTGAACATCACTGAAAATGGTTCTTGGATGTCTGCAGGTGGTAATTTTAAAAATGCAGTCACCGACTCTGCCATCACTGAAATCCTAAAAGAATTTGCCGGTATCATTGAAGCGCAAGTGACGGACGAAGAACTCAGCCTTACTAAAAACAACATGGCTGGTGGTTTTGCACGTTCTTTGGAGCGTCCGCAAACTGTTGCGCGTTTTGCTTTGAATACCATCAAACAAAAATTAGCGCCCGATTACTATCAAAAGTACTTGCAACAACTAGAGGCCATTACCAAAGAAGATGTACTCCGCGTTGCCCAACAGTATTTCACCGCCAAAAACTGCCATATTATCGTAGTAGGTAACGAAGAAATCTTACCCAAACTTTTACCTTTTGACAGCGATGGAAAAATCGAGAAACTAGACGCCTTTGGTGCAGCCATTAAGGAAACCAAAACAGCGGATATCAGTGCAGAGCAACTCATCGATAGTTATGCAATGGCACTAACAGGAACCAGCTCTAAAAAAGCAGCGCTCAAAAAAGTCAAAGCAATCAAATCTTATGTTCGCGTTTCAGAATTGAGCTCTGCACAAATTCCATTTGTCCTCACCTCGACAGACTATTTCTGGGAAGGCTCCAAAGAAGCAAGTAAAATGGAAATGCCGGGAATGGTTCTTCAAAAGTCTTTTTACGACGGCAAGAGCGGTTATACGTTTAGCATGCAGGGTGGCCGTGAAGACCTCAAAGCAGAAGATATCGCAGCCAAGCAAAAAGCAAGTGGCCTCATCCCT
>JBIIBL010000133.1:0-2507 GCA_044239425.1 Crocinitomicaceae bacterium | reverse complement strand
AAAGCGCATCCAATTTTTCTGCGATGGTACCTTCTTTTTTGGTTGCTGCTGCCATGTGCTATAAATAGTTAACGGGATTCGTATTCAACTTAGTTAAACGGACCGCAAAGTTAGGAAAATTTTCTGTAAGTTGTTCAGCTAAAAGTTCACTTGTAAATTGCTCGCTTTCGTAGTGTCCGATATCGGCAATAACTAAGTGTCCGTCAGCGTCAAAGAATTCGTGGTATTTGAAGTCCGAAGAGATGTAAATGTCTGCCTTAGCGCGAATTGCATCTGGAAGTAGAAAGCTTCCAGCTCCACCGCATAATGCAACGGTCTGAATCTGTGGCTGAATAATTTTGGTATGTTTGACACAGCCACAGCCAAAAATTGCTTTGATTTGCTCCAAAAACATGGGTGTATTTACAGGTTGCGCGAGTGTTCCAACCATGCCAGCACCTCGCTCTTGGTGTACATTGTGCGTAGGGATGAGATGGTAAGCAACTTCTTCATAAGGATGTGCGGCACTCATGGCAGTTATAACCGCCGAGCGCAAATGGCTTTCCACTACATATTCTAGTTTCATTTCCTGAACTTCTTCTCGGACATCTAGTTTGCCGGTGTGCGGCTGGGCTTTTCCGGTTGGCGTAAATGTACCTGTGCCAGTAGTCCTGAAATGACAATCTTTGTAGTTGCCTATTTGGCCCGCTCCTGCATTGAGGATGGCTTGGTCCACTTTCAAAAAATGGGTTTCGGGCACATAAACTTCGAGTTTGTGCAATAAACTGTTCATTGGTCTGAGCACCCGACAATTTTGTAGGCCTAACTGTGCGGCAATTTTGGCATTCACACCGCTTGAATGGTTATCTAGATTGGTGTGTATGGCGTAAAGGGCAATTCCATTTTGAATACAACGTTCTACGACGCGTTCCACAAAAGTTTGTCCATTTAGCTTTTTGATGCCTTTGAAAATGATCGGATGATGTGCAATAATCAGGTTGCAATTGGATGCGAGGGCTTCGGCGACAACGGCTTCTGTCACGTCTAGTGAAATCAATACACCGGTAATTTCGGTTTCTGGGTGGCCATAGATAAGCCCTGCGTTGTCGTAGCTCTCTTGAAGTGTTAATGGATATGCAGCCTCTAAAAAACGGCTGATGTGATGAAGTTGCATTTAGAGTTTTTTAGAAAGTCCTAGGTTGAGCCCCCAACCGATACTTTTATGGATATAGTCTTCATAAGGGCTGTAAGAATTATTTAGTTGTGATCTGTAAAGTACACCTAGACGAAGTGAATAGTTGTTGTCTAAGTCTGCCTCAATGCCAGCGGAGCAAAGCCAAGAAAGCGTAAAGCTATTCATTGCATTATTGACCTTGATTTGGTCATCATATTTGGCCCCCAAAGCATTGGCCCATTGCAAATCTTGAAGATAACCTTGGTACAGTGCTGGAACCATACCTAAACCGCTGTAAAACTTGATTTTTTGACCAAAAGTCACTTTCATTTGTAGGGGAAGCGCCAGGTAACGGTAACGCGTTTGGTAGGCAAATGTAGAATCGGAATCTGTTGCAGCAAATGCATACGCTTCTGCGTTTTGCATCCAAGAAACGGCACCATCTAGGTAGAAATTTTTCGACAAACCCATACAAATTCCGATTTGGTGCGACCACGCCTTTTGCGAGATTTCGTCTGCACGCGTCCCAAGGGGTGTCGGCAAAAAGGCATCGTTTGAAACCAAACTACGGAACATGTCCATGCGTTGGCTTTCAAAGTAATAGCGCGTAGGGTAGTTGCTTTTGACGTCTTTATTGAGGAGTTGGGTGTATCCTGTAAAACCGGGCAACAATAGAAGGAGAAAAACGAAATGCTTCATAGTTCAAAAATACACTTTTTGAGCGGCTTCGAAAAGTCTTGATGCAGGTCAAGTAAATGAGCTCCTGTGAAGTCTTAGCTTTGAACCCAATTAAAAAATCAAAAAAATGGAAACAACTTGGAAAGTAGACACAATGCACAGTGAAGTAGGCTTCAAAGTGCGTCACATGATGATCTCTAACGTAAGCGGTTCTATTGGTACATTCGATGCCAATGTAGCTACAGAAGGTGATGATTTTACAACAGCACAATTCAGCTTTAATGCAGACATCGCTTCAATCAATACGGGCGTTGCAGACCGCGATGGCCACTTGAAATCAGCAGATTTCTTTGATGCAGAAAACCATCCTTCACTCACATTTACTTCTACATCTGTAAAGAAAATCAGCGACGATACCCTCGAAATTGCTGGCAACATGCAAATCAAAGGTCATACCCAAGCAGTTGTATTGAAAGCTGATTACGCAGGTATTGCTGTAGATCCTTACGGTCAAACCAAAGCAGGCATGACGCTTTCTGGCAGTATCAAAAGGAGTGAGTTTGGCCTCACTTGGAGCGCAGTTACTGAAGCTGGAAAAATCGTTGTTAGCGACGACATCAAGTTAGCTGCCGAACTTCAGTTTGTTAAGCAGTAAGCAAGTTTCGAACCACTTTGA
>JBIIBL010000081.1:0-8811 GCA_044239425.1 Crocinitomicaceae bacterium | reverse complement strand
TTGTAACTTTTTGAGTAAAGAAATTGTTATAGGAGTGATCCATAAAAAATGATATTTGAAGGTTATGACACTGCAGCAATTTTTTATTCGTTTCTTCTTCCTTTTCCTTTTTACCGGAAGTCTTCCATTGAAAGCTCAGGAAATCACCCCCGACGACTCCTTTACTTTTGATTTATGTCTACCAAATGCAATGGGTAACCAACCTTACAGGAATATCATGCAAGGTTTGGTTCACGCGAGCATGCACTATCAGTATGCGTTCAAATCAGGTTTTTATATTGGTGCCGGTACACATTACGGTTATTTTGCGATCAATGAATTTAGAGTCACTCCAAAAATATACGGAGGTATTCACTCGGCAGCTGCCTTTTTTAAAACTGGCCACGAAAAATTCTGGTCAGAACGTTTCGGGACTGACATGGGCCTGAAAGCAGGTTGGGTTAGGAGTTATGTTGTTTCAGACGCTTTGGAAGAACTTCAACAAGTCCCCCAAATAAGAGAAGGATTATATTTAGAGCCTAATATCAGTCTGATTTTGACGGCTGATGTCAATCAAAGTTTTAGACTCACAATAGGTTATCCTCTTTATGCGTATCCATTTTCTCCCCAACTAATTGGTATTGAAGGTAACATGGGTTATGATCCCGCTGAATTTCAGCGGAATTCCAATTTTTTAAGTGTAGGCTTTGGCTTCACTTATTATTTCAATGGAAAAAAAAGTACAGCGCTAGAAGATTAGGTTTGAATGACCCCCACCTTATATTCAGGAATAACACCTTGGTGTGCGGCCATTTCAATTCCCATGGAAATTACTTTGCGTGTTTCAATGGGATCAATAATGGCATCTATCCAGAGTCGGCTTGCTGCATAATAAGGTGAAATTTGTGCATCGTAGCGCGCCTTGATTTCAGCTAATAGTGCTTTTTCGCGCTCGGGGTCAATGGTTTCACCTTTTGCTTTCAATTTAGATACTTCAATTTGTAATAGCGTTTTGGCTGCAGCTGCGCCAGACATTACAGCTATTTCTGCTGTTGGCCAGGCTACAATAAAGCGCGGGTCGTAGGCTTTTCCGCACATAGCGTAGTTGCCCGCGCCGTAAGAGTTGCCCAAGACTACAGAGAATTTAGGTACAACACTATTGGCCATTGCATTCACCATTTTGGCACCGTCTTTAATGATACCCCCGTGTTCACTTTTGGATCCGACCATAAAGCCAGTAACGTCGTGTAAAAATACAAGCGGTATTTTCTTTTGGTTACAGAGCATGATGAAACGCGCTGCTTTGTCTGCGCTATCTGAATAAATGACCCCGCCAAATTGCATTTCACCTTTGGCATTTTTAACTACTGTACGGTTGTTGGCAATAATGCCTACACTCCAGCCGTCAATGCGGGCATAGCTCGTAATGAGTGTTTTGCCAAAGTCGGGTTTGTATTCGCTCAAAGATTCGGCATCTACGATGGTCTGAAGAATTGCTCTGGTGTCGTAGGGTTTGGAACGGTCAGAAGGTAGCATGCCATAGGCTTCTTCTGGTGATCTTGCCGGAGCAATTGCCGCTATGCGGTCAAAACCAACTTTGTCTTGATGCCCGACGCGCGAAACTAAGTCTCTAATTTTTAACAAGCATGCGCTGTCATTATCGACCTTATAGTCGCAGACTCCTGAAATTTCTGTTTGGGTAGTTGCGCCGCCAAGGGTTTCGTTATCGATATCTTCACCAATTGCGGCCTTCACTAAATAAGAGCCTGCCAAAAAGATGGTTCCTGTTTTGTCCACAATGAGTGATTCATCGGACATAATAGGAAGGTAGGCGCCCCCAGCTACACAGCTGCCCATTACGGCAGCAATTTGTGTTATGCCCATGGCGGACATTTTTGCATTGTTTCTGAAGATGCGTCCAAAATGTTCTTTATCGGCAAAGATGTCTTCTTGCATGGGTAGGTAAACACCTGCTGAATCGACAAGATAAATGATAGGCAAGCGGTTTTCCATGGCAATTTCTTGTGCCCTGAGGTTTTTCTTACCGGTAATTGGGAACCACGCGCCAGCTTTTACAGTAGCGTCATTGGCTACAACAATACATTGGCGTCCACTTACATAGCCCACCACGACAACAACACCGCCTCCGGGGCAGCCGCCGTGTTCGGCATACATTTCGTGGCCAGCTAAGGCACCTATTTCGAAAGATGCTGTTTGTGGGTCTAGGAGCGCCGCAATGCGTTCCCTTGCGGTGAGCTTGCCACTTTCGTGGTGCTTTTCTATGCGCGCTTTGCCGCCACCTAAATAGATTTTTTCTAGGGTTTGTTCGAGGGCTCTGATTTTGAGCCGCATTTGGTCTTCATTGAAATTGAAGTCGAGTTCTTGTTGTGTTGCCATGTGTTGATTGGAACTCAAATATACGTAGAAACCTTGTTATGTTTGGGCTTTTTCCTATTTTCATGGATTCAATTTAAAACCACCAAGGGACATGCATAAAGGGCCACACGAAACCAAACCTGTAAAGACTAAAAAGAACCGTTTAACGCTCTATATTTTAGTAGCAATGTTGCTAGGTGGCATCTTAGGTGCAATTGTTCATTCTAATTTCAATGAGGCTACTGCGCAGCAATTCAGTACGTATATCAAAATGCTAGCAACCATTTTTATCCGCTTGGTTCAAATGATTATTGCACCTTTGGTACTGACAACTTTAGTGGTAGGAATTGCCAAACTAGGAGATCTTAAATCGGTTGGTAGAATTGGGGGGAGGGCATTGGCTTGGTTTTTTACAGCTTCGTTTATTTCCTTAATTATCGGGCTTTTATGGGTCAATTTTTTACAACCCGGAAAAGGCGTCAATTTATCTCATGTAGATCACACCACCGCAACGGAGGTCACGGAGAAAACACAAGATTTTTCTGTTCAACATTTTATTGAGCACATCATTCCCAAGTCAGTATTTGAGGCAATGGCCACAAACGAAATACTTCAAATTGTCATTTTTGCTATTTTTTTTGGTTTGGCAGCTGCTTCCATTGGAGAAAACGTCAAGCCCGTGATCTCTGCCTTGGACAAAACCTCCCACATAATCCTCAAAATGGTCAATTTCGTCATGAAATTTGCACCCATAGGTGTTTTTGGTGCCATCGCTGGTGTCTTCGCGGTAAAGGACGTATCTGAGCTTATGTTTACCTACACCAAGTTTTTCAGTTCCTTTCTTGTCGGCATAGCCTCGCTTTGGGTGGTGCTTTTGCTGGTTGGCTATATTTTCTTGCGTGGCCATCTGCTGACATTACTCAAGCGTATTATGAGTCCGTTGGTGATCGCTTTTGGAACAACGAGCAGTGAAGCGGTATTTCCAAAGTTAACCGAAGAGTTGGAGCGTTTTGGCATCAAAGACCGCATTGTTTCATTTATGTTGCCATTGGGTTACTCCTTTAATTTGGACGGCAGCATGATGTACATGACTTTTGCCAGTATTTTTATTGCTCAAGTTTATGGTGTTGATTTAGATACCGGCACGCAACTCACCATGTTACTCGTCTTGATGCTGACCAGTAAAGGGATTGCGGGGGTGCCAAGGGCTAGTTTAGTTGTGGTTGCTGCCACCTGCGGTATGTTCAATATTCCAATAGAAGGGGTTGCGCTCATCCTCCCAATAGACCATTTTTGTGATATGTTCCGCTCTGCAACTAACGTGTTAGGAAATTCCGTTGCAACAGCTGTTGTGGGCAAATGGGAAAGTAAAAACGGCTAAGTTAAAAGTTGTTCAGAACAGCTAACAGCGTTTGTTGATCGATGTCGTGCTCGCCTTCAAAAGTATGATTTTGAAATCCTAGATTGTCGTATTCTTCCAGGGCCATAACTATACTATTTAAATCGAAGTACGGATCTTGTTTTCCTAATACAAAATCTAGTTTTTTCCCTTTTGGAAAGCTTTGTTTTTCTATATCTGGCGGAAACACACTAGCCCATAAAATCAATTGAGAAAATAACTCAGGACGATGCTGGTAAAACCGCGCTGCAGTCGCTCCACCTTGCGAAAAGCCCAGCAAATGAATCGTGGCTTTTGGGTTAGCTGTTCGAACTTTTTCTATTAATTGTTGCAGATACGCATTGTTATCAGCGATATCTTGTGCACGCCATTCTTTGGTCATCCAAGAGGCGCCGACTCTTCCTGCGCTACCTTCTAGATAAAAACGGTGTGGTCCTTCTGGAATAACGATACCCCAGGTATCAGGTAGACAACTGAATTTTCTATAGAAATACTGAGCGAGTTGTCCGTAGCCGTGCAGCGCAATGAGAATGTGCCGTTTGCCTTCTAAATCATTCTGATAGTAGCGCCTTGTTTGTTCAAAGGAAAAGTGTTGCTCAAACATTAATGCTGAATGAGCAACTTTTTCATTTTTTCTGAATCCATGACGCGAACTTTGACCAAATACGTTCCGCTCGCAAATGCAGAGCAGTCAATGGTTTGGGTGTGGCCCTGTGCGCTGATTTCTCTGAGTACTTTGCCTTGTAGATCTAAGATATAAATTGTTTTTTGCTCCGCTAAACTTGTTTCAAGAATCAATAGATCCATTGCTGGGTTCGGGTGGAGCTCAAATTCAAATTGCCCTTCGTTCAAGCCTGTGACATCGATGCCAACACAGTTACAATTGACATCTAAAGAGTCATTGATGGTGAGGGCATTGCCGTCGTCGCAAGGGCTGCCTGGAAATAAGCAAGAGTTGTCGTCAATATTTGATAAAGGATTGTAGTTACAAGCGTTCGGATCCATACAACCACTGACATACAAGGTACCTACACAGTTACACAAAGAGTCTAGGATGTCGTTAAAAGTATCAGGATTGTTGTCGTCGCACGGTGAGTCCGGGAAGATACATGTGTTGTTATCTACGTTAGCGAGTGGATTATAAGTACAAGAAAGCGGATCAGTACAACCATAAACAATTATGTTACCAATACAGATACAATCTGGATTGATGGAGTCATTGATGGTATTTGGGTTACCATCGTCGCAAAGTACTCCAGGGAACAAACAAGTTCCGTCGTCTACAGTAGCTAAAGGATTGTAATTGCAAGCCGCCGGATTCATGCAACCCGGAACAATAAGCGTTCCAACGCAATTACAGTTGGCATCTATGCTGTCATTCATTGTATTTGGGTTGTTGTCATTACAAGGCGTTCCTGGCAAAATACAAGTCCCGTTATCTACGGTGGCCTGCGGATTGTAATTACATGCCAGCGGATTCATGCAGCCCGGTATGATGGTAACGGCTTGTCCAATACAGTTACAGTTAGCGTCGGTGCTATCGTTGATGGTCAAAGGGTTGCCGTCGTTGCAAGCCGTATTTGGATACAAACAACTGCCGTCGTTTACCGTTGCCAAACAATTGTAATTACACGACAGCGGATCTGTACAACCGAGTACCGGCGTGGCAGGCCCATACGCATAACGCGCAATGGCGTGCTGCGTGTTGGTTTGGGCACTGAAACCTGCAAGTACAATTTTGTTGCCAGGGTAGAGGGCCATACCGTAAGCGTCGTCCCAGGCGGTTGCAAAAGATGTGATGGTGTGTCCGTTGGTTCCAAAAGCCGTTTCTAAAACACCATTAGCGTTGTATTTAGAAACAATAAAATCGCGGGCTGCGCCAATACCCGCGGTTCCGGTGGTGCCGCAAGCAAGCAAAGAACCGTCAGGGTGAATGAGCAATTCATAATAGGTGTCGGCCTGAACCACATCGACAATTGAGCTACCTGCGGTTCCAAATGTTGTTACCAAACCTCCATCGGTCGTGTTTCTTGCCTGTAATAAGAAATCCCAAGGGCCTACATTGTTTTGTCCGGCCATTATCAATTTAGAACCATCGTATTCGATGTCAAAAAAGCGCGCATTGAAGTTCATTGGAATCAGGACACCATTGCTACCAAAGGAAGTGTAAGGAACTCCATTTGCCGAAACTTTTGCTAATAGCGGATAGTAGATATTATTGATGTAAGCATCGCCACAAATGAAAATATCTTGGTTGTTACCAATTACTGCGCTTTGTCCGAAGCAAGAGGCTCCTGTTGCGTTCTGAAAAACGGTAGTGCCGGCTGTACCGAAGGTCGGGTCTAGCTGACCATTCATGTCGCATTGGGTCAAGGCCAAACGGTTCGTAGAAAAGCCTGGTACTTTTGAAGCACCAACAAGAATTATTTTGTTGTTTTGAATGAGAATCTTGCGTGCGTAATCTTCACCAGAACCGATATCGTTATGGAAAAATCCATTGACGCCAAAGGTTTGGTCAAGGGTGCCATCGCTATTTAGTCGGAACATAGAAAAACGCGGGTTTGCGGCAGTAATAGAGGTTGAGCCCGCTACCAAAAATTGTCCGTTAGGCAAAAGTTCCATGTCGTAGGCAAAACTAGAACCGACTGGTGAATTATATAAATAGTAGCCGTTGGTGCCAAAAGTGTTGTCAATAGTGCCATTGCAATTGAGGCGAACCACCACCATGCCTAAGCTGGAGGTCAGGCCTGAGGTTCCGCAATAAACCATTTTGCCGTTAGGCAATACCACAACGTCTTGGGCGTTGTCCATGAAGTTGGAGGCGACAGGTCCGTAGCTTGCAAAACCGGTAGTTGCAAAGCTAGGATCTAGAGATCCTGGAGTTTGTGCAAATAGAAAAATGGATGAGAGGAGGAATAGTGTGGTAAAGAATATTTTCATTAATTGTGAGATTTTATTGAACAAATTTAACACTATCTTTGAAGGTGCGAAAATTTATTCTATTTGGTTTTATCGCTGTTTTGAGCTACCAATTCGTGGGTTTCTTCACGTTTGTGGAGCTCGAACATTATTTTATTCGCAAGCAAATCAAGAAAGCTATTAAGCTATCTGTTCCTGAAAACCAATTGATTCAATTTCATTTTACCACCAAAGAAAGTCAAAAGCTCCATTGGGTCAAACCTCATGAATTCAAGCTCAACGGCCGCTTCTACGATGTCCTGCACAAGCGCAAATCCAACGGGGTTTGGTTTTTTCAATGCATAGATGACCGCCAAGAAACTGTCTTATTCGAGAAGTTAGATTTTGCCACCGCTAACAACCTCGTCAATTCTTCTGAGCACCACCCCGTGCATGGCTGGCTCAAACTCATGAACGAGCCTATGGAGCCAATTGAGTTTTATGTGCTTAGTTTGTTGCATTTTGATTTGAAAAGTCAAAATATAAATGACATTGAAGTCAATCTTTATCGTTCAAAATATCTCTCGTTAGTTGCACCTCCTCCGGAAGTTTAAAAATTGAACCATCGTTCTTTATTTTTTAAACTTTAATTCATGATCATGAAATCAATATTGTTATTCCTATTGATAGGCTTGACTACTACATTTATGGTGCAAGCTCAAGTAACCGTAGAGCTCAGAGATGCCTATACCTTTGAGCCCATAAACGGACTTTCTTTCAAAACGCAAGCCAAGCTCAGTCAACAAACCAACGCTATTTATAAAATTGAGTCGGCGCAATTTCCTATTACGATCGAATTTAGTCACCCGGATTACGATCCCTATTTATTGGCTATTCCTGCGAATGGAGCCGCATATGCTATCGTCGTATATCTTGTTCCAAATACCCAAACGGAGAACGAAACTGTTGTTTCAGCCAACCGCACTGCTGAAAAGCGTAGGGATGTAGCGCAAAAAATTCAGGTTGTTCGCGCATCTGAAATCCAGTTTCAGCAACAAACATCCATGGCCGATGTATTGGCCAACTCAGGCTCGATCTTTGTTCAAAAAAGCCAGTTAGGTGGTGGTAGCCCGATCATCCGAGGTTTTGAGACTAATAAAGTGTTACTCGTTGTGGACGGTATTAGAATGAACAATGCGATCTATCGCGGAGGCCATCTACAAAATTGCCTGACACTTGACCAAGCAAATATGGATAGAGTGGAGATCGTATTTGGACCTGGCTCGGTCATGTACGGTTCAGATGCAATTGGTGGCGTGATGAGTTTTCAGACCAAAAAACCTGTGTTTAGTGCTTCAGACCAATTATTGGTGCGCAGCAGTGCATACATGCGTGGTTTCTCAGCTGGCGCTAGTTATGCGGCAAATACCCAAGTAAATATTGGTTCTAAACGCTTTGCCTCTTTAACATCAATTTCTTATGCCGCTTACGGAGACTTACGTCAGGGAAACAACCGAAGTGCAGCAATTGGTAATTTGGGTTACCGCCCATGGTATGTTGCGCAATTCAATGGTGCGGACAGCATGGTTGTAAACGCAGACAGTAGCTTGCAAGTGGGCTCGGGCTACAAACAATACGATGTTTTGCAGAAATTCAGTTTTGTACAAAAACCGGGTGTAATCCATCACTTGAATTTACAATTGTCAAATTCAGGCAACATCGACCGTTATGACCGCCTTACGCTGATGACCGGCTCCAAGCCTCGATTTGCTGAGTGGTATTATGGCCCGCAGTTCCGTTTGTTGGCCGCATATACACTTGAGCTCAATAATGCAACCAAATTTTACGATAACGCAAGAATTATCCTAGCTTATCAAGCAATAGAAGAAAGTCGCATCGATAGAAGATTTCAAAAAGCAGGTCGCAATCACCGCATAGAGCAGCTCGATATTTATACTTTAAATATTGATTTAATGAAGAAAAAAGGTGCTAATGAGTTGCGATATGGTGCAGAAGCGTATTTGAATTTAGTCAATTCTACAGCCTTTACTAAGGATATATTTACAGTTGAGCAAACTCCTCTCAATACACGCTACCCAGACGGTGGTTCGTCTATGCAAGGAGCGGCACTCTATGCATCGCACACCTTTGAAATTTCG
>JBIIBL010000074.1:0-10414 GCA_044239425.1 Crocinitomicaceae bacterium | reverse complement strand
GGTGCTTTTTTGGTTTCTTTCGGACGCTGAGGTTCGTCTGCCTGTTTTTTAAACCTAGAACTAGTGGGTTCTTCGGTTTTTGGAGCAGGTTTGATGCTAGATTTTGGGATGTATTCGTTTTCTTCCATGAGGCTTTTGCGTCTAATGAAACGAAAATACGGCAAAGGGGTACATGAAAAATAAAAACCCGGCAAACCTATAAACAGCAAGCTGTTAGTTAATCTTGAGGTGCGGGGCTATTTTGGGTTTGCGTCCATTGTAAAAAGGCTTCGAGCGGAAGTACTTTATATTTTTTATCTGGAATAAATAGTTGAATCGGCGGGGTGCGTTGATCCCATTTTTGAAGCTCGAAAGCCATATAGCCGTTGTCTGTCGGAATTTGCCCTTTGACTGGTAAGCCCGGTGCCCCCTTGAGACCAACAAAGTAGCGCGCATTAATTTTTTTGGTATAGAAAATCAAAGTGTTGCCATCCGGAAATTCTACGTTGGCTTCTCGACATTTGTGACCTGCAATGGTCTGGCGCGCTTTATTTTTATGGTACACAAATGTGGTGCTTTGAGCCGCGGTATCTTTGATCTGAACGGCGAAAAACAGACCGTCTATCTCAATTAAAGAGAGTAATTTGTGTTTGCGCAGGTGATGAATACTCTCTTGTTTTTTGCCATCGGACATCAGGTAGTTGTACCGAACCAAAGAATCTAGCGCATAAATAAAGAGCTTGCCTTCTATGGTGTCTTTGTTGATGAGGTCCACAGAAACTAAATTGTACTCCAAACTACCTACAAATGGTTTTTGCGCCACAAGGAGTTGGCTCAGAACAGTAAACAAGGCAAGATAGAAGTACTTCGGCATAAACAAAGCTAAGAAAAATGGTTAAATGCTTTTGCAAATTAGCCCTATCTTTGTAGTAGCCCCCAAAGGGTCCTTTATGGCAAGAAAATTACAATTCATCTTCAATCCTTCTGAATTAGGAGCGGGCACACGCGGTGCTTCTCTTGGTCCGGAGGCCATACGTGCAGCTGCCCGAACAAAGGGTAGTACCTTATTTGCTGAGTTTCCTATTCAAGTTGTTGCCCAACATAACGAGCTGCTCGACCACAAAAGCCCTTTTGTTTTTGCAAAAAATATTGATGGTTTACGCCTCGTTTTTGATTCTCTTCAAGAAAAAATACAAAATTGTATTGCTGATGAGGCCTTGCCCTTACTCATTTCCGGCGACCACAGTGCAGCAGCAGGCACTTTAGCAGCGCTTCACTTTTTGTATCCAGGGCAGCGTATTGGAGTCATTTGGATAGATGCGCACGCCGATATCCATTCTCCTTACACCACGCCTTCGGGCAATATCCACGGCATGCCGATCGCTGCAGCGCTTGGTTTAGATCATTTGCATTTGGCAAAAAATGAGCTAGATGCAGCTACAACCGCTCATTGGAACAACCTCAAAAGCAACGCCTTCTTGCCGCAAGATTTAATTTACATTGGCGTTCGTGATACAGAAGCTGAAGAAGACGCTGTAATGTCCGAACAAAATTTGAAAAACTATTCTGTTGCTGAGCTGCGTCAAAAAGGTTTAAACAACTGCCTTGCCGAAATGCACATGCAACTTTCAGCATGCGACCTCATTTACGTTTCTTTTGACGTCGATAGCATTGACCCTATCGAAACTTCCTACGGAACGGGCACTCCGGTACCAAACGGGATCAGCTTTGCCGAGGCACAGACGCTACTCAATCATTTTGCCGCTGACCCCAAACTTTGTGCACTAGAAATTGTCGAAGTAAACCCTTGCCTAGACGACGAAAAAAACAAAATGGCCGAACGCACGCTTGACCTCATCGAAAACATCATTACCCAACTCTCCTAAAATGGAACAACACATTCGTCAAGCCTTACTTGCCGCCGCACCAGACTTATTTGGCGCAGCAATTCAAGAATCACTCATTCAGTTTCAACAAACCCGTCGGGACATGGAAGGCGACCTCACACTAGTTGTTTTTCCTTTCGTTAAATTGTTGCGCTGTTCTCCTCAAGAAGCAGGCGACAAACTCAAACTTTGGATCGAGACTAATATTGAAGCGGTTTCTCATTGCAATGTAGTGAGCGGCTTTTTAAATATTGTATTTACGAATGCTTATTGGCTTGAGCAGCTCAATCAAATGCAAGATCAACCCAACTATGGGCTTGCGCCAGCCAACTCTAAGCCCACTGTAATGGTCGAATACGCCTCACCCAATACCAACAAACCTTTGCACCTCGGACATTTGCGCAATATTTTCTTGGGCGCTTCGGTAGCCGAAATTTTACGCGCTGTTGGGCACAAAGTAGTGCGTACGCAAGTCATCAACGACCGCGGTATTCATATTTGCAAATCCATGCTTGCGTGGGAAAAATTCTCCCCCGTCAATGCGCGCGGCGAAAGAGAGACCCCTGCCAACACAGGCCTGAAGGGCGATAAACTCGTGGGAAAATACTACGTCGAGTTCGATAGAGCCCTACAAATTGAAGCCAAAGCAATCATGGCGCAATGGCAAAGTGGGTACTTTTCTGACACCCCATCTGCCATTGAAGAAGCAGTGCTCAATTTTGAAAAAGCTAAGGAAGGTAAAGAGGAAAAAGCAATAGCTGCGCTCGACGACAAAATCAAGGAATTAGCCAAAAACCAAACAGCGATCTTACAAGAAGCCAAAGAAATGTTGGTAAAGTGGGAAGCTCGCGACCCGCAAGTTTACCTACTTTGGACAACCATGAATGGTTGGGTATATGCTGGTTTTGACCAAACCTATGCGCAAATGGGCGTGTCTTTTGACAAGCTTTATTACGAATCAGATACCTTTTTACTCGGTAAAGACCAAGTCATGGAGGGCATCAAAAGCGATGTATTTTATCAGAAACCAGACGGTTCTGTTTGGATAGACCTCACTGCAGATGGGCTCGATGAAAAATTAGTCTTGCGTTCAGACGGCACTGCTGTCTACATGACCCAAGATATCGGAACCGCCATTGACCGCTTTAAAGATTTTCCGGATTTACACGGAATGGTTTACACCGTTGGCAATGAGCAAGACTACCACTTTAAAGTGTTGTTTTTGATCCTTCAAAAGTTAGGCTATGCCTGGGCAAAAAACTGCTTTCACTTGAGCTACGGTATGGTTGACCTCCCAAGCGGCAAAATGAAATCCAGAGAGGGTACTGTTGTAGATGCCGACGACCTCATGGCCGAAGTCATCGAAAAAGCCAAAGAAATGACCCAAGAGCGCGGTCATTTAGAAGGCCTAGACAACGCTGCCCGCGAGCAACTTTATACCCAAATTGGCTTGGGCGGCCTCAAATATTACTTGTTGAAAGTCGACCCGAAAAAACGAATGTTGTTCAATCCGGAAGAATCTATCGACCTCACGGGCAACACCGGCCCTTTCTTGCAATATGCCCATGCGCGTATCTCTACACTCCTGGAGAAAGCTGCATACGGTCCATCACCACTTTCTTTGGCTACGCCAATGCGCCCTGAAGAAAAGGAAATCATTAAGCAATTGGCTTTGTTTGGCACCACCCTAGAAGAGGCTGCCAAAGGGTATTCACCAGCACTGCTCGCTAATTACAGCTATGAGTTAGTAAAGCTGTACAATACCTTTTACCAAAGCGTAAAAATTGTCATTGAGCCCGATGCAGCCGTGCGTCAGTTTAGGCTTTCATTAAGTGCAACGGTTCGTCAGGTGCTTGCCCAAGCGCTTGGGTTGTTGGGTGTCGAAGCACCGCAGCGTATGTAGTTTTGGGTGGTGTTTAGTGCTTGCCGAAGATGACTTCATCGGTGAGTTGACGCACCATTACAAACAATTCATCTTTAAAGGTTTGCGCCTCGTAGTTTCCTCGTTCGATCATGCGCAATTTGTGTTCCCATTGCCCTGTTAATTCGGGGCTTTTCAATAGCTCGTATGAAATTTTATCGATCAGGGACATTCCGGTAGGTGTCGCGATGAGGTTCTTTTTCTTTTTTTCGATGTATTGACGCTTGAAAAGCGTCTCGATAATGCTAGCGCGCGTAGACGGGCGCCCTATGCCATTTTCTTTCATGACTTCGCGCATTTCTTCGTTTTCGACGAGCTTGCCAGCGGTTTCCATGGCGCGCAGTAAGGTAGCTTCTGTGTAGTATTTGGGTGGGCTGGTTTTGCCTTCGTGGATATACGGAGCGTGGGGGCCAGTTTCTCCTTTGGTAAAGAGCGGTAAAATTTTATCCTCGGGGTTGGTTTGCTGCGCTTTGAGGTCGTCGTAGAGCACGCGCCAGCCTTTGTCCAGGACTTGCTTGCCGGTTGCTTTGAATTCCAAAGCAACAACTTTGCCCAAAACGGTGGTATTGGAGACCTTACATTCGGGATAAAAAACGGCAATGAAGCGCCGCACAATGAGGTCGTAAACGCGTTGTTCATCGGGGCTAATGCCCGACGGTGCCACACCTGTCGGAATAATAGCGTGGTGATCCGTTATTTTCTTGTCGTCGAAGATTTGCTTCGATTTTTTGATGGGTTTGCCTGCCAGGGCTTCTGTAAAGCGCTTGTAGTCGCGGAGCCCAGAGAGGATGCCTGGAATTTTGGGATGGAGGTCTTCCGAAAGGTAGGTGGTGTCTACGCGCGGGTAGGTCACGAGTTTTTTCTCGTAAAGGCTCTGCACCTTGTTGAGCGTTTCCTCAGCGGAGTAGGCGTAGTAGCGGTTGCCGTCTACTTGCAAGGAGGTGAGGTCGTAGAGACGCGGGTTGCCTTCTTTGGCGTCTTTTTGTTCAAAGGACGTGACCTCGAAGGGCTGCTCGCTGAGGTAATCCAGGCCTTTTTGGGCTTTTTCTTTGGTTTTGAGGCGGTCTATCTGACAACTGAACTCGGTTTCTCTATAAATGGTTTTGATTTCAAAGAAGGTATCGGATTTAAAGGCATCAATTTCTTTTTGACGCTGTACAATGAGCGCTAGCGTGGGCGTCTGCACACGCCCCACGGAAAGGGTTTGTTTGTCTCGGCCGTATTTGCGGGTAAACAGTCGTGTTCCGTTGATTCCCAAGACCCAATCACCGACCGCCCGAGCGTTGCCCGCGGCAAAGAGGCGGTCAAAATCAGACCCCGGCCTTAGTTTCTTGAAACCATCTTTAATAGCTTCTTCGGTGAGCGAAGAAATCCAGAGCCGCTTGACCGGCACTTTGCACTTGGCCTTGAGCAAGACCCAGCGCTGAATGAGTTCTCCTTCTTGCCCGGCATCGCCGCAGTTGATGACCTCCGTGGCTTGGCTCACGAGCCGTTCAATGACGTGAAACTGTTTTTTTGCGCCGTCGTCACCGCGCAGCTTGATGCCAAATTGCGTAGGTATGATGGGTAAATCTTCTAGTTTCCAGTATTTCCAGTTGGGGTTGTAGTCTTCAGGGTCTTTGAGTGAACACAGGTGCCCGTATACCCAAGTGACGGCATAGCCATTGCCTTCTAGATAGCCATCTTTGCGATTTTTGGCTCCTAAAATCTCCGCTAAATCGCGGGCAACACTTGGCTTTTCGGCAATGCAGACAATCATTAATTATTTGCCAAAACGCTTGATACCAACCTCCAAGAACTTTTTATAGGAATCGATGTCTGGGGTATAGCCAATTGCTTGGGTGAGGTCATTGCCTTCGTGGTCGGTGACGACATACAAAGGTTGTTGGAAGCTCTTGTAGCGCGTCATTTGGTAGTCGGCCCATTTGTTGCCCACTGTGCGGATCGGGCCACTGAGTTTAGAAACGCGTTGTTCGCTTGCTGGCAAAAGCTCGCGGTCATCTACGTACAACGAAATGATCACAAATTTCTTTTGGAGCAAAGGGCGGATTTCGTCGTTGGTCCAAACCGTGCTTTCCGTTTTGCGACAGTTTTGGCAGGCGTGGCCAGTGAAATCAAGCAAGATAGGTAAGTTGCGTTTTTTAGCGTAGGCACGTCCTTTTTCGAGGTTGTGGAATACCAAAATAGAGCCGTCACCAACTGGGTGCATATCGGCAGCAAACGCTGCAGATACGGAGTCTTCAACCAAACCAGTTTCTTGCCCTCCATTGACCCAACGGAAGTTATCTTCGGAGTGCGTGCGCGGCGGTGCAATGCCATCGATGAGTGTGAGCGGTGCGCCAAACATTCCTGTAAAGAGGTAGACAGAGAACACTAAAGCAATTAAAGCAAACATAAAGCGTGTCACGCTGAGTTTCTGCACTGGAGAATCGTGAGAAAACTGCAACTTGCCCAATAGGTAAATACCCATGATAAAGAACAACACAAACCAAATACCGACAAACCACTCGCGGGTGAGGAGGTCCCAGTGGTAGGCGAGGTCTACGGACGATAAGAATTTGAGTGCAAGTGCGAGTTCGGTAAGCCCCAAAACTACTTTTACTGAATTGAGCCAGCCACCAGATTGCGGCAAGCTATTGAGCCATCCTGGGAAAATCGCAAAAAGCGTAAACGGAATGGCAAGCGCCAAAGAGAAGCCGGTCATGCCCACAGCAGGGGTGAGGTAAGAGCCAGAGGTTGCTGCTTCGACGAGCAAGCTTCCGATGATTGGCCCGGTACAAGAGAAAGAAACCAACCCGAGTGTAAATGCCATAAAGAAGATGCCGAGGTAGCCGCCGCGGTCTGCTTGTTTGTCCATTTTATTGACCCAAGAGTTCGGCAATTGGATCTCGAAAGCACCCAAGAAAGAAAACGCAAATAATACGAAAATGCTAAAGAAGATAAGGTTCATCCAGACGTTGGTAGAGAGGTCGTTGAGGCCAAGGGGACCCATAATGGCGGTGAAGATGAGGCCAAAAGCAACGTAGATCAAGACAATAGACGCACCGTATATGAGTGCTTTGAAGATGCCCTCGCTGCGCGTTTTGGATTGCTTGGTAAAAAACGTAACGGTCATTGGGATCATAGGGAACATGCAAGGTGTGAGTAAAGCCACAAGCCCAGCAATAAAGCCCGCAATGAAGATGACAACGTTAGAGTCTTTTTTCTTTTCTTTTTGTTGGATCGGCGCCGGCGCTTGGTCTACACTTGTCGGTGCTTTGCTGGTATCTGCACCAGCGGTTTGAGCGCTCGCCGTAGTGTCGACAACTTCGGCAGCTGCACCAGAAGCTTTATAGCCACTTACTTTGAATTTGGCGGTGTAGTCGAAGGGTGGTAAACAACCTTCGTGGTTACACAACTGAAAGAACAAATTGCAGCTAGCGGTAAAAGCGTCGTCGCTTAAGATTTCGATTTTTTGCTTGAAAACGGCTTTGTTTTCATAATACAACGAGATGCCAAGTTCATCTTTTTGCACAAGTGGAATGCCTACTTCAAAAACTTTACCCACCGTTTTAAAGTTTTTGTCGGCTTTAAATTTGAACTCAGGAACAATGCCTGTACCGTCGGCAGCCATGGGGTCGTGCTTGAGGCTAAAAATATGGTATTCAGGGACCAATTTGCCTGTAAAAACCAAGTTGGCATGGCTCTCGTCTATTTTTTCTACAGTGCAGTTCCATTTGATGAATTGCGACATGAAATCTTGAGCTGTTCCTGCAAAGGATAGGCCTAAAAAGAGGATGCTAAATAGAAGAGCTTTCATTGGTTTTAGTTTGGTTTTTCTAATTTGTGAGGAGTGACCTTGATTTCAAATGGGACTGTTTGAGGAGGCAAACAACGCTTGTCGTCGCAAAGCATATAAGTAAGTTCGCCTTTGACTGTTGTAGGTTTTTTGACATCGATTCGGTTGCGTGCTTCAAATTTTTGTTCAAAATAGGAAACCTCGGCTCCAAAATTGGGGTCATGGGATTGTTTGGCTTTGGTGGAAGCTTCGAACGAGTTTAAAACTTTAATCGCTTTATTTTTTTCCAGAATAATTTGTGTAGGAACGGGGCCAATACTGGGATCTAAATCTAGTGAGTAAAGGTGCCAGCCGTTTTCAATTTTAGCACTGATTTGAAGCGAGGCCGGGTAAGGATTGAATTCAAAACTCCACTGAATCTTTTCTTGTCCAAAAGCCCAAGTGCTTAAGAAAGAGAAGAATACAAATAATTGAAGTGCTGCACGCATGGTTTGAAAACTAATAACTTTCGAAATTACAAAAAATATCGGCAATAATTTGTGCCTTTGGTTACCATTTGAGGCGTGGGTCTGCAGCTACATCTTGCCCAACGGTTTGGCCCGCGGCTAAATAAAAAGAGCCCGCCATGGCGATCATAGCCGCGTTGTCGGTGCAATAACTCATTTTGGGAATGCCGACCTTCCAGCCTGCATCTTTTTTGGCAAGCAAGCGTTTTCTAAGTTCAGAATTGGCCGACACACCGCCTGCAATGACAACAGTTTGTATCCCCGTTTCCTTGACTGCTTTTTCGAGTTTAGCCATTAAAATGGACACAATGCTGTTTTGAATGCTGGCGCAGAGGTCGGCTTTGTGGTTTTGGCGAAACTCAGGATCGTTTTTTTCGGCGGCCTGTAGGGTGTACAAAATAGAGGTTTTGAGGCCGCTGAAACTGAAGTCGAGGTCTTTAATTTGGGGTTTGGCAAATTCAAAAGCGTTTGGATTACCGAGTTGGGCGTATTGATCGATGAGTGGCCCGCCAGGGTAGGGCAGGCCTAGCATTTTTGCAGCTTTGTCGAAGGCTTCGCCTGCGGCGTCGTCTATGGTGCTCCCCAGTACTTGCATGTCCAGGGCGTCATTGACACGCACAATTTGGGTGTGTCCGCCGCTTACGGTGAGGCACAAAAATGGAAAATTGGGTTTGAGGTCGCTGGCGTCGTCGATAAAATGCGCCAAAATATGGGCTTTCATGTGGTGCACACCTACTAACGGAATGTCGAGCGCCAAGCCCATTGCTTTGGCAAAAGAGGCGCCCACAGTTAAAGAACCCATGAGGCCGGGCCCTTGGGTAAAGGCAATGGCGTCGAGGTCTGAAAGTGAAATTTGAGCGGTTTGGAGTGCGGTCTGAACAACCGGAATGATGTTTTCTTGATGCGCACGGCTGGCCAACTCAGGAACCACACCGCCGAATTTTTCGTGTACGTCTTGTCCAGCAATGATATTGGCACGAATTTCGTTGCCGACGAGGATGGCCGCAGAGGTGTCGTCGCAGGAAGACTCAATGCCTAGTATAATCTTGGGTTTTGCTGTCAAAAGATTGCTAATTTTGTAACAAACATGACAAAGGTACTCAAAATCGCGGGCCTAACGCTTGCCATTCTTTTAGAGTGGTTGCTGATCCTTGTCATCTTTTTGGTTTTTGCCATTCGCAGTTCTTGGGTCCAGACCTATCTGGCCAATCGAGCCACGGCCTATCTCAGTTCTGAACTCCATGCGAAAGTTGATATCGGCGCTGTTGATATCGTTTTGTTTCGCTACGTTGATCTCAAAGATGTTTATTTTGAAGCCCAGGACAAAAAGCAGCCCATATTGGCGCTTAAGCACCTTTATTTAGGGCTCGATCAATTTCAATTGTTGCAGAATAAAGTCCTGATCAAAGAGTTGAGGTTGTATGGTGGAAAGGTCAATTTAGCGCGCGACGCACAAAATGGCCGCTATAATTTTGCCTTTATTGAGGAGTATTTTGCTTCCGACACGCCAAGTAAGTCCTCCACAGATTTTCAGGTAGAACTCGCACAACTTTCTTTGGCACACATCAATTTGAGTTACCACGATTTGCGCAAAGACACCCTCGATTTCGGCATAGATTTCGACCATCTAGAGCTCAAAGATCTGCACTTGAAAGCCACACAAATTCTATCTAAGGGCTCTAGTTTTAGTTGTCAAATTCGCCAACTCAAATTTTTAGAAAGATCCGGATTTCAGCTAGAAAAGCTCACAACCTTTGCTTATTTTTCTTCGAAAGGGTTGGTGCTGCGCAAAGCCAATCTTCAAACCTCCAAATCGCGCCTACTGCTTCCTAAATTAGCGCTGCGCACCCGATCAAGCGAAGATTTCAACGCTTTCGATGACCGCGTAGTTTTTGATGCAGTAATGGCCCCGAGTAAGTTGAATTTGCACGACATCGCCTATTTTGCTCCCGAAATGCGCGGCATGGACCAAACCGTTTATGTGTCTGGTGTGGTCAAAGACAAACTCCGCGAGCTCCGCATTCAAGACCTCAACTTGCGCTTTGGCAAAGCCACCCAAATTCAGGCTAATTTGCGCTTGCCAGACTTCCGTAAACCCAATAACCAACTTTGGTTACAAGAACAAATTACTAAAGCGCACATCGAATTAGCTGACCTCGAAGCGCTGCACTTGCCAATTGGCATAGCAGCCATTGAAATTCCGTACTTGCTGCAAAAAGCGACTTATTTTGATTTGAAAGACGCTAAAATTTTAGGCAAAATTAATGATTTACAGGTTTCTATCGCCAATGCCAATAGTGCATTGGGGTCACTTTCCTTAGCTCCAATTTCCATTCAAAACAAC
>JBIIBL010000016.1:0-32844 GCA_044239425.1 Crocinitomicaceae bacterium | reverse complement strand
CTTCGATCAATAAAACACGGTCAAATTCTAATTTTTGACCTGCTTCGGCGTCTAGACGGTGTACAAAAACCTTTTGGTCTTTTTGCACTTTGAACTGCTGCCCTGCTATCTCTACAATTGCGTACATATAGCTTTATTTAATTGTTAAATAATCCAAAATTGGAGTGCAAATATAGTGTTTTAAACGTGTACTCCAAAGATTTATCGAGCTTTTCTTACGCTTTTTCTTATTATTTGTTGCTTTTGCGCCAATTTAAATTGACTAAAAGTACTCCTATAATGATCACGAGCATGGCTAATAATTGTTGCCAAATGAAGCGCTCGCCATTCCAGATACCGATTCCGACCGCAATTATAGGGATGAAATAAGTAACCGTGCTGGCTGCCACAGCTGTTGTTTGCGCAATGATGCGATTGAAAAGAATGACGGCAAAAGCAGTGCCGATGAGGCCGAGAATGGCGATGTAGCCAAAACTTGTCAATGCTTCTGAGTTGTGCGTGAACACATAAGGTGTGTGAAAGATAAAGAGACCTAGAAAAGCAGGCATAAAGGCCATGCTGAAACCACCTGTTGCAACTTGCACAGCACTATATCGACTGAGTTTGTGTTTAATGGTATTCAAGCTGAATCCGTACAATAAGGTGGCGAGTAAAATGGCTAAGGCCGGTGTTAATTGAAAGCCACTTTTGACAGGACTACTCAATAAAATAAGCCAAGAAATGCCGCTAAAACCGATGAGGGTTCCAAGGATTTGCTGCGCATTGATTTTTGTTTGAAAGAAGAACGCCCCAACAATAATGGTAAAAATAGGAGTAAAGCTGTTCATGATGCCGGCAATTCCGGAGTCTAGTGTTTGTTCTGCATAGGTAAATAAATACGCAGGAATGAGGTTGCCTCCTAAACCAACAATTGCAAAGAAAAGGAGGTCTCGTTTTTGGTTCAGATTGCGCAACAATTTGGGAAGAAAGGGCAGAAAAACAACACTTGCTAGAAAGATCCGAATACTGGCCACTTGTGCAGAGCTAAAAACATGGTGCCCTTCGGCGCTAAACATGCCGCGTTTCATGAGGATAAATGAGCTGCCCCAGATGCATGCCAGGAGAGGGATAAGCAAGTAGCTGAGTTGTTTCTTTTGCATGTGCAAATTTAGTGTAAATGTGGCGTGAACAAACGGGCTTAAAATCGGATATTAACAAATTGTTGAAAATTCTCCCACAAATTCCCACTTACAGTGGTTAAACGCTTGTAAAATAAGGAAATTTGAATGTTTATAATTGTTAATATGTAACCTTTAATCGCTCTATACGTTAGAAGTTATCAACAATACAAAAGAGCTGTGGTAAAAAGTGGTAGGAATCTACTAATTTTACCCATTATAACGCTATGTCAGGACTAGTAGGTGAATTTGAGGTCAAAATGGATGAAAAGGGGCGCTTCCTCTTTCCATCTGGTTTGCGCAAGCAATTGCCTGCTGTTTCCCAACGCGATTTTATGCTCAACAAGGGTTTTGAAGATTGCTTGACCTTATTCCCACTTTCAGATTGGGAACGCATCAGTCAGAAGCTTTCAAAAATGAACTTGTTTAAACCCAAAAACCGAATGTTCTACAGGTTGTTTCATCAAGGCGCCAAACAGGTTGCTCTTGATAACGCTGGTCGTATTTTGGTTCCTGCTGCTTTAATGGAGCGGGTTGGGTTGGTTGCTGAGGTAATGCTTATTGCCTACAACGACCGCATTGAAATCTGGGATAAGTCTAAGTACTTCGAAATGATCGAAGGCAACATGGCGGATTTCGCTGATTTAGCGGATGAAGTAATGGGTGATTTAGACAATGAAGATTAATACTGACTACCATATTCCCGTCATGTTGCAACCATGCCTTGAAGGCTTAGCTCTTCAGGCTGACGGTATTTATGTTGATGTCACCTTTGGCGGAGGCGGCCATTCGCGCGCCATTTTTGAACAACTTTCACCAAAAGGAAAATTAGTGGTCTTTGACCAAGACCCAGATGCCCTCAACAACACTTGGGAGGCCCCAAATTTTCATTTTGTACCGGCTAATTTTGCGTTTCTAAGAAATCACTTGCGCGCCCTCGGGATGCCGCAAGTAGATGGTATTATTGCCGACCTCGGTGTTTCTTCTCATCAGTTTGATACAGCACAGCGCGGTTTTAGCATCCGCGAAGACGCACCTTTAGACATGCGCATGAACCGCAATGGTGGCCAAACGGCAGCATCCCTCATCGCCAGTGCAGATGAACAAAAGCTCGCTTCTATTTTATATGAATACGGAGAGCTCAGAAACTCAAGAGCTTTGGCCGCAGCCCTTGTGCGCCAGCGAGACAACACAGCCATTCTGAGCACTTTTGATTTGATCAAAGCACTGGAACGCTTTGCTCCTAAGTTTAAAGACCATAAATTTTATGCGCAGGTGTTTCAAGCCTTTCGCATAGAAGTCAACCAAGAAATGCAAGTGCTGAAGGATTTTTTGGAGCAAGCTGCACAAATACTCAAGCCAGATGGACGCTTGGTGGTGATGTCCTACCATTCACTCGAAGACCGCTTAGTGAAGAATTTCATGAAAAGAGGCAGTTTTTCTGGCGAAATCGAAAAAGATTTTTTTGGTAACGTTCAAAAGCCGCTCACTGAAGTGAACCGCCATCCGATCATTGCCGACGCCGAGGAGTGCGAGCGCAACTCCAGAGCCCGCAGTGCCAAACTTAGAATAGCAAAGAGAAATGGCTAAAACACAGGGTGCTACATCGAAAGGTCGCAAAGGCGGAAAGGCAAATGCTTTTGCACAAATCCTGAACGGAGATTTCCTGACCAAATCATTCGTTTTGGACAACCTCAATTATATCTTTTTCATTATGTTTTTGCTTTTGGTACTCATTTCAAAAGGGTACTACGGCAAACAACTCAACAAAGACACCGAGGCCGCGCAACGCAACCTTGACCAACACTCCGCTGAGTTTATTGAGGCAAAAGCTAGGTTAGAATTGGTGACTCGCCGCTTCAAAATGGCAGAAAGGCTTGCCGATCGCCAGCTCAAAGAAACCCAGAACGCAACCAAAGTGATTCGCATCAAAGAAAAAATCAATGAGTAAGGATAGAAAATACCTCTATTACCGCGCTTACCTGATTTATTTTGGGTTTGTCATCATCATGATTGCCGTTTTGTATTCAACGTTTGACCTTCAATTAAATGGGCCTGGGGTAGCATTTGAAACCAAAGAAGGTGAATTGCCAACACGCGTTGCCGACCGCATTCCACGAATGGGTCAAATTCTGGATCACAATGAGGTTCCGCTCGTCACCAGTATTACCTTCTATGATATCTACATGGATCCAACGGTGGTTGAAGAGGAATTATTCGATCAAAAAGTTGGTGCGCTATCTCAAGGTTTGCACCGTTTGTATCCTGATAAACCTGCACACGATTACGAAAGACAAATACGCAAAGCCAGAGCAAATGGTGTGCGTTATCTCTTGATCCGCAGAAAAGTGACCAATGAAGCGCGCAAGAAGTTGCGCAAGCTTCCCATTTTTGAACTCGGGCAAATGAAAGGTGGTATCATTGACAACGTGGAGGTCATTATGCGCAAAAAGCCATTTGGCAACCTTTTAAATAGAACACTCGGTTATTTTAAAATCAATGATGATTCCGACACCCTGCGTGTCGGGATTGAAGGCGCATACTACGATTACCTGAAGGGTGAAGAAGGAAAAGAAATAGAGCAACGCATTTCTTCAGGCTGGAAACGCACGGGTAAAATCATTAAAGATGCGGTAGAGGGTGCCGATGTCGTGACCACTATCGATAAAGAAATTCAAGAGGTGGCGCACTCCGAGCTCGAAAAGCAAATGATCTTTATGGATGCGCAGCACGGCAGCGTTATTTTAATGGAAGTGCAAACGGGTTATGTCCGAGCGGTCGCCAACTTGACAAAAATCAGCAGGGGTAAGTATGCCGAAAATTTCAATTATGCTATTGGGCATTTAGAGGTTCCGGGCTCTACTTTTAAATTGGCATCAATTATGGCAGGGCTCGAAGATGAGCGCTTTAAGATTACCGATAAAGTAAATGCATCAGGTCGTTACAACGTGGGTGGCGACGGCATGTCAGACTCCAATCACGGCATGGGTTACGGCGTCATAACCATTCAGAAAGCCTTTGAAAAATCGTCGAACGTAATTTTGCAATTGATCAACCGCTCGTATAGAAACGATCCTGAAGTTTTTATCAAGCGCTTAGAGCAATTTGGCCTCACCGAAAAACTAGGCATTGATTTAGAAGGGGAGCCTCGTCCGAAGGTAAGTAAACCAGGCGACGCAAATTGGTCAGCACTTTCTTTGCCTTGGCAAGCAGTTGGTTATGAAGTCATGCAAACCCCGCTTCAAACTTTGGCTTTTTACAACGCAGTTGCCAACAAAGGGAAATTAGTTCGTCCGTTATTTGTAGAGAAAATCAAAAGACACGGCCAAGTCATCAAAACCTTCAAACCGGTGGTACTCAACCCGGAAATTTGTTCGAGCCACACCCTTCAAATTTTGCAGCGCTGTTTGGAGGGCGTTATGATCCGAGGAACTGGTAAACAACTGAAAAGTTCTTTGTTCACAATTGCGGGTAAAACAGGAACAGCAGTATTGCGGGGTGATGGTGGCTATCGAAACAATACCGAAGCAAAAGCTTATCAGGCCTCTTTTGTGGGTTACTTCCCGGCAAAAAAACCTATTTATTCTTGTATAGTCGTCATTGCCCGACCTGTGCGTGCTTACTACGGTGCAGCTGTATCAGGGACTGTTTTTGCAGAAATTGCCAATAAAATTTATGCGTCCTCTTTGCAATATCACCGCGCCATCAACGACCCCCGAAACCCTTTGGCTACAGATGTGCCTTCTTTCAAAAGTGGACAAAGTAAGGACCTCACTTACCTGCTCAAACAGCTCAATGTCCGCTACCAACAGAACTCATCCAGTGAATGGGTGCAGTCTGACACAACAGACCAACGCTTGCAAATTCAACGCAAACCAATCCTCGACAAAAAAGTACCAAACGTAAGTGGCATGAGCGCCAAAGATGCGGTTTATCTACTCGAGTCTAGGGGCTTAATTGTACGCCTCAGCGGTAAAGGAAAAGTTGTTCACCAATCATTGATACCCGGTTCCGCACTCGTTACGGGGCAGTTGATTCACATCAAATTAAATTAAAATGCAACAGTTCAAACAGTTATTGGTAACGCTCCAGCACACTTTGCTGCAAGGAAACTTGGAGCAAACCATTACTGAACTTGTTTTTGATTCTAGAAAAGCAAAAGAAGGTGTTTTATTTTGTTGCATCGTTGGTACACAGACCGATGGGCATCAGTATGCTCAACAGGCTTACCAACAAGGTTGTCGTGTTTTTGTGGTTCAACAAAACATTGACTTGCCACAAGATGCCACAATTGTCAAAGTTGCAGATACCAACTTTGCTTTGGCCGAGTTAGCTTGTACTTTTTACGGGCATCCGTCCAAGCAACTCACGCTCGTTGGCGTAACTGGAACAAATGGCAAAACCACCACGGCTACTTTACTCCACAATCTATTTACCCAATTAGGTTTTTATTGTGGTTTGCTTTCAACAGTTGTCAATAAAATTGGTTCGCAAGCAATTGTGGCAACGCATACCACACCCAATCCTGTTGCACTCAATGCATTGCTCCGTGAAATGGTGAGCGCCGGCTGTCAGTATTGCTTTATGGAGGTGAGTTCGCATGCAATAGATCAGGGTAGAATTGGCGGTTTGCAATTTGCTGCAGCTGGCTTCACAAATATTACCCACGACCACCTCGACTACCACCACACCTTCGCCGAATATTTGCGTGTGAAAAAAGCATTTTTTGATGGCCTTCCTGCACATGCAATTACACTTGTAAATGCTGACGATAAAAATGGATCGGTGATGCTGCAAAATACCCGCGCCAAAAAAATGACATACGCGCTCAAGACACCTGCCGATTTCAAAGGGAAGATCATCGAAAACAGCTTGGGTGGTTTGGTTTTGCAAATCAACGGCAACGAAGTTCATACGCGTTTGGTGGGCGCTTTCAATGCAGCAAACTTATTATTGGTATATGGTTTGGCTACTGGTTTAGGTCAAGAACCGATGGAAGTATTGCGCGTTCTGAGTCAACTTACGCATGTGGCTGGTCGCTTTGAGCACCTCACTAGTCCAAAAGGAATTACTGCAATTGTCGATTACGCGCATACGCCAGATGCACTCGATAACGTGCTTGCTACAATTGCTGCTTTTCAAAAAAACAATAAAGTCATTACGGTGGTAGGCTGTGGCGGAGACCGCGACAAAGAGAAGCGTCCAAAAATGGCAGCCATTGCTGCTGCGCGCAGTCAGCAAGTAGTGCTTACCTCTGATAACCCGCGCACCGAAGATCCGCAGCAAATCATTGCCGATATGGAAGCTGGCTTAGACGCGGCAGCTGCGAGCCGCACGCTTGCCGTACTCGACAGAAAGCAAGCCATCAAAACCGCTTTGTTACTCGCAAACCCAGGCGACATCCTGCTCATTGCAGGTAAGGGTCACGAGACTTACCAAGAAATCAACGGCGTCCGCACCGATTTTGACGACGTCGCAATCACTAAAGCACTTATTAACCAACTCGATAAATAACATGTTCTATTATTTGTTTTCCTGGCTCGATCAAATCAATTTTCCTGGTGCAGGCTTGTTCCAGTTTATCTCGTTTCGAGCTTCTTTGGCACTCATTACCTCTTTAATTGTTTCGGTGGTGATCGGAAAGCGCATCATTGCTCGCCTTCGCTATCAACAAATTGGCGAAACCGTACGCGACCTCGGTTTGGCTGGGCAATTAGAAAAATCGGGAACGCCAACAATGGGTGGTCTGATCATTCTTGCAGCCATCCTCATTCCAACATTGCTTTTTGCCAAACTGCAAAACATATATGTAATTACCATGATCATTGCCACTATTTGGTTGGGCTTGATTGGCTTTCTCGACGATTACATTAAAGTTTTCAAGAAGAACAAAGAAGGATTAAAAGGCACCTCCAAAATCATTGGTCAAATAGGTGTAGGCCTTATTGTAGGCGGAATTTTATATTTCTCCAACGATGTTGTGGTGCATAAAAGAGTTGCTTCCGACTACAAACTTCAAGCCGACGAAACATTTGTAACCCACGAGCACGCGCAAAATGTCGGTGAAAATTACAAATGGATCCGCACCGACGACATGACCACCACCATACCTTTTTTCAAAGGCAATGAATTCAATTACAACTGGCTTATTGGCGATATCAATAAATCTTATGGTTGGCTCATTTTTATTCCAATTGTCATTTTTATCGTCATTGCTGTTTCAAATGGCGCCAATATGACCGACGGTCTCGACGGTCTAGCTACAGGAACCTCTGCTATTATCGGTATTGCATTGGCTGTTTTGGCTTATGTGAGTTCGCATGCCAAATTTGCCGATTACCTCAATGTGATGTATATCCCAGAAGCAGAAGAGTTGGTCATTTTTATTGCGGCCTTTGTTGGCGCTTGTGTAGGGTTTCTTTGGTACAACGCCTTTCCGGCTCAGGTTTTTATGGGAGACACTGGTAGCCTTGCTTTAGGTGGTATCATCGCTGTTTTTGCGATTGCCATTCGTAAAGAATTGCTCATTCCTGTTTTATGCGGCATTTTTCTGATAGAAAACGTATCTGTGATGCTGCAGGTAGGCTATTTCAAATACACCAAAAAGCGCTTTGGCGAAGGTAGGCGGGTGCTGTTAATGGCACCGCTGCATCACCATTACCAAAAGCAAGGTATCCACGAAGCTAAAATTGTAGCTCGCTTCTGGATTGTTGCGGTGTTATTAGCAGTCATCACAATTGTAACGCTCAAATTGCGCTAAAATGGAGGCTCAAAATCGCTTGCTTGTAATTCTAGGCGCTGGTGAATCCGGCGTTGGAGCAGCTATTTTGGCCAAAGCAAAAGGTTGGCGCGTTTTTGTTTCGGACGGCGCTAGCATAAAATCTTCTTTTCAACAAGAATTAAATGAGCAGCGCATCGCTTTTGAGTCAGGTTCCCATGATTTATCTCGAATCCTAAGCGCCGATTTAATTATAAAATCTCCAGGAATTCCTGAGACGGCGGCTATTATGCAGGCTATTCGTCAGAAAGGAATTCAGGTCATTTCGGAAATTGAGTTTGGCGGTTATTACTCAAACGCGAAGCACATTTGCATCACGGGCAGCAACGGCAAAACCACCACTACTATGTGGTGCTACCATATCCTCAAAAAGGCAGGTTTGAATGTCGGTTTGGCTGGCAACGTTGGGCAGAGTTTTGCCAAGCAAATTGCCACAGAGGCCTACGATATTTATGTTTTGGAGCTCAGCTCATTTCAGCTCGACGATATGTATGATTTCAGAGCAGATATCGCCATATTAACCAACATTACACCAGACCACCTCGACCGCTACGATTACCAGATGGACAACTACGTGCGCTCGAAGTTCCGTATTCTTCAAAATCAAACAGCAGCAGATCATTTCATCTACAATGCCGACGATGCCACAATTGCTTCCTACTTAAAAGGAATACAAATGAATGCCCAACTGGCTCCGTTTTCTCTGACACGCGCTCAAGAAAACGGAGGCTACGCAGACCAGCAACAACTATACATCAACATAAACAAACAACAACTCACCATGTCTATTCACGATTTAGCTCTCAAAGGAAAGCACAACACCCAAAATGCGCTTGCAGCAGGGATTGCAGCAAGGCTTGTAGAAATCCGCACGGATTCCGTACGCGAAAGTCTAGAAGATTTTACCAATGTCGAGCACCGCATGGAATTTGTGGCTAAGGTCAATGGTATCGAATTCATCAATGACTCCAAAGCAACAAATGTCAATGCAGCGTGGTTTGCGCTTGAATCCATGGACAAGCCAACTGTTTGGATTGTTGGTGGCGTAGACAAAGGCAATGACTACAGTGAATTAGAGGAGCTTGTTGCTCAGAAAGTGAAGTCAATTGTTTGTCTCGGAGTAGACAACCAAAAAATCATCGACGCATTTAAAGGAAAAGTAGAGCTAATCGTGGAGGCGAATACAGCCCATGAAGCAGTTGCTTTTGCATACCAATTGGCTCGAAAAGATGAAGCAGTGCTTTTGTCACCAGCTTGTGCAAGTTTTGATTTGTTCGCAAATTACGAAGATAGAGGTCAGCAATTTAAACAAGCGGTTCGCATGTTATAATTTGGTCAAATGAGAACCTACTTATCCTATCTCAAAGGCGACCCCGTCATTTGGATCATTACTTTGTTAATGATGGCATTTTCGTTGGTTACGGTGTATAGTTTCGTACCTATCTTGATCAAGATCGAGGGTGGTTCTCCGTTTTTTTATCTTTTCAAACATCTTATTTACGTCGTACTTGGTTTTGGCTCCATGTATGCCATCCATCGGGTTCCTGCTAAGTATATTGGTCAGACTGCGAAGTTCGCTTATTATTTAGGTTTAGGTCTCTTGCTGTTTACTTGGTTTTTTGGAGCAGAGGTCAATGGTGCCGGACGTTGGATCCGTATACCATTTATAAACCTCACTTTCCAATCTTCTGATTTTGCCAAGTTGGCCCTACTTCTTTATGTGAGCAGGCTATTGGTGAAAAAACAACAGAAACTCGATAGTTGGCGCGAAGGGATCATTCCATTATTGTTGCCCATTGCGGCAACTTGTATACTCATCTTGAAAGATAACTTCTCTACATCTGCCATGCTGTTTATGTTGTGCATGATCCTGTTGTTCATTGGTAGAGTTCCTATTTTAAAATTACTGACGCTTGCCGGAGTAGGTATAGTTGCAGTCTTATTGATCGTCGGGGCGCATTTGGCCTTGCCAGAGGCAGAGATCTTGCCGCGCTACGACACTTGGATGAACCGGATCAATAACCGTGTAGACACCGCTGACCAAAGTGTGGAAAGTTTGCAAGCCAACCAGCAAGCCAATAATGCAAAGTTGGCTATATCCGTAGGCGCCATATTTGGCCAAGGGGTAGGCGATGGCAAACTCAAAGAGTTTCTTCCTGAAGCTTATGCCGATTTTTACTACGCCACTTTTGTGGAAGAATTCGGTTTTGCAGCAGCCTTATTTTTGGTGCTCATGTATATGATTTTACTTTTTCGCATGATCCGTTTTGCACTCAAGACCACCGATTTATTTCAAAGTTATGTAGCCCTTGGCATTGGCATTCACCTGCTGACACAAGCGAGCATCAATATGTTGGTCTGTACTGGTGTTTTTCCTGTGACGGGTCAAAACATGCCTTTTTTAGCAATGGGAGGTTCCGCATTGGTCATGGCTTGTGTCTCCATTGGTGTGGTACAGTCTTTTGCCAAAGAACTTCCAAATAATGAGCAAGAGAATCAATTTGCAAGTCCTCAAGAAAATGAAATTGACTAAAGTTATCATCTCTGGTGGCGGTACAGGTGGCCATATTTTTCCGGCTTTGGCGATTGCCGATGAAATCAAGCGCAGCAATAGCTCGGCAGATATTTTATTTATTGGCGCAGAAGGCAAAATGGAAATGGAGAAAGTTCCACAAGCTGGTTATCCGATTGTGGGCTTACCTATCATGGGCTTGCAGCGCAAACTGACTTTGAAAAATTTCTTGTTGCCTTTTAAAATTCTCCAGAGTTTGGCGAAGGCGTTTTTTGTCATTCGTCGTTTTAAGCCAGAATTAGTCATAGGCGTGGGAGGTTATGCCAGTGGCCCTACACTACAAATGGCCCAACTGCTTGGTGTCCCGACCCTGTTGCAGGAGCAAAATTCCTTTCCCGGGAAAACCAACCAAATTTTAGCACGGAAGGCAAAAGCAATTTGTGTGGCGTATCCAAACATGGAAAAATTTTTCGATCCGAAAAAAATAATACTTACCGGCAATCCCGTACGCGCCTATTTGCTACAAGACCTCACGGCGTTAAAAGCTGAAGCAGCCACACATTTTGGCCTAGATCCAAATAAGGCCACCCTATTTGTGATGGGCGGCAGTTTGGGTGCCAAAACATTGAATCACGCACTCCGAGCAGCTCTGCCAGCATTTGAAACTGGAGCAATTCAGGTGCTCTGGCAGTGTGGGAAGTCTTACGAGCAGGAATTGGCTCAATTCGAAGGAAGTTTACCTCCAAACGTCAAGGTCTTTGCGTTTATTCAAAGAATGGACCTTGCTTATGCGTTATCTACGGTGATTATTTCTCGAGCCGGTGCGCTTTCGGTGAGTGAGTTAGCACTAGTTGCCAAACCCACCATTTTGGTGCCATCACCCAACGTAGCCGAAGATCACCAAACTAAAAATGCCCGCGCACTCGTTGACCGTGAAGCGGCCATTTTAGTAACCGATGCACAGGCTTCCGAAAAATTAGTAGTTACTGCTCTTGATTTACTTTCAGATGTTGCTCAACAACAAGAGTTATCAGCGGCATTAAAGTCTTTTGCACTTCCCAATGCAACCAAAGCAATAGTTGAAGTATGCCTTAATAGCGCTAAGTTATGAAGTCTATACACTCATATGAGCAGGTATACTTTGTAGGCATCGGCGGTATTGGCATGAGTGCCTTAGCGCGTTTTTTTAAATTCAGTGGCAAAGATGTAGCGGGTTATGACAAAGTTGAAACACCCCTTACGCAGCAATTGAGTCAAGAGGGAATCGCGATACATTACGAAGATTTACAAGCCGATATTCCGAAGGCATTTCAAAATCCAGAAACCACTTTGGTGGTATACACGCCGGCAATTAAGGAGTTGGGAGAGTTGGCGTTTTTTCAGGCCAATCATTTTCAGATTTTAAAGCGGGCAGAGGTACTTGGTGTGCTCACCAAAACTTTTCAAGGACTTTGCGTGGCGGGCACACATGGAAAAACGACAACCAGTTCCTTACTTGCACACCTTTTAACCGAGTTGGGCGAAGGTTGTACTGCATTTTTAGGAGGCATAGCGAGTAATTTTGATTCGAATTTAGTGCTGCATGCCCATAGTCCATATGCGGTAATTGAGGCCGATGAATTTGACCGAAGTTTTTTGCAGCTTTCTCCTTATGCAGCCATCATCACAGCTGCAGACCCTGATCACCTCGATATTTACGGAAGTGCCGATTCCTTTGTAGAAGGATTCAGGCAGTTTTCTTTGCGCATCGACCCTAAAGGTTTTTGTGTTCAAAAAGAAGGGCTTTCGCTTCAGAGCTTAGCTAAAGTGATCACCTACGCAATCGATTCTTCAACAGCAACTTATAGCCTGACTAATTTGAGATATGAACAGGGCTTTCAGGTGGCTGATTTACGCATCGGTAAAGACATTTTCCCAAATATAGAATTGGGTTTACCCGGTATTCACAATGCAGAAAACGCCTTGGGTTGCATGGCCTTACTGCATCTTTTGGGTTATGAAATTGCTGACTTACGCCCAGCATTGAAAAGTTTTAAGGGGGTCAAGCGTCGTTTTGAGTACCATCTTCGGTCCAGCGAATTGGTGTATATCGACGATTATGCGCATCATCCAATAGAAATCAACGCCCTTATTTCTTCTGTTCGGTCCATGTATCCAAACTGGTCCATAATTGGGATTTTTCAGCCACACTTATTTTCACGAACCAAAGATTTTGCTCAAGAATTTGCCGCCTCTCTGGCTGCGCTCGACCAGCTCTATTTATTGCCAATCTATCCGGCAAGAGAATTACCGATCTCAGGCGTTACTAGCGAGTGGCTCAGAGATCTTACTATTTTGGACGCAAAAGCAGTATTGCCTTCACACGAAGTATTATTGGCATTGAAAACAATTAAAAAAGGGGTCGTGCTGACCATTGGAGCAGGAGATATTGATCGTATGGTGGCGCCGCTAACAGAATTATTAAAAATGCAAATCACACAACCATGAAAATTTGGCTTTTGAGGATTTTTTGGCTGCTCCTGTTTGTTGGAGTTGGAGTGGTTTTTTATTTCGCCGGACAAGCAGAGCAAAGGAAAGTATTAAAAACACCGCTTATTTCTATTCATGCCGAAGACGAGAATGCCTTCTTGACAGAAGAAGAATTAAAGGATAGGTTGCAACTTCGCAAATTATTTAGGTTAAAAATGTTGGCAAACGAGCTCAATGTGCACTCCATTGAACGCGCTATTGCGGCAATGGCAGAGGTTAAGGATGTTAATGTATATAAGCATTTGGGCGCACAATGGGAAATTAAATTGGCACTCAGGAAACCAATCGCCCGCATCTTTAATACCAGTGGCCAAAGCTATTACCTTGATCAAGACGGCTTTATGATGTACAGATCGACCTTGCATACGGCCCGAGTTTTGGTTTTTTCAGGCGCAATTAAAGACGTCTACAACCCTCATCTGAACTGCGATTTTATTAACAATCCAAATTTGAAAAGTTCTCAAAAAATTGGTCAAATCTACCGCATTTCAAATTATGTTTGTAACGATCCATTAATGCATAAATTAATTGGTCAAGTTTACCTTAATCCCAATGGCGATTTCATCCTCATTCCGTTGGTTGGCGAACAACAAATTGTCTTTGGACCTGCGCGCAGTAACAAAGAAGTTTCAGACAAATTTGAACGTCTGAGCCATTTTTACAAAGAAGCCCTGCCTCATGAAGGTTGGAATAAATACAAAGAAATAAGTGTCAAATATGAAGGACAAATCGTTTGCAGAAAAAAATAACAACACCGAAGTGAAACGCACACGCGTCGTTGTTGGTTTGGATATTGGCACTACTAAAATTGCATGTTTTGTTGGTCGTAAAAATGAACACAACAAAATTGAGATCATCGCCATGGGCAAAAGCGAGTCTTTGGGCGTGATGCGCGGAGTTGTTTCCAATATCGAACGCACCGTTCAGTCCATCAATGCAGCTGTTGAAGCAACCCAAAATGCTGTCGAAGGCGACCTCAAAATCAAAAATGTGCACGTCGGCATCGCTGGTCAGCACATCAAGAGCATGCAACACCGCGGCATTTATACCCGCCGCACCGCCAACGGTGAAATCTCCCAAGTTGACATCGATGCCTTTGTCGACGACATGTACCAAATGGTCATGAACCCCGGAGAAGAAATTATTACGGTTATCCCGCAAGAATACATCGTCGATGGTGAACCTGAGATCAAAGATCCTATTGGAATGGGTGGTGTGCGCTTGGAAGCTAATTTCCACATTATTAGTGGTCAGGTTACCAACGTACAGAACATTACGCGTTGCGTCGATCGTTCAGGCCTTAGTGTCAAAGACATCATTTTGGAGCCAATTGCTTCGGCAGAGGCCGTGCTTTCGGACGAAGAAAAAGAAGCTGGCGTTGTTCTTGTCGATATCGGTGGCGGTACCACAGATGTTGCAATTTTCCACGACAGCCTTATTCGTCATACCGCAGTTATTCCATTCGGAGGAAACGTCATTACTCAAGACATCAAAGAAGGTTGCCGCATTATGCAGCGCCAAGCCGAAATGCTCAAAGTAAAGTTTGGCAGCGCCTTGGCATCTGAAAGCAAAGAAAACGAAGTGGTCTGTATTCCAGGTTTACGCGGACGCGATCCAAAGGAAATCACCTTGCGCAATCTAGCGAGCATCATTCAAGCCAGAATGGAAGAAATCATCGAACTCGTTAACCTCGAAATCAAAAACTCTGGCTACGAGAAAAAACTCATTGGCGGTATTGTTGTAACGGGTGGTGGTTCACAACTCAAACACCTCACTCAACTCATCGAATACCTCACAGGAATGGATGCGCGCATTGGTTACCCGACCGAACACCTCGCTAATTCTAACGACATCGATGCTTTATCAAGTCCAATGTATGCTACCGGAATTGGTCTTGTTCTCAAAGGCTTTGAAAGTATGGAGTCCCTACAACCATGGGAGCAAGCAACAGCGGTTCAACAAGAAGAAGCAACACGCGAGCAACAAGTTGCCGAAAAGCAAGAAAAAATTAAAACACATTCAAATCCAGATCGCAAAGGAGAATTTTTTGACCGTATTTTAGGTCCTGTAAGAAAATTCTTCGACGACTCTGAGGACTAAAATATTTTGACTAACTAGGTTATACACAGCAGTATTATGGAATTTGATTTACCAAAACACGAAACACCACAAGCAGCCTCTATCATTAAAGTGATCGGAGTTGGCGGAGGCGGTTCAAATGCCGTGAACCACATGTACTTGCAAGGAATTGCGGGCGTGGACTTCATCGTTTGCAATACCGACTGCCAAGCATTGGAGCTTTCACCGGTTCCGCACAAAATTCAATTAGGGCCAAACCTCACTGAAGGACGCGGTGCGGGCATGATTCCTGACGTAGGCATGAATGCCGCCATGGAAAACATCCAAGAAATTCGTGAATTGCTTTCCAAAGACACCAAAATGGTGTTTGTTACCGCTGGTATGGGTGGTGGAACAGGTACAGGTGCAGCGCCAGTCATTGCACAAGTTGCCAAAGATCTCGGCATCCTAACCGTAGGTATCGTGACCGTACCATTTAACTTTGAAGGCCGCAAAAGACGCCAACAAGCAGAAGAAGGTTTAGAGCGCATGCGTCAAAACGTAGATACACTCCTTATTATCAACAACGAGCGTTTGCGCGAATTCGGCAAAAACATGTCTTTATCAGAGGCGTTTTCTCATGCCGATGATGTTCTAACGGTTGCTGCAAAAGGCATTGCTGAAGTCATTTCTGTAACCGGTGCCATCAACGTCGATTTCAACGATGTCAATACTGTCATGCGCAATTCAGGACATGCTATTATGGGTAGTGCAATTGCTGCAGGCGAGAACCGCGCTGTTGTTGCTGTTAAGAACGCACTTACCTCGCCATTGCTCTACGACAACGATATCAATGGTGCACGTTATGTATTGCTCAATATTACCTACGGTGACCACGAAGTCATGATGGACGAAATCACTGACATCACAGATTACATACAAGAAGCTGCAGGCTCTACAGCCGATGTCATCTGGGGCCATGGTCATGACGCCTCACTTGGCGATCAACTTAGCCTCACCATTATTGCAACTGGCTTTACATCATCGCCAATAACGGGTTTTGAAAAAAGCCCTGAGCGTACAGTTGTTGTGCTCGAAGAAGAAAAAAAGCAAGAAATTACAGCTCCCTTAACATCTCCATTTGAAACAATAGCAGCTGCCCCAATTGAAACAAGTACGCCAGAGCCCTTCATGAAGCAAGTGGAAGCACCTCTAGTCAATCCATTTCAAGTGCAAGATCAGCCAATAGATGCTGTTGCCGCAAGCGCAAAAACAACTTTCAATCTATATGACGAGCAAGAAGCAGAGGCTTCAAGTATTCAAGCGTCCATGAGTTGGGAGGTATTTGACGTACAAACTGAGCCTGTTCAACCAGAGCCAATTCAATCTGTGGAATTCACAGCGCCAATTCAATCGACACCAGTTCAGGAGCATGTAGTTAAGCATGTACTTGAAGACGACAGCGTTCAACATATAGAAATGGAGATGCCAAAGCGCATCTTGAGTCCTGAAGAACAACAGCGCAAAGTTCAAGAGCGCGTTTCGCGCATTCAAGAGTTCACTTCTAAGCTTCAAAAACCAGATGGTCTTTTGGAATTTGAAAATGAACCAGCATTCGTGCGCAGAAACATTCATTTGCAACAGCAAGCCCCAAGCACTCAAGAAAATATCTCTCGTTTTGGCGTAAGTACCGACGCAAATGGCCAGCCTATGTTGCGCAATGGTAACAATTTTTTGCACGATAACGTCGACTAACTATGACTTTTACTGAGCGCATCAACCTCGATATCAAAAATGCCATGCTTGCCAAAGAAAAGGAAAAGCTAGCTGCCTTACGCGATATCAAATCTAAATTATTACTAGAAGTCACCTCTGGTGCCGATGCCGAAGTTTCGGAAGAAACAGCCATAAAAATTTGCATGAAGCTGCACAAACAGCGCATGGAAACCTACACCCTTTACAACCAACAAGCGCGTCCGGACCTCGCTGCCGAAGAACTTTATCAAGCACAAGTTATAGAAGCGTATCTTCCGAAAATGCTATCCGAAGACGAAATTCGCGCTGAAGTTCAAGCGGCAATTGCCCAAACCGGTGCAAGTGGCCCCCAAGACATGGGCAAACTAATGGGTGTTTTATCTGGAAAATTAGCAGGAAAAGCAGACGGAAAAGTGATAGCCGCGCTTGTCAAAGAGACCCTCGCCAACTAATGAAAGCCGCATTCGCACAACTTATACGCACTTTAAATGCGAGGGGTTGGTCGCCGGCCACCTCCACCAACTATTCATTTATTGACGAACACCAACAATGTTGGGTTTCTCGATCTGGTGTGCATAAATCAGATTTTACAGACCAAGACTTCATGACCATCGATTCAGTTGGCATTGGAACAGGAATGTATCATGGTACTAAGCCTTCTGACGAAACACAAATTCACCTTTGGATTTATAAAAACTTCCCTGAAGCCAAGGTTACGTTGCATAGTCATGGAAAATATCCTGTGCTCATCTCCCAATTCAACGAAGATTTTTTTCCGGTTCAAGGCTACGAAATCCAAAAAGGATTCAAAGGCTGCCTGAGTCATCTCGAGAGCTTAGAGATTCCGATCATCGATAACCAACAAGACATGGCCTTGCTGTGTCAAGAATTAGACGCGCGCGTACCTGAGATTCAACAACATTGCTTCATTATAGCTGGTCACGGAACTTATGCCTGGGGAGCTACTCTTTTTGAGGCTCAAAGGCATTTAGAGACCCTCGACTACCTATGCGAATGTGAATTTTTATTGTAACAAATGGCCATTCTATCTATTCCCGATGAAGCCGTTCAAATCCATGACCCGCTTCAAATTAAAACTTATCTTGCGCAGCACGGTGTGTTTTTCGACCAATGGACCTGCGCTGTTCAATTCAACGACGACGCCAGCCAAGAAGAAATTCTAGCAGCCTACGCCCCAGACCTCAAACCTTTCATGGAAAATGGGGGTTACCAAAGTGCTGACGTCATTTCCATCCATGCCCTCACCCCAAATTACGATCAAATTCGCGCCAAATTTCTTGCCGAACACACCCATGATGAAGATGAAATTCGATTTTTTGTCGACGGACAGGGCTTGTTTTGGTTCCATCTTCAGGACGCACCTGTTTTCAATGTGCTGTGTCAGCGAGGCGACCTCATTAGTGTGCCTACCGGCACAAAACATTGGTTCGATGCTGGCGCTACTTCCCCTTTTGTGAAGGCCATTCGTATTTTTACAGACATGACCGGCTGGACACCCCATTACACACATTCGGGTTTAGAAACCCAATACAAAAATTTTAAAGCCCCTACTGTTGGATAAGCGCATCAAATATATTTTAACGGATATAGAAGGAACCACAAGCTCAGTACATTTTGTATACGAGGTCTTGTTTCCATATTTCAGAACACACCTCAACGACCTCACCAAACATGCACAAATCAATGAGGTGAAACAAGCTTTTTCAGAAGTGATAGAAATTGCCGCCCAAGAAGAGGGCATACACCTCACCACTACCGAAGAGGTGTTAGCTTGTCTGCACAAATGGAGTGAGGAAGACAGAAAACTAACCCCATTAAAAGCACTTCAGGGTATCATCTGGAAAAACGCCTACGAAACAGGAGCCATAACTGGCCACGTTTATGAAGATGTTCCAACAGCACTTAATCAATGGCGTGCAAGAGGCTTGAAAATTGGCGTGTTTTCTTCTGGTTCTATAGCTGCTCAAAAATTACTGTTTCATTACAGCGATTTCGGTAATTTATCTGGCCATTTTTCAAATCATTTTGACACAACAACAGGTACTAAGAAGGAGCAAACTACTTATGAAAAAATCACTCAGTTTTTAGGTTTAGAAGCAGAGGAGATCTTGTTTTTATCAGATATTTCTGGAGAACTCGAGGCTGCAGCAGCGTCAGGTATGCAAACCCTTCAATTACTCAGGCCGGGTACTGTGGCTAGCTGGCCACATACTGCAACTAACTTTTTAGAGATTTAGAATAATCGATGCAAATAAAAAAGCCACTCCTAAGAGTGGCTTTTTTTATAAACGATTGTTTAGTTTAGTTGTTGGTTGGGGCACCTGCATTGTTTACTGGCATGCCACTTTCTGGAGCTGGACCAACTTCACCTTTAATGCGGATCACTTTATTTGGCTCATTGATGGCGTTTGACGTGATGGTCACGCTTTTGTTGATTGGGCCCGGACGGTTTGTGTCGTATTTAACGCGGATTGTTCCTTTTGCTCCTGGAGCAATTGGTTCTTTCGGCCACTCAGGAACTGTACAACCGCAAGATCCTTTGGCGTTAGAGATGATCAACGGCTCGTCGCCTGTGTTTTTGAATTCAAAAGAACAATAAGGCTCACCACCATATTTGATGTTACCGTAGTCATGTACTTCTTTGTTAAATTCAATTTTAGCACCTTTTTCGATTTGTGCATTGACGCTGTTGAGGCCAAGCACAGCCATGAAAACAACACCAAAAGAAAGCAATAATTTTTTCATATGTATCAGTTTAACTTTCCGAAAGATAAGGAGCTTATTTTCGAGTTGAAGGTATTTAACACTTCATTAACATCTAATCGCGCTTGAGCCAACCTCGCTTCATAAAGAATAGAAGCAAGCTAAAACTCAGCACAAACATGAAGCCAACAACCGTATAATAACCATAGGGATAGTCTAATTCGGGCATGTGCTTGAAATTCATGCCGTAAACGCCTACAATAAATGTGAGCGGAATAAAAATACTGCTGACCACTGTTAAAACTTTCATAATGTGGTTCATGCGTTGTCCTTGAACAGCATAATATAAATTGGCAAGGCCTTCGAGAATTTGTTTATGCGCATCGATGTCCTCTAGTAAACTCACGCAACTATTGCGAAGGTTTTTGTAGTAATGTTTATTGGTACTAGCGATGAGGGCGTTGTCCATGGATTCTAGCACAGCAAGGAGGTCTTTTATGGGCTGAACTATTTTTCTCAAATTAATGAGTTGTCTTTTTTGGAGTTCGATTTCACGCAGTAAGTCAGATTCCATTTGTGCATGGATGCGTTCGTCGATGCGGTCTATTTCATCAGAGACTTCAATCGTGTATTGAAATAGTTCATCTAGTAAAGTATCAAGCAAACGAAATAAGAGGAAGTCTGCTTTTTGATTGCGAATTTTCCCTTTTGATTTTTCAATACGCTCGCGCACCTCCCCAAAATGCTGACCTTCATTCGTTTGAAAAGATAGCAAGTAGTGTTCACCTAGTACAAAAGTGATTTGATCTGTTTGCTCGGTATCTTGGCTATTGTTCCGTAGTGTGTGCAATTGGAAAAACAAGTAGTTGGGGTATTCTTCTACTTTGGCCCTGCGCAGCGGTAAAAAAATGCTTTCGATACTGAGTTTGTCAAGTCCAATTTTCTGACCGAGTTTTTCGATGCTACTGCGGTCGTCGAGGTTGTGAAAATTCAGCCAATAGACGTTGTCGGCATCTAATAAATCTAGATTGAATTCGTTTGCAAAATCAGTGGCTTCGCCTGTTTTGACTGCAAAGAAGTCTTGGCTGTATTGATAAGCCTGTGCTTTATATGTCGGATTCATTGGAATGCTTTGGCGTGAGTCCGCAACCTTTACAATTGGTTTGCTGTGCAAAAAACAATTGGTAAACATGCCAAATGAAGTAGCCTATGGCTAAAAGGATAAGAGCAAAGACCAAAAATTGTTGCATAACTGAAAGTTAAGTAAAATGTTTCTATAACAAGACTTGGTAGACAACAAAAGCGCTTAGGTATGCAATAATGCCCATAAAGGCTAACTGTATGAGCGGCCATTTCCATGAATTGGTTTCGCGTTTTACAACCGCCAATGTGGCCATACATTGCATGGCAAAAACGTAGAAGACGAGTAGGGAAGCCCCCGTTGCTAAACTATACACTACTTGACCGCTTTCGTTTTTTTCGTCGCGGAGTTTTTGAACCAGGCGCTTGTTGTTGTCGGTGTCGTCGCCAACCGCGTATATGGTTGCGAGCGACCCCACAAAAACTTCGCGTGCAGCAAAGGAACTGAGTAAGGCAATGCCAATTTTCCAGTCGTAACCAAGAGGCGCAATTGCGGGTTCCATCCATTTGCCAAAATGCCCGATATAGGATTGAGAGAGCAATAAAGAATTTTCTAATTCTTGTTGTTGTGAGGGCCTTGCTTTTGTATAACTAACACTCACTTTTAATTCGTTTAATTTTGTTTCCCTAGAACGAGGTCCGTAGCTCGCTAAAGCCCAAAGTAAAACGGATATAGCTACAATGATTTTACCAGCATCAAAAATAAAGATCTTGACTTTTTCGTAAACGGTAATACCTACGTTGTAGAACCTAGGTGCTTTATATTCTGGCAACTCCATTAAGTGAAAACCTGGTTTTCCGCTCTTGACAATGAGCCGTAGTAAGAAAGCGGTGCCTAGCGCAAAGACGATGCCAAGTGCGTATAATCCAAAAAGCACGAGACCTTGTAGGTTGAGGATACCGCCGATATATGTTTTGGGAATCACCAAGCTGATGAGTAAGGTATAGACAGGAATTCTTGCAGAGCAACTCATAAAAGGCGCTACCAAAATAGTGATAAGGCGCTCTTTCCAATCTGAAATTGTTCTGGCCGACATAATGCCGGGAATGGCACAAGCCACACTTGAAAGCAAAGGAACAACACTTTTGCCATTGAGTCCAAAAGGACGCATGATGCGGTCCATGATGAAAACAACCCTTGACAAATAACCACTTTCTTCTAGGAGCGCAATAAAGAAAAATAAGATCGCGATTTGGGGTACAAAGACGAATACGCCGCCTATTCCTGGAATGAGCCCTTGGGTGATGAGTTTGCTGAGCAGGCCTTCAGGAAGGTTGGCAGCACCCCAAGCGCTGAGGCGCACAAACTGACCATCAATGAAATCCATGGGAATGCTTGCAAAACTAAAAATGAATTGAAAGATGACCAATAAGACCGCAGTAAAGATAAGGTAGCCGTAGATGCGATGCGTCAAAATGCGATCTAGATGCGTATAGGAATTTACTGGAGTTGTTGGCGCATTTTGGACGAGGCCTATATTGCGCAATTTATCGAGCCTCGCGTTGGTGTTGTCGGTTTGAGCGCTGTCGGTTTGTAGTGTAGTGAGGTCGAGGTCAAAAAAGGGGGTCCTGTCACGGTTTTGAAGTTGATCAAGCGCTTGAAGAATGCGGTCTTTGCCGATAGCAACTCTAGCGTTTGCAGTAACGATTGTCGCGGCAGGAAGCTGTTGTTGTAGCTTTTCAATATCGATGCGCAGGCCTTTGCTTTGCGCGCGATCCCACATATTGAGTACTAAAAGTATTGGGAATCCTAAGTCGTATAACTGACTAAAAAACAAGAGGTTTCGCTCTAAATTAGCGGTGTCAGCTACGTAAATAACGGCATCAGGAAAATCGGTGTGCTGTTTGTTGGTCAGGACGTCCTGAACGACTTGTTCATCAAGCGAACGCGCAAATATGCTGTAGGCACCAGGAAAATCAATGAGTTGTTGGGTGTGGTTGGGCGTTTTGATACTGCCTTGCTTTTTATCGACAGTTACTCCTGGGAAATTGCCCACTTGTTGGCGCAAACCTGTGAGCATATTGAAAACTGTGCTTTTTCCAGTATTGGGATTGCCGAGTAGTGCGATTTTCATGACTTACAAAGCTACAGAAATTTGCCTTAAGCCATTTGCACTTCTACTTGCATGGCCTCTTCTTTGCGCATCGAAATGATATTGCCATTGATTTCATAGGCGATGGGGTCTCCGAAAGGCGCTTTAAAGATGGCTTTGATCTTTTGCCCTTTGGTAAGGCCCATTTCTGAAAGTTTTGGGGTAATTGCGGAACTTGCGATGGCAGAGATTTCTACAAGCTGATGCAATGAAATGGAATCGAGTGTCTGGGACATATGCAAATGTATGACCGATTCTCGAATTTTAACATACCACTTTTGTGGTATTTTGAATCAATCTAAATAAGTTAGCTTTATTTTGGTTGTAAAACCAAGCGGGCAGTAGTGCGCGTTTGCTGGCTTACCAAACTGGTTTTATTTGCACACATTTCGGCAAGAATGGCCTCGTTATAATGACGGATGGTGACGAGTTCAAGGTTTTCGTTGTAACGAATATGGTAATTACTGCCGAGTAAGTCCTGCAATTGGGCGACATCTATTTTTTTACGATCGAGCAAGACCGAAAAATTGAGGGCAGAATTTTGCATGACATTGATGTGTGCCTGCATTTGAGCTAGGCCTGCAAAAATTTCTGATAGTTGTTTTTCGGCGATAAAAGAAAAATCTTTGGTACTGAACGTAACAAGTACTTGATCGAATTTAACAATGTAAGATGGAATTTGGGCATCGCGCTCTGCAGCAGCAGAGATGGTGGTGCCTGGTGCTTCAGGATCGACAAACGAACGCACATACAACGGGATATTTTTTTGTTGTAGGGGCTGTACGGTTTTGGGATGGATTACGCTTGCGCCGTAATAAGACAACTCAATGGCTTCTTTGAAAGAAATTTGGGAGAGCAATTGGGTTTTTTCAAAATATTTTGGATCCGCATTGAGCATACCTGGTACGTCTTTCCAAATAGTGACACTCTCGGCATCGCAGCAGTAAGCGAGGATGCCAGCGCTGTAATCAGAACCCTCTCGGCCTAGTGTGGTAGTGAATCCTTCAGAAGTATGGCCGATAAACCCTTGTGTAACGGCAATGGCTTCGTTCGCTAACATGGGTAGCACTTTTTGGCTGCATAATTCTTTGGTTTTAGACCAGTCTACCTGCGCTTCTTGATATTGGTTGTCGGTGCGAATAATAGATTTGGCATCGAGCCATGCTGCGCTAAACCCTTGATCTTTGAGGAAGGCCGCCAGCATTTTACTCGAAATGAGCTCGCCAGTCGCGATAATTTGGTCGTATTGAAACGAACGATTGTCGGCTAAGGGTTTGAAAAACAATTGTGCCAAATGTTCAAAAATATCTTCGAGCTCTTTGTAGATATGGAAATGTTTTTCGGCGAATAAACCGGCCGCAATTTCGTAATGATACGCTTTGATATCATCTAAAAGACCTGCATAAATACGGTGGTCTTGAGCATACAAGGCATCGATGAGTTCTTCGAGTTTGTTGGTGGTTTTGCCCATTGCCGAAACAACGACTGCTAATTTTTGGTTCGGGAAACGCGCTAAGATTGCGCTCACGTTTTTGACTGCAGTGGCGTCTTTTACAGAGGCACCTCCAAATTTAAATACCTTCATGTTAGGCAAGTTTTTCAGCTAAAAGTTTCATTTCAATTGCGGGCGAAATCTTTTCATAAATGATATGATAAACTGCGCTTAGGATGGGCATGTCTACCCCAAATTTTTGATTGATTTCGTACAAGCTTTTGGTGGCGTAATAGCCTTCGGCTACCATATTCATTTCGAGTTGGGCGCTTTTCACAGAGTAACCCTTTCCTATCATGAAGCCAAATGTTCTGTTGCGCGAAAAGTTAGAATAAGCAGTAACAAGTAAGTCTCCGAGGTACGCGCTTGTTTTGGTGTCGCGGTGCACCGGATGAATGACGTCGATGAAGCGTTCAATTTCTTGAATGGCGTTGGAAACCAAAACTGCCTGAAAGTTGTCGCCGTAACCTAAGCCGTGGCAAATACCTGCCGCTAAGGCGTATACATTTTTAAGGACCGCTGAAAATTCGGTGCCGAAGAGGTCGTCGCTGGTGGTGGTTTTGATGTACCTACAGCTTAAAGCCTCTGCCATTTGTTGGGCAAAAGCTGTATTGGAACAAGCCAAAGTAAGGTACGAGAGTCTTTCCATAGCTACTTCTTCAGCATGACAAGGGCCTGAAATGATGCCGATGTGTTCGTAGGGCACGCCAAAACTTTTGTGGATAAAGCGCGCCGGAATGGCGTTGTATGAAGGAATGATGCCCTTTACTGCTGAGAATACCACTTTGTTGGCAAAATGCGCTCCGGTAATTCCGGCAAAAGCTTCTTCGAGAAAAGCGGCGGGGGTAGAAATTACTACCCAATCGACAGCATTTAAAGTGCTTTCTAAATTTGAACTCAAGACCAATTGGGTGGTGTCAAATGAGACGGACTGGAGGTATTTTGGATTGTGTCCAAACTGCTGAATATGGGCAATTGCTTCCTCGCTGCGCATCCACCAATGGACCTGCGGGTAGTTGTTGCAAAGAATTTTGACTAAAGCCGTGGCCCAACTGCCACCACCGATAACCGCAATTTTTTGTGCTATTTCCATTTGACAAAGTTAAACAATCCTTGGCAACTACTTTGTTGCTAATTTTACAAGAAAAAAACATGCGCAGCAACCACGAAATCGACTACTTCATCAAAGGAGAAGAAATGCAGCTCATTGAAATTGAGCTCGACCCACAAGAAACCGCAATTGCCGAAGCTGGTGCTTTTATGTACATGGATCAGGCCATTGAAATGCAAACCATTTTTGGTGACGGTTCGGCTCAAACAGGTTTTATGGGCAAGCTCTTCAGTGCCGGAAAACGCTTGTTAACTGGCGAAAGTCTTTTCATGACCGCCTTTACCAATCAAGGTTTTGGAAAAGCACGTGTGGCTTTTGCCTCTCCGTACCCGGGCAAAATCATTGCTTTTGACTTATTGCAATACAACGGTAAAATTGTGTGTCAAAAAGATGCATTTTTGTGTGCAGCAAAAGGAGTGAGTGTCGGAATCGAATTTCAGCGCAAGTTGGGCACCGGACTATTTGGTGGTGAAGGTTTCATTATGCAAAAATTAGAAGGCGATGGCCTTGCATTTTGTCATGCGGGCGGTTACATTACCGAAAGAACCCTTATGCCTGGCGAAGTATTGCGCGTAGACACCGGTTGTATTGTTGCTTATTCCCAAGATGTCGATTACGATATCCAATTTGTAGGGGGTATCAAAAACACTGTTTTTGGAGGAGAGGGCTTGTTTTTTGCGACGCTCAAAGGGCCTGGAAAAGTTTGGTTGCAAAGTTTACCAATCTCCAGATTAGCCGCCAGAATTTTAGCTTATGGTACCACCGCCCGCAAAGAAGAAGGTGGCATACTCGGTGGCTTGGGCAATATCTTAGATGGCGACGGCCGCTAAACTCTTGGGTTGTTCAGGGAGCGAATTCCGTCGGCCTCTAAAGCAATGCGACGGTGTTTGTATAACTTGCCAATTGCTTGTTTAAAGGTTTTTTTACTGAGGCCCAGCACGGCGCGCACCTCATCTGGGTCGCTTTTGTCCGTGAGTGCAAGAAATCCTTCTTGCGCAGCTAGGGTATCGAGAATTTTTTGTTCCGCGGCGTCATAGCGGCTATCGTTGGGTACTTCTAAGCGAATGTCTAATTTACCGTCTTCGCGCACTTTGGCTACGTAACCTTTGCATTCTTGTTCGCGCTGTAAAGGTTGGTTTTGTTGATCCTTAAAAATGAGTCCTTCATAGCGTTTATCGACAATAACATTGCGGCCTAGTTTGCCTTCGTCGCAAATCAGTAAATCGACCTCTTGCCCCTCCATACTCAGGTCCGTACACGGGATCAGTACTTTTTTAACATTCATACTACCAAAGAGCCTGTCCGTTTCAAAGTCGTAAAGTAAAGTAAATAAATAGCGGTCGCCAATTTCTAAACGCGTGCGTTGTTCTGCAAATGGCACAAATAAATCTTTATCCAGACCCCAATCGACAAATGCACCGAACGGATTGACTTCTACAACATCGAGATAAACGCAGTCACCTAGTAAAATGTAGGGTCTCTCCGTTACACACACCAATCTTTCGGAAGAATCTTTCATCACAAAAACTTCTACTTCAGTTCCTTCCTCCATGTCTGGGGTGAGGTATTTGTTGGGCAACAGCACTTCGTTTTCTTGAAGGTCGATCAGGTAAGCTCCTGGAGGTGCAAAGCGCTTAATGGTGAGTTTATTAATTTTTCCGAGTTGCATAGGGCTTAGTCTTGGTAAGATTCTGGATTGGTGTGTTTTCTGAACAACTCGAAACGTTTTTTATGTGGTTTCGGTTGTGCCAATTCTGTATTGTTTACTGGGGTTGGTAGTGTGGCTTTATGTGTGCCGTTTTCAGGATTTTGCTGATCTGAAGGGTTCATCCAGTCGGCGCGCATGCGGTTCTTTTCCACTTTGCCCGATTTGGTATTGAGGGCATAATAAAATCGTTCGCCGACATCTTCGGGGTTGGTGGCTACAACATCGGCCTCTAGATTCCAAATTTCGCGATCGTAGTCGTAGACATAAGCATCATAAGACATATCGGGAAAATAATAGGAGGCTACGCCTTCTAAGGCGGGGGCTTCTGGCGAGAGGTGGTCAAAAACAATGCGCGCACGTTTGGGTTCGAACTCCAGCGACATACTGGCCATATTGGAATATTCAAAGACAACACGTTTTTTGACACCCTTTGCATCTTTGAACACGGGGCTACCAAATTTGGCGCTTTGACCAGCGAAGCTCAGTACATCTAGAACCTTGTAATTGCTCATGGTGGTGCCGCCATCATAGCCAAACAAGAGGTATTGTGTTTTTCCTTGAAAAGAGAAATCAATTATTTTGTAATACACAGCGCCATACCAGTTTTTGTGGTCAATTATGTTTTCAGGTTTGGTACTGTATGGGTCGAGGATGTCGATGAGCTCAAAAACTGAAACGCGGTCGCGGCCTTCTTCTTTGCGCAATATGTAGCCACCATATGTGTAGGAGAGGTCTGAAAACTCGACATTCCAGGTCAAAAGCCGAACCGTTTGGTCAGTGCTTTTAATATCTGCAATTTTGAGGGCTTGAAGCGGTGTGTCAAAGAAATCTTTGGTACGCACAAGTTCAGACATCGCTTTTTTAAATTCGGTATGAATACGGAGTGTTTGGTCGTCGTCGGTGCTTGAGCGGATTTCGTTTAAAAGCTTGGTGGCAGCTTGTTCTTTTTGCGCAAGACCTTGCGTTAGGCCAACCAACGGAAAAAGCAAGAAAGAAACAAGGAAAAAAGCAATAAGGTGCTTCATGTGGCGTTTAACGTCCAAATTGCAGTTTGGTTACGAAATTAGAGGCTTTTTAAAGCGGCAATTGTGGCAACAGGATCGCTTGCGCCAAAAACAAAACTGCCGGCAACCAAAGCATCGGCACCTGCTTGCGCTAATTGCGCGCCTGTTTCTAAATTCACGCCGCCATCTACTTCAATTAGAAAATGTGCATTTGCATTTTGACGCAGGGTTTTGAGACGCGCTACTTTGTCATTTGCAGCCGCAATAAATTTTTGCCCCCCGAATCCAGGATTGACGCTCATGATGAGTACTAAATCAAGCATTGGAGCCACCTCAGACAACACTTCAATTGGGGTGTGTGGGTTTAGTGCAACGCCCGCTTTCATGCCTAATTCTTGAATGCGACCAATGGTGCGGTGCAAATGAGGACAAGCTTCGTAGTGCACAGTAAGGATGTCTGCGCCCGCCTTTTTGAAATCTTCAAGGTAGGCATCGGGGTTGGCAATCATGAGGTGTACGTCAAGCGTTTTATCAGTGTATTTTCTGATGGCTTGCAAAACCGGAAACCCGAAAGAAATGTTGGGGACAAAAACACCGTCCATGACGTCGATGTGTAACCAATCTGCACTAGAGTGTTGAAGCATTTGGGTATCGCGTTGGATATTGCCGAAATCACAGGAAAGAACAGATGGGGAAACGATCATGGTCATATTTTTGGTAAAATTAGCCATTATTTCCCGAACGAAACAACGCAATTAAGTCTTGCTCTCGCTCATAGAGGTCTAAATAAAAATACAAACCATTCTTGTCCGAAGTAACCGTTTGATACGTGATGAAAATTGGAATGTGCTGAAGTAAAGGAATGCGCTGATGGATTTTTTGGTCAATCAACACTTGCAGAGAGTCGCCACTGACCTTATTGATTTTGTCGCCTCGTTTATCGTAGGTTAACATGAGTTTACCCAGTTTAATTGGGTCATCGGCGCGCATACAACCATGCGAGAAGCTGCGGAAATTTTGTGCAAAAAGATGCCTACTTGGGGTGTCGTGCACGTAGACAGAAAATTGATTCGTAAATTCAAATTTGATCAGGCCCAAACTATTCCAGGGTCCCGGATCTTGTTCGATCAGGTAAGGAAAGGTATTGTTTTTGATTTTTTTCCATTTCACATTTTGCGGATTAATTTCTTTTTTTCCGGCACCATAAATGCGCATATGCTCTTTTTGGAGGTAGCCCGAATTATGTTTAAGGGCAGGTAAAATTTCTTTTTTGGCAATAGAACTCGGCACGCGCCAATAGGGCAAGCTGACAATTTGATAAATTTTGGAAACTAATTCTGGGGTGGGGTGCTCCATTTTTCCAATGATGATGCGGCGCAGTGCTCTTAGCGTATCGTCGGCAATATATTTCAATTCAAAGGAGGGAAGGTTGATGCCAACGAAAGTAGTTGGCTTTCGGGCAGCCTGCCGGAGTCTGTCCAGCGAAATTTGGGCATGGTATAATTGGTCTTGTTTTGATCGCGCAAATGCCAAAACGGTTGCCGAGCCAATGCGTCCGTCTGCATTGAGTCCTTGGTTTTTTTGATACAATTTTAAGGCGGCTCTCAGGCCTAAACTATCTGTGCTTTCATTGCTGTAACCAAGTCCAATAAGCGCAATTTGAAGTTGTTCCCAAGCTTTTGTTTTATTATCTTTTTCTATACTTAGTTCGTAAGAAAGGGTGTCGAGTTTGGTCGAATCGCAAAAACGGTATAGGTGAAGTGCAAAATAATGGTAGTTGGTATCTATTGGGCCGCGGGTGAGCAGAATTGAATCGGTGTTTTGCGCTTTGGTCAGCCAATCCGTCGGATAAACGAACCATTTTTTGGGTTTGAATTTTCTGGTTTGAAAATCAATAAAGCCACTGTCGAGGTCGTGAAGGATGGTGCCAATTTGGTAATTCAGCAAAAGTTCCTGAACCAATGGATGACGTTTCTTGAAGGGAATTAATCTCGATGCAGGCAAGCCAAAATGAGCCGCTTTTTTTAAGGAGAACGTCCAATTATTTTTGATTTGCTTGCTCGTATTGGTTGGGGTAAAGTAAGGTTGAAAACCTTTCAGCTGATAAAAGTTGTAGAGTTTTTGACGCTCATCTTTGGTTAAAGGTAATTCTGGGTGGCCATTTTCAAGGAGTAACTTGATTTTTTTTGCATCAGCAATACTTTTGCTTGATAAGAAGTCTTTATTTACAGCTGTACTTTTTTGGGGTGCACAACTATAAATGAAGGCGCTTATTGCAATGAACACAGACAGCAAACGAATGGAGGCCTTCATATTATGCTTATTTTCGTTGAATGTAGTTAAAACTTTGTATTCAACGATGGTTATAGGCCTCATATTACTCACCGCACTTATTTCTTGGCAAGGATTTCAAAACCCGGCCTTTCTCGATCGCATGCTTTTCAATCCATACCGCGTCAAGCATCATGCGGAGTGGCCTCGCTTTTTTACGCATATGGTCGTCCATCTAGATTGGTCACATTTGCTTTTCAACATGATGACGCTCTATTTTATTGGAGACTTTCTTTTTCAAGAATACAACATGCTTTTTGGCCCTGTAAAAGGAGTGTATTATTTCTTGGCGTTGTATCTCATGGGGGGCATATTCGCTACACTCTATTCGTATTACAAACATCAGGATCAGCCCGGTTATCGTAGTTTAGGTGCTTCTGGAGCAGTTACCGCTGTGCTTTTTGCATTTATAGCGGCGCATCCCACGCAAGGTCTCATGCTCATGTTCATCCCGATTCCAATACCGGCTTATATTTTTGGACCTATTTACTTACTTATAGAATACTACGCTTTTCGTAAAGGCAATACAGGCATTGCTCACGACGCACATATTTCTGGTGCGCTTGTCGGTATTTTATTTGTATTGTTTTTTATACCGGGCTATGCACAATTTTTTGCATCTTTGTTTCATTAGTAGTTTTGTTGCCAATGCTTTACGTTAACAACAACGGATCAGTCTTAGCCGGAGATGCGCCCACCATCTTGCCGGGCAATCGCGCCCACCTCTACGGCGATGGCGTTTTTGAAAGCATCCGCATCATCAATGGCCAACCACTCAACCTCGAAAATCACATTTTGCGTTTACTTGCTGGCGCCCGCGCCATACACATGCGCCCATCGGCAAGTTACAGCACGACCTTTTTTGAGACAAAAATCTTAGAGTTATGCGCATTATCCGGCATCTCAGAAGGCGGCCGCTGTCGTTTGTCTTTGGACCGCATTAGCGGCGGCGCTTATTTACCCGATGCCAACGACGCCACCTACTACATCGAGGTCTACCCTTATGAAGTGAATCATTTTGAGCTGAATGCGCGTGGCCTAGAACTCGATATCTATCAAGAGATGAAACTCCAAAAAAATCTCTTGTCTAACTTCAAAACCAAAATGGGCTTGCCTTATGTCATGGCTGCTCTTAATGCTAAATCCAAAGGACTAGACGACCTATTTCTGACAGATTACCGTGGTCAAATCCTAGAATCTTCTTCATGTAATGTATTCATCATCAGCAATGGCGTACTCTACACACCAGGTCTTGAAGAAGGTTGCTTGGCGGGCACCATGCGCATGCAAATCATTAACTTGGCTTTGGCAAATGGCATAAAGGTTTACGAAAGTGCTTTGCTTCCGCAGCATCTACTGGCCGCCGACGAAATTTTTTTAACGAATGCCATTCGCGGGGTCAACTGGGTGGGGGGCTACCGCACCAAGCGTTACCAAAACAACATTTCGCGCAAATTGGTCGTTTTGCTCAATGCTTTCTGGGAAAAAGCCACACAATAGTTTTCAACAATTGGCGGGCGCTGCTGCAGAAATCCCTAAATTTAAAGTTCCCTTTTTACTGCAGTCATGTACCTTGTTTTTGATACCGAAACCACCGGCCTTCCGCGCGATTTCAACGCGCCCATTACCGCTACAGACAACTGGCCACGCGTGGTGCAGCTCGCTTGGCAACTCCACGACGAAGCCGGTGAGCTCGTTGCTCAAAAAGATTTCATTATTCGCCCAGATGGTTTCAATATTCCTTTTGAGTCTGAGCGCGTACACGGTATTTCCACAGAATTAGCGCAATCCGTAGGAGAAGACCTCCAAGCTGTTCTTGAACTCTTCCAAAAAGACCTGCAAAAGGCCAACTTTATGGTGGGTCACAACCTTAAATTCGATGTCAATGTAATGGGTTGCGAGTTTGTCCGTTTGGGCCAGGAAACCCCGCTCGTCAAGCCTGTACTAGACACCTGTACGGAGCGGAGCGCTTTACTATGTCAGATACCAGGCGGTCGAGGTGGCAAATTTAAATTGCCTACACTCACCGAAATTCATCAGCATTTATTCGGTGAACCATTCAATGAAGCGCACAATGCTACCGCCGACGTCGAGGCAACAACACGTTGCTTCTTAGAATTACTGCGCAAAGAGCATTACACCCTAGAAGAAATCCTACAAGAGCCCGGCTATTTTGAGTCCTTTCAAACACTCAATCCGGCACCCATTCAAAAAATCGGTCTTCAGCATGTCAATTTAAAGGCTGAAAGCGAAAAAATTCGGGCTACCAAAAGGCCCGCACAAAGCCCAACAGTTCCAAAGCCAATTCCAGATCTAGACACCGATGGTTTGGTTTTTGCACATTTACACAATCATACCCAATACTCCATTTTGCAATCTACCGCTGAGGTAGGGGCACTCATTCAAAAAGCAGTTGCTTTGGGGCAGCCGGCTGTTGCCCTCACCGATACCG
>JBIIBL010000113.1:0-4302 GCA_044239425.1 Crocinitomicaceae bacterium | reverse complement strand
AAAGCTGCTCGGGCCGAAGCCGAAGAAAAGGGAGAAGCATTCGACGGACAAGAAATCCTGCCAATTATTGGTTGCGAATTCAATGTGTGCCGCAATCATCAGGATAAATCTGTCAAAGACAACGGTTACCAAATCGTTTGTTTGGCCAAAAACAAAAGCGGCTATCAAAACCTGATCAAACTCGCTTCTATTGCCTATACGCAGGGCATGTATTACGTGCCGCGCATCGACAAAGAAGTCTTGTCAAAATACAAAGAGGAGCTGATTATTTTGAGCGGCAACTTATACGGAGAAATTCCAAGTTTATTGCTCAATGTAGGAGAGCGCCAAGCCGAAGAAGCGCTGCTTTGGTGGAAAGCACAATTTGGATCAGACTTCTACATCGAAATGGGTCGCCACGGTTTAGAAGTTGAAGAAAGACTCAACCCGCTGCTCCAAGACCTCGCCCAAAAGCATGCCGTCAAGCTCATTGCTACCAACAACACCTACTACGTCGAGCAAAAAGATGCCGTAGCTCACGACGTTTTGTTGTGCGTCAAGGACAACGAGTTGGTAGAAACACCCAAAGGTCGCGGCCGTGGTTTTCGCTATGGTCTAGAGAACGATTCCTACTACATGCGCAGCACTGAAGAAATGCTGGCCCTTTTTTCAGATATACCTGAGGTAATTGCCAATATATCCGAAATCATCGATAAGTGTGAACCCTATGGTTTGGCCCGAGAAGTACTGCTTCCTGCTTTTGATATTCCTGCCGAGTTTGTCGATGCACAAGATGCCATCGATGGCGGTAAGCGTGGAGAAAACGCTTTTTTGCGTTACCTCACCTATGAAGGTGCCAAAAAGCGTTACACTACACTCACTGACGAACTTACTGAGCGCATCGATTTTGAGCTGGCCACCATTGAAAAGACCGGATATCCCGGTTATTTTTTGATTGTCCAGGACTTTTGTAATGCGGCCCGCCATATGGGTGTATCCGTTGGCCCGGGTAGGGGTTCAGCTGCAGGTTCAGCCGTAGCCTATTGTATCGGCATTACCAACGTCGACCCCATCAAGTACGACCTCCTCTTTGAGCGTTTCCTTAACCCCGACCGCGTCTCTATGCCCGATATCGATATCGACTTCGACGACGAAGGTCGTGGCCGTGTAATCGACTACGTCATCAACAAATACGGCGCCAATCAAGTTGCCCAAATCATTACCTACGGCACCATGGCGGCCAAATCGGCCATCCGCGATACCTCCAGGGTCATGAACCTACCGTTGCCAGAAGCAGATCGCTTGGCCAAACTCATTCCTGATTTGTCTTTGCGCAAGCTTTTTACGTTGGCAGAGCCCGAACTCATCGACAAACTCCGCAACCAAGAGGCCGTCACCAACGCCAAAGAACTCCGTCGCATTTACCAAGGCACCGACCTCCAAGCACAGGTGCTGCAAAAAGCAATGGAAATCGAGGGTTCGGTGCGCAATACCGGTATCCACGCCTGTGGAGTCATCATTACCCCCGACGACCTCACCAACTTTGTGCCGGTTGCCACCGCCAAAGACTCCGACATGGTCTGTACCCAATACGACAACTCTGTAGCCGAATCTGCAGGATTGCTCAAGATGGACTTCTTGGGTCTCAAAACCCTTACGCTCATCAAAGATGCGGTGCGTTTGGTCAAAGAGAACCGCGGTATAGCACTCGACCCCGATGAATTCCCGATAGACGACGAAGCCACCTACGCTCTTTTTCAGCGTGGCGAAACCGTTGGTATCTTCCAATATGAATCTCCGGGTATGCAAAAACACCTCAAAGAGTTGAGGCCAACTGTTTTTGCCGACCTCATAGCCATGAACGCCCTTTACCGACCGGGTCCAATGGAATACATTCCATCTTACTGCAAGCGCAAGCACGGCGATGAACCCATTGTGTACGACTTACCCGATTGCGAAGAATACCTCAATGAAACCTACGGTATTACTGTCTACCAAGAACAGGTTATGCTTTTGTCGCAAAAACTAGCCGATTTCACCAAAGGCGAGGCAGATACCCTGCGCAAGGCCATGGGTAAGAAAGACCGTAAAGTTCTCGACAAAATGAAGCCAACTTTCATAGAGCGCGCATCGGCAAAAGGCCACCCAGCGCCTACCTTAGAAAAAGTCTGGAAAGACTGGGAGGCATTTGCTTCTTATGCGTTCAACAAATCACACTCGACTTGCTATGCTTGGGTGGCCTACCAAACTGCTTTTTTAAAAGCCAATTATCCAGCCGAATACATGGCTTCCGTACTCAGCAACAACATGTCAGACATCAAGCAAGTTTCCTTTTTCATGGAAGAATGCCGTCGCATGGGCATAGAAGTACTTGGTCCAGATGTCAATGAGTCAGGTTTTACTTTTGCTGTCAACCCATCAGGTGCCATTCGCTTTGGTCTTGGTGCCATTCGAGGAATGGGGAGTGGGCCAGTAGAGGCCATCATTGAGGAAAGGAAAAATAACGGCCCGTTCGTCTCTATTTTTGATGTAACGAAGCGCATCAATCTTCGCCTCTGTAACAGGCGTTCATTCGAAAGTTTGGTTTATGCAGGTGGTTTCGATTCATTTAAAGATACACATCGCGCTCAATATTTTGTAGCCGATGCCAACGGCCGTACTTTTTTAGATGCGGCTATTCGCTTCGGAGCAAGTGTGCAAGAACAAGCACAATCTGCTCAACACAATATGTTTGGAGAAGCTTCGGGTACCACCATGCCCGCCCCAACCATACCTCGCGCCGAAGAGTGGCCAGCCATTTATAAACTCAATCGAGAAAAAGAAGTAGTTGGTATCTTCATTTCTGGTCACCCTCTCGACGACTACAAAGTGGAGATCTCTTCATTTTGTACCGGAACAGTAGCCATGCTCAATGATCCAGCGGCCTTTATGGGGCGCGACCTCCTACTTGCTGCCATCATCACCACCGCTGAGCACCGTATTACCAAACGCGGCGATGCCTTTGGTTCTTTAGTGATTGAAGATTACCAAGAAGCCTTCAAACTCAATTTGTTCAATGAGTCTTATCTGAAATTTAAGCATTTTATGGAGCCCGGTACTTTTGTAGCCATCAAAGGCCGTATTGAGGTGCCGCGCTTCAGACAATACCCAGAATTTGTTGTACACCACATTGAGTTGCTTCAAGAACTCCGAGACAAACGCGCCAAAATGCTCAAATTGCGTTTTACGGCCAAACAACTCGATCAAATTGTTATTGAGCAACTCCACGACCTCTTTGAAGCAAATCCAGGTGCGTGTCAGCTGCATTTTACGGTCTTTGACCCCTTAGATGGCATCGAAGTGTCACTACCCTCTAGAAGTGTCAAGGTGCAGCCTTCTAGTCAGTTGTTTAAAGAGCTGGCCAAAATGGACATCCAATTCAAATTGAATTAATACAATCATCCAATTGAATGAAATAAAAAACGCTCCTCATGGGAGCGTTTTTGGTATTATAAAAGATTTGAATCTTAGATTTCGGTGGTTTCTTGCGGTACAAGGATGCGTCCGCAGTGCTCACATACAATGATTTTCTTTTTGGTAACGATGTCGAGCTGACGCTGAGGTGGAATTTTGTTGAAACAACCACCACAAGAATTACCTTTCTTTTCTTGAGTTTCTGATGCGCGAATCACTTGTACAACAGCAAGGCCGTTTTTGGCATTGGTACGCAAGCGCTCATAAGCAAAAACCAAACGACCGTCGATGTTTTTCTTGGCGGCGTCTGACGCTTTCATGAGTTTTTCTTCATCTTTTTGCGTTTCGCTTACAATGGCTTCGAGTTCAGCTTTTTTGCCGTCGAGGTCGCCTTGTTTCATTTCAACGCGTTCAACTGCTTCTGCAAGTGTCTCTTTTTTGAGGTCTATTTTGTATTTAGCCTCTTTAGATTTTTTGTCGTGGAGTTTGATTTCGAGTTCTTGGAATTCGATTTCTTTGGAAAGAGATTCAAACTCTCGGTTGTTGCGAACGTTGTTTTGTTGCTCTTTGTATTTGGTAATAGCACCTTCGGCGTCTTTTACGGCGATTTTGCGATCAGAGATTTCGGTTTCGATTTCTTTGATTTCGTCGTTGATTTTGGAAACGCGTGTGTTGAGTCCAATGATTTCGTCTTCTAGACTTTGCACTTCTAATGGAAGTTCACCACGGATGGTGCGAATGCGGTCGATTTCAGAGTCGATTTTCTGGAGTTCAAAAAGCGCATCCAATTTTTCTGCGATGGTACCTTCTTTTTTGGTTGCTGCTGCCATGTGCTATAGATAGTTAACGGGATTCGTATTCAACTTAGTT
>JBIIBL010000132.1:0-2603 GCA_044239425.1 Crocinitomicaceae bacterium | reverse complement strand
TGGCTTTTTGATTTCTTCTTTCGGTAGGTTTTTGATGATAAAAGAAACCGTAAAGGCAAGTGCAGCAAATGCGACCATTCCGGCAAGAATGAGTGTCATGCGTTTGTTGTAGCCCGAGCGAAGAACGTAGGCGCCATAGGCGCGGTTGCGGTGAGCAAAAACGGCTTCGTTGCGGCTTACGGAGGTAATGGCTTCCCAGTTTCTGTTAACGTAGTAGTCAAAGAGGGAGAAACCAGTAACGAGTGCGACGATTACATAAATGACTGTCATGACCTTAGTTTTTTTCTTTTAATAACTCTTTCTCTCCAGGTGACAAGTCAGTAGGGGCAATAACCCCAACACTGGCAATCTTGAGTTCGTCAACCAAATCAATGAAGCTTTTGCAAAGTGCTTTGTCGTCGGTTTTGATCAGGACCTTGACCGCTTCTCTTTTGACGGTAAGGTCGTTGAGCTTGCGTTCGTAGGTTGTGTCTGCAATTTGCTTCTTGTCGAGTTGCTTGTCTAGAGCCACCTTATTCTTGATAACGTATTCGTTCCAAGAAGCTAACAATTTTCTGACACTATTTTCACCTGAACCAAAATTAGCTTCTTCTAATTCGGTAGGACCGTTGGGTCCTGGTTTGGATTTAGGATAAAATTCATTGCGATAGAAGTATACTTTGTCGCCAGACAAAATGAAGGTGGCGGCGTTGTTTACTTTTGGCGGTTTTTTACCTGGTTCTGTAATTTTTGCGGGGTAGTTCAGCGGCATGACCTTAGGCTTGCTAAAGGTGGAGGTCAAGACGAAGAATGTAAGTAGGAGGAACGCGAGGTCGACCATAGGGGTCATGTCTACGTGCGTTGAACCTTTCTTAGCTCTTTTCTTACCTTTGCCGTGGTCGCCACCGCCGCTTTCTGCGATTTGTGCCATGTGTGTTTTTAGTTAACCGGAATTGCTTCCGCAGAGGTTACAAAATTCAAATTATTCAAATTCAATTCTCTGAATACATCGATCACTACTTGCGCATCTTTGTACAAGGTTTTGGAGTCTACACGCAAAATGAATTTTGGCTTGAAATCTTCCATTTTAGGTTCGGCACCTTTGAGCTTCGCTTCTTCAAAAGCGGTGCGGCCGGTGTTTCCTGCAGCTACTGCTGCAAAAGAAAGCCAATCTAATAATTCATTTTTGGTAGAATCGGTCGGGATCCCTTGTGTTGGGAAACTTGCACGTTTTGCGGCTTCGGTGTTCATGTATGCAGGAAGTTCTTGCATGTTACAACCAAAGGTTGACATAAAAGAAAACTCCTCAACTTTCTCCTCACTAAGACCGATCTTATATTTTTGGAGCATTTTGTTGAGCATTTCTTTACGGGCTTCGGCATCAGAAAGGTTAAAGAACACGCGGCCGTCTTTGTCTAGGGTAACCATCAAGACGTTTTCAGGGATGATTTTATCACTGATACTGGATGGTGTTTCTACGGTTACGGGTTCGGCATTTCTGAAAGAAGCCGTCAACATAAAGAAGGTTACAAGCAAGAACGCCAAGTCCACCATAGGCGTCATGTCTATGGAAGGAGTGCCTTTGGGCATTTTGATTTTTGGCATTGCTTGAGTTGTTACTTAATGATGAGTCAATTAGTTGTTGGCTGCGAAGTCTTGAACAATCGTAAAGCTAGCTTCGTCGATACCGTAGGTCATGGCGTCGATTTTTGTAGAGAAGAAGCTAAATGCGATGATCGCGATCGTTGAACCAGCAATACCGAATGCGGTGTTGATAAGGGCCTCAGAGATACCAGTAGAAAGTTCTGCAGTATCAGGAGCACCTTGAGACATCGCGGCAAATGAACGGATCATACCAAGTACCGTACCGATGAGACCGATAAGGGTAGAGATAGATGCAGTTGTAGAAAGAACAGGTAAGTTTTTGGAGAGCATAGGCAACTCTAAAGAAGTAGCTTCTTCGAGTTCTTTTTTCAAAGCCTCTAACTTTTGTTCTTTGTCCATATCGCTCTCTTTTGTCATTTGTTGGTATTTCACCAAACCAGCACGAACTACATTGGCTAAAGAACCGCGTTGTACATCACAAGCTTCGATAGCGCCATTGAAATCTTTGGCAGCCATGAGTTCTTTGATTTTTTCAATGAAAAGATTTGCTTTTCCTTTACCGTTAGCCAACAATAAAGTAACTAAACGCTCAATCGTGAAAATTAATACGATAAGGTTGATTGCAACAAGCCCTGGTACAATGAAACCACCTTTGTAGATAACTCCCATTAGGTTCCCTTCTACTGGTTCAGCTTCTGGATTTCTGTCCACGAAGTTTCCTGGGTCACCAAAAATGTACTTGTAAATTAAAATACCTGCAATTAGTGCAAGTGCAATAGCCAGAAATGCAATAATTGCTGAAAATCCCCCGGCGGTTTTTTGTTTTTTGTCCATAATGATCGTTTTTAATTTTTCATTTTTACAATTGAACGCCAAATATAAAAAAACTTTAGCCCCTTTTCAAAACGAAATATCAAGTTTCCGTAAGCCTAACGCAGATTTATTGTCTTTCTAACACAAAGTGCACGATTTTGAACCAATTAGGAGTCAATCAATAAGACTTTGTGCACAATCAATAA
>JBIIBL010000131.1:0-2632 GCA_044239425.1 Crocinitomicaceae bacterium | reverse complement strand
CAAATTAGTGCAAGCGGGTTATGAGGTGGTAGCGCTCGAGCCCAAACGCAAACTAGAAGATTTTTTCATCCAAATGACGCAAACCTAATGCTCTGGAAAAACACCTACAACGAATTCATTAAGATCTTAGCCAAGCCCAGAAGCTACATTGGTTTAGCGGCGCTTACTTTACTGATCCTCATCATTCTGTTTGCCATGAAAGCAGATGGCCGCATGTATATTTCTTTTGTGACGGCCTCTTTTGAACAAACGCTGTCCTTTAATGGGAACATCCTCAATGGAAACCTAATTGCCTTTATTGTCCTACAAATGCTCATCGTACACATTCCATTGCTCGTGGCTTTGGTTACCGGCGATTTACTTTCCGGAGAGGCCGCAATGGGTACCTTGCGCATGCTCCTCACCAAGCCGATCAGCCGAAGTCAGGTGGTGTACTCTAAACTCATTGCCGCCGCTGCTTACACTTTTATTTTGGTGCTCTGGATGGGCTTTTTAGCCTTGGTAGTGGGTCGTTGGGTCTTCGGTGACGGCGATTTAATCGTGCTCAATTCAGATGGTTTGGTCATTTTAAATTACACCGATATTTTGTGGCGCTACGGCCTCGCCTTTATGGTGGCTTATTTAGCACTCATGACCATTGCCACGCTCTCCATTGCTTTTTCTGCTTTTGCAGATAACTCCATAGGCCCAATCGTCTCCACCATGGCAGTTATTATCCTTTTTACCATTATTGGTTCATTAGACGTCAGTGTGTTTGACCACGTCAAGCCTTGGCTTTTCACCACCCACATGGCCTCCTGGCGTTCTTTTTTCAGCGACCCAGTGCCGTGGTCGGCCATATGGGAGTCCGTCTGGATCCTATTGGCTCACAATATCTTATTTGTAGCAGTTGCTGTTTTCAAATTCAAACGCAAAGACATCACTTCATGAAACATATCCTTTTTATCCTTGCCCTTATCAGTGCGCAATTCGCTGTTGCCCAAGATCCTAACGAACTTGTTAAAGCGGTGCGCCTCAAGCTCGAAAAAGTCCAGGACTACTCAGCCGATATCCATATAAAAGCGCAAGTGCCTATGATCAAAATCGATGAAGTCGACGCAAAGGTATTTTATAAGGTACCCAACAAAATGAAAGTGGAGTCCAAGGGCATCGCTATTTTGCCTAAACAAGGCCTTGGTGAGCTCAATAATTTCTTGACCAACGAGAAGGCCTACACTTGCGCCCTGAACGGGACCAAAATGCTCGGAGAGGTCAAGACTTCAGTGGTTTCAGTTTTGCCATTGACAGAAAACTCAGATGTCGTACTTGTCAAACTCTGGATTGACCCCGCAAAAGATTTGATCCTCAAGTCTCAAATTACGAGCAAGAGCAATGGTACTTTAGACATTAACTACTTTTATGGCGATCAAGCAAAGTATGGCTTGCCTTACAAAATGGTCTTTACCATCGATGTCAAGAAATTCAAGTTGCCCAAAAGTGTGGCTGCAGACCTCCATCAAAACAAAAAGAAAGCTAAATCAGAAGATGGCCCCCAGACCGGTACGATTGTACTGCAAATGAGCAACTACAAAGTCAATCAGGGTATACCAGACGCTAAATTTAAAAATTAAGAGAAGACAAGCGCTTAGTAGAACACCTCGATAAGCGTGGTGTCAAAAGCTGTTGTGTTGGTCGATTTTTGACCGCTATTTGGCGTATTCATTTCCCAATAAAAGATAGAATAGTTGGTGTTGCCGTTGTTCAGGCAATAAAAAGTGGTATCCAACGCGCCATAAAAATCTTGTGCTGTAATCGGGCAACAACTCAAACAAGCCGCTAAACCTTCCTGCTTGATGTACCTAAAATGATCGGAAGAAGCGGGATTGTTATTTTTGAAGTGTATTTTAGCCCAAGCCATTGCGTTTGTCGATAGATTGAAAATATTGGGGTCTTTGATACTCAGTGAAGAGTAGTAAATGTCTTCTTCTATCGGAAAATATAAATCCTTGCTTACACGTAAAATATAGCGTTCCATTTTTTCTCGAGGGACAACAAACTCATAGTTGCCATTGGAAGAAAGCAGGACGCTTTCAACAAAGAGTTCGTCGGAGGTGCCTATCGGAACCTTGTAAATTGAAGCTATTGCGCCTTGTAGACCTTGGTTGAAAGTTTCGTTTGTAACGGTTCCTTTGATCAGAAATTCTCCGGTGCCTTTTTCGCAACCCATGAGTATGTAGCTAAGGCAAAGGATAGTAAAGAAAAGGCAAAGGAGGGAAATTACGCGTTCCATTTGGTCATTAATTGTTGTTTTTCCGATGGAATAAAAAGGTAATCACCACCAAAGTGTTTGTCAGTTTCTATTTTGCAAATCAAGCCATCTAGGCCGCAACGCAGATAGTTTAATTCACTAAAAAAGTGAAACAAGTGGGGCTCGTTTTTAGGGTCAATTTCGAGTTGAACGATGGGGCGTTTTTCTTGTAAAACCTTACCAAGTAACTGAAATACCTCCCATTCATGACCTTCGATGTCGCATTTGATGTAGTCGATGAGCTCAAAGGTGCTAAAGAAATCGGTGGTATTGACCATTTGTACTTCTTGGGTGCGTTCTAGCGTTGTTTTTTCTTCTGGGCGCATGATGTGCGGTAGCCCTGTG
>JBIIBL010000010.1:0-37576 GCA_044239425.1 Crocinitomicaceae bacterium | reverse complement strand
TTGCGTTTGTCTCGCGGCATGACCTACAAAAACGCGATTTCTCAGCTCAATTTGGGTGGAGGAAAAGCAGTCATTATCGGCGATGCCAAATCAATGAAGTCAGAGGCTTTATTCAGACGTTTTGGGCAGTTTGTCAATACTTTGGCAGGCTCTTACATTACCGCAGAAGACGTAGGTATTTCTCCCGAAGACATGGTGCACGTCAGTAAAGAAACCAAACATGTCGTTGGTTTACCTGGCAAAAGCGGCGATCCATCTCCTGTAACAGCTTTTGGTGTGTACATGGGCATGAAGGCAGCAGCTAAGCACCAGTTTGGTTCAGATTCACTGGTTGGTAAAAAAGTAGCAGTGCAAGGTATTGGCCATGTTGGCGCATATTTGGTAGAGCACCTAGTTACCGAAGGAGCGCTAGTTACCATCACGGATATCAACGAAGCAGCACTTCAGCAGTTGAGTGCCAAACACGGCGTTGCGGTAGTGGCTGCCGACAAAATCTATGACGTAGACATGGATATCTATGCGCCTTGTGCTTTAGGTGCAACCGTCAACGACGACACCCTAACGCGTCTAAACTGTAGCGTCATTGCTGGGGCGGCCAACAACCAATTGAAAGAGGAAGCCAAGCATGGTCAAATCCTAATGCAAAAAGGCATCATTTACGCACCAGACTTCGCACTCAATGCAGGTGGTGTTATCAATTGTTTTTCAGAAGTAGAAGGCTTGTCTTTGGAATGGGCCAAGCAAAAAGCTGAAGAAATCTACACCACCATAGACAACATTCTTACACGTTCTCAACAAGAGGGCATCCCGAGTTACCAAGTTGCTAATCAAATGGCCGAAGAGCGTATACGCACCAAAGGAAGCCTTAATATTTAATATGCTCAATAGACGACACCTTCGCATCAAGGTACTTCAAGTACTTTACGCCTTTTTTCAAGGACAAGAAAACGATGCGCATAAAGTGGAAAAAGAACTACTGCTTTCCATCGAACGCATGTACGACATGTACCTGTATTTGCTGATTGCACTCCCTGAACTACAGCGCGCGGCCCAAAATCGCCAGGCTGAGCTCAAAAAGAAAATGCGCCCAAGCGAGGAAGACCTCCATCCGAACATGAAATTTGTTGACAACCTGCTCATCACAGAATTGTCTGCAAACTCGGGTTTGTACAAATTGGCTGAGCAACGCAAAGTAAATTGGCTAGGCGCTGAAAATCAAGAAATGTTCAAGAAAATGTACATGCATTTACTGGACACCGAAATGTATTTTGAGCACATGAATAACGGAGCAGAGGGCACCGAAGAAGACAGCACCTTTGCGCTTCAGGTTTTCAAGCAAGAAGTCGCGAACGCCTCTTGGTTGCAGCACTTTTTTGACGAAACTTCAATTTATTGGTCCGACGACCTCGATTTGTGTGCATCTATGGCGCTAAAAACGCTCAAAACCTGGAAACCGGGTCAGCAAATAGAGGTTATGCCGCTCTACAAAGCAGACGACGACGAAAAAGAATTCGTGCTCACGCTTTTGCACCAAACCATCAAAAACGATAACCAGCATGAAAGCGATATTCTCGCACTCGCCGACAACTGGGAGCTCGACCGCATTGCCAAAATGGACATGCTCCTTTTGAAAATGGGCCTCACCGAACTACAGTTTTGCCAAAGTATCCCAACAAAGGTAACGCTCAACGAATACATCGAAATCTCGAAATTTTACAGCACACCCAAAAGCAATGTGTTCATCAATGGGATCCTAGACAAAGCGATTGCTAAACTCACCCAAGAAAAACGCATTCAAAAAATAGGGCGCGGCCTTTTAAATTAATCCTATGAAAACGCTTTTCACTTTATTGGTCTCAATCCTGTTTTTAAGTGCGTGCAACGACTCTTCAGAAGTAGAGGTAGGCGCTCAAACCACCATGGTTTTCAAAAGCACCGTGTTTAATGCCGGAACCGTCTACAAAGGCGAAGTCATAAAAGCTGTTTTTGAGGTCGAAAACACCGGTGATCATCCTTTGGTTTTTGGCGAGGTTCGCCCGTCTTGCTCTTGCACAGTAGCTTCAGCGCCAAAAAAACCTTTGCTACCAGGCAAAAAAACGAAAATTGTAGCTGAGGTCAATACAGACGAGCTTCACACCAAACGCATTCACAAGGCAGTAACGGTCATGACCAATACTTCGCCAAATATTACCGTCCTTCAAATAAAGGGAAGAATAAAATAAGTACATTTGTAACCTAACAAAAATCAAGAACATGGCAGGAGGAGCAAATCAGTTGGTAATGATCGTTTTAATGATCGGCGTATTCTACTTTTTCATGATCCGTCCTCAAATGAAAAAGCAAAAGGAGCTCAAAAAGTTCAGAGAAGGTCTTAAAGCAGGCGACAAAATCGTCACCATCGGCGGTATCCACGGCAAAATCCTTGAAATTGCCGACACCACTGTTCTTATCCAGTCCGAAGGCACCAAATTACGCCTCGAAAAATCAGCGGTTTCTTCTGCAATGGAAGACACCCTACAAGCAAAATAAAAAAGCGGGGATGTAGCTCAGTTGGCTAGAGCGCTTGACTGGCAGTCAAGAGGTCGTGGGTTCGAATCCCATCTTCTCCACATCAAAAAAAAGCCTTGCAAATGCGAGGCTTTTTTTATTTTAGCACCATGCAACTCACCAAACTCAACGCAGACAGCTCCTGGATGTTCCATTTCGATGGGCTTCATATACTTGTCGATCCTTGGTTTACGGCTTCGCAAGTAGATTTCCATCCGCTGTTCAGTCGGCAGTTTCACCAGAGTCCGCAACCAGCCGTTGGGGAGCTGCAGCAGCCCGATTACATTTTTATATCACATCCGTTTACTGACCACTGCAACGAAGAAACTCTTTTGCAGTTTGACAAAAATATTCCTGTAATTGCCTTGCCGAGCATCTTGAAGAAAATTAGAAAATGGGATCATTTTCATCAGTTAATGACATTAGAAGAAGTGCCGTTTAAAATACAAGTTTTACAAACCAAAAATGCGTTGGTGCATAAAGCTTATTTGATCGAGAGTTTGCAAAATAAAATCGTTTATGCGCCGCACGGGGCTCAACTTAAAAAAGATATCAATTTAAAGATTGACGCCGTCATTACCACCTCGCTTCAGTATCGATTGCCATTTTTCTTAGGCGGTACTATTAATTTGGGTTTGGGTACGGCGCTGCAATTGCAAAAACAACTCAAAGCCAAACTTTTAATTGACACCCATAACGAAGATAAGAAAGGGGAGGGTCTGGTGTCGTGGTTCGCTAAGCGGAAGTTCTACACGGACAGTGCGGTGTTGAATTTGAAAATAGGGGAGTTTGTTGATTTGAATTGACTAGATAGCGAAACTCTTTTATTAATGCGGCATTATCAACCAGCTGCCATCAGCCAGTGTTACATAAAGTTGCCCGTTTGAATGTGTCATGCTGAGTGCGTTTACATTCGAAATTTTCTTCCAGTTTTTGCCGCCGTTTTTACTGACATCAATTCCATTTGTACCACAGGTGTAATATGCTTTGCCTGTATAGATGACGCAAGAACGGTAGCCCGAAGGGCCTTTCTTTGGCGCTTGCCAAGTTTTGCCACCATCTTTGGAATAAAAACAGGTGTTTTGCGTGTTGTTTGCTTCTAAGTAAGACCCACCAACGGTCATGATCTCTGCTTCGTTTGGAATAGCCATGGCGTAGGGGCCGCAAGTTGGGCAAGACGCGTAGGGGAGTTTGCTGGAGTTCCAACTGGTGCCCTGATCAGCTGAAGAAATGAACCTCGACACCATGCCTCCCGAAACAAAGTAAAAGCGCCCATTGTAGATTTGGTTGGTTTGCCCGCTGGCTGCATAGGCTGCTTCACCTTCACTAGCGCTCACCTTTTGAGGTGTAGCTTCCCAATGTAGCCCGCCGTCTGTAGATCGAAAAGTACTGAAAAAGCCATCGATGGGGTCGCCGAGCAGAAAAACTAAATTTGCTTGCGCGCAAATGCCATCTAAAAAAAGGTCGCTTCTTTTTTCGAATGGGTAGATAACCGTATCTATTTTCAGGGCTTTATCGAGTAAAACAAGCCCGCTGGAGTCATGACTTTGCAGGGCAATGAAACCGTTTGGTGTTTGAGCGAGGTCTCGGATTTCTTTGAATGACGCCCCTAATTGGCTGTTTTGTAGCACTTGACCATTAACCCCATGCACGCGGATATTGGCTTCGCTAGATCCGCTCAGGAGTTGCCCGTTGGCTAAAGAAATGAGCGCGCGCTGGTGTTCTTTAGGGTTTGTTTTCGGAAAAAAGACTTGAATTTGAGCCATTCCAAAAAGCGGAAGACCCAAACAAAAAATGAATTTAAACATGGTCTCGAAATTTGGATTCAAACTTTTTTTCTAGTTCTTGAAGTGTTTGATCCCATTGACTTGGTTTTTGGTGTTTCCAGCGTTTGTGTGACCACAGCCAGCGCGCTGGGTTGTCAAGAATTTGTTGCTCGAGTTTCTGTACATGCAATTGTGTCAATGCTTGGTAAGGAAGGTTTTTTGATTCTTCTACCAAAACTTTAAGCTTTATGTTGTAATAACCTCTTTTAGAATTTGATATTTTTACATAAACAACTGCGCAATCGTATATATTGGCCATGTATTCAGGACCAAATATAACGGCTGTTTCGCTACCCAAAAAAGGTAGCCAAAGGCAATTGTTGGCAGAGCTTGGGGCTTGGTCGGCCAATACAAGAACAACAGGTTGCTCGCTTTGAAATGCTTTTTGATAGTTCTGCGCGTGGATCACTTCAAGGCCAAAACGCTCGCGCCGCGCAGTCAGTTTGTGATTCCAAAACGGGTGGCTAAGCGGCATGCCAATTCCAAAATTTGGGTACTTGAACCAAAGGGATTGGGCGGTAATGAGCCATTCCCAGTTGTTGTAATGACCTGCTACAAGTAGAACAGGTTTGCCCAGGGCCTGGATTTGGTTGAGGATTTCCGGATTTTCGATTTGCATGCGCTCACGCAATTGCTTTTCGGAAATAGTGAGGTTTTTGATAGATTCAACAAGGAGGTCTGCGAAATAGCGGTAAAAATCTTTTCGGATTTGGTATCTTTCTTCGGTTGTTTTAGCTGGAAAGGCTTGATGCAGATTGTGGTCGATTACTTTTTTTCGGTAAGGAAGAATGGTGCAAAACAAGATAAATAAGAAATCAGCAAATACGTAAAGTATCCGCAGAGGAAGATAGGATAGGGGTAAAACCAATCCGTAGTAGAGCAGTGCCCCGCTTAAAATTTGTATTTGTCTTGCCACCATTTTTTGATTTGTTGTGCCAATTCTTGTTCTTTGGGGCTGCTCCCGGGCGCAATGAAATTGGTACCGATGATTTCTGTGGGCAAAAACTCTTGATTGTAGAAATTGCCGGGGTGGTCGTGGCTGTATTGATAGCCGTCGCCATAGCCGAGTTCTTTCATGAGCGCGCTCGGTGCATTGCGCAAGGGGAGTGGAACGCCCAAATTGCCGGTTTGTTGGACCAATTGCTGCGCTTTATTGATGGCCATGTAAGCCGCATTGCCTTTTGGCGAACTCGCTAGATAGAGCGTGCACTCGCAGAGAATGATGCGCGATTCTGGCCAACCTACGTTCTCAACTGCTTGAAAACAAGCGTTGGCCAATAAAAGTGCATTCGGATTGGCCAAGCCGATGTCTTCTGCGGCTAAAATGACCAAACGGCGCGCAATAAATTTGGGATCTTCGCCGCCCTCGACCATTCGGGCCAACCAATAAACAGCTGCATTCGGATCGGAGCCTCTGACCGATTTGATGAACGCCGATATGATGTCGTAGTGTTGTTCGCCGTCTTTGTCGTAGCGCGCTAAGCTTTGCTGTGCGTTTTGCAAGACAACCTCATCTGTGATTTCAATTTGGTTTTGCTCCTGAAAAGTCCCGACGATGATTTCAAATACGTTCAGCAATTTGCGGGCGTCGCCTCCTGAAATTCTGAGCAGGGCGTTGGTTTCGGTCAGCGTTATGTTTTTGCGCTGTAAAATTGGGTCTTCGAGGAGCGCTCTGTAGATTAATGCCAAAAGGTCTTCTTTGCTGTGGTTAGTCAGAGTGTAGATCTGGCAGCGCGAGAGCAAAGCTGAAATGACTTCAAAGGAAGGGTTTTCTGTTGTTGCACCAATGAGCGTAACAACGCCTTTTTCAACGGCTCCGAGTAAGGAATCTTGTTGGGCTTTAGAAAAACGATGGATTTCATCGATGAACAAAATGCTGCCCTTGGGCGTAAACATGCCGCCACCTTGTACTTTAGCAATGATTTCTCGGACGTCTTTGACGCCACTAGATATGGCAGAAAGCGTATGAATGGGGCGCTGCAAATGCTGTGCAATGAGCTGAGCGAGTGTGGTTTTGCCCACGCCAGGAGGGCCCCAAAAAATCATGGATGGGATCACGCCGGCGTCTAGGGCCCGCCTCAAAGAAGCGTTTGGTGCCAATAGATGCTGCTGACCAATGTATTGATCTAAAGTAGTGGGGCGCATGCGTTCTGCGAGCGGAGCATTCATTACTCAAAGATAAGCAAACTAATTTTAGTATCTTCGTGGCAAAACAGATTGAATGAACGTCTATCTTGACAACGCAGCCACCACTCCTGTTGCACCAGAGGTGGTTGAAGCTATGGTTCCGGTTTTATACAACAACTTCGGAAATCCATCCTCTACACACGCATTTGGCCGCCAAGCCAAGGCTTTATTAGAAAACGCGAGGCGCAGTATTGCCCAAGTGCTCAATTGCGCGCCCTCTGAACTCATTTTTACGTCTGGCGGTACCGAAGCCGACAACATGGCTTTGCATGCGGCCGTTACCCAACTCGGTGTGCGCCGCATCATTACTTCAGCCATAGAACACCACGCTGTGGGCCATACCGCCGAAGCGCTCAAAACCCACGAGCAAATCGAAGTTGTTTACCTCACTCTTGATGCAAAAGGCAACATAGACTTTCAAGAACTCCGCACTTTCTTGCAAGATGGCGTACCAACGATAGTGTCTTTAATGCATGCCAATAACGAAATTGCCACCTTGTTGCCGTTGGCAGAGGTTGCCCAATTATGTCGTCAAAATGGCGCTTATTTTCATTCCGACACCGTTCAAACCATGGGGCATTACGCTTTCGATTTGGCAGCCCTCGATATCGATTTCATTACTTGTGCCGCTCATAAATTTCACGGGCCAAAAGGAGTTGGTTTTTTATATGTTAACAAAAAAACAAGAGTGAATCCGCTCATTCATGGTGGGGCTCAGGAAAGAGGCTTGCGTGGTGGTACCGAAAATATCGCTGGTGTTGTCGGTTTAGCCAAAGCCGTTGAATTGGCTTACACCGATTTAGCCGCTCATCAAGCACATGTTTGGGGCTTAAAAAACTACATGATCACGCGTTTGCAAGCGCTGTTCCCGGATGTGCTTTTCCATGGTGAAACTTCCTACGAGAAAGCTCTCTACACCGTGCTCAATGTGTGTTTGCCAGCCACGCCAAAAGCAGGTCTTTTGCTTTTCACCCTAGATTTAAAAGGCGTTGCCGTGAGTGGCGGTTCGGCCTGTACTTCTGGTGCTGCCAAAGGATCGCATGTATTAGAAGGAATTGGCGCCAACATGAACAGGCCCAATGCGCGTTTTTCTTTCTCGCGTTTCACTACCCAAGAAGAAATCGACTACGCCTTGCAACAACTTCAAGAAGTGTATCAAAAGAATCTGTAAATTCAGCCTATGCAAGCGTGGCCTAAAGTATTGTTTATCTCCAGTTGGTATCCGTCGGTCCTCAAACCAACGGAGGGCAACTTTGTACAACAGCATATTCGCGCTGCCCAACTTGTCGCAGATGTAGCCTTGGTTCATGTGGTCTTGAGTACAAAACACCAAGAACTTTCCCATGAGCTCAAGTCTGCGCCTTATGAAGAACACCTTATTTATATCCCCAAAAGCACGCTACCTGTCATCGGTTTTTTGATCAATTATTTTCGTGTTTTCAGCACTTATTGGAAATTTGCGGCGCAAACCAAGCTTGGTAAGCCCGATCTTATTCATGCCAATGTATTGTATCCTATTGGCTTAGTAGGTGTTTTACTCAAAATCAGGTGGCGCATCCCTTTGCTTTTTACCGAGCACTGGACCTGCTATCATGCATATGCCCAGCCGCAGCCCACGCGCCTACAACAATTCTTTTTGCGTTGGATCGGCAATAAAGCTAATTTGGTAATGCCTGTTTCGCTTGATTTAGCTGCTGCCATGCAAAACTTTGGTGTCACCAGTACCATGAAAGTGATACCGAATGTAGTAGATACAAACGTGTTTACCGCATTTGAAAAGCGTCCGCACGGCGTATATCGCTTTGTGCATATTTCTTCACTCGATCCTGAGCAAAAGAATTTTCATTTGTTGGTGCGCGCTTTTTATCAACTCAAAAAGCAACAGCCTAAAATAGAGCTGCATGTAGTTTCAGACGGCGATTTCGCTGCTTATAGCACATTAATCAAAGGCTTTGACTTTGCCAAGTCGATTCACTTTCACGGCCAACAAGACAGCGCAGGAGTGGCCGCTATTTTGCAGTTTGCCGACGCATTGGTTTTGAGCAGCCGCTTTGAAAACTTGCCTTGCGTACTTTTAGAAGCGCTCGCAACCGGAACCCCAATGATTGCCACCAATGTAGGTGGCGTTGCAGAAATCATTCACAAAGGTAATGGCATTTTGGTGCCTTCAGAAGATGAAAACGCCTTGCTTGCTGCCATGACCGACATTCAACAGCGTGCGTATTCCGCTGAAGAAATGCATGCAGAAGCACAGCAAAAATATAGTCCAACAACCATTGCAGGCTTGTTTTTAGAGGCCTATCAAATGGTAATTTAAAAAGATGTGGCGTAGCATTTTTGGCAATTTTGGTGTACGGGTGCTTTCTGCGCTGCTCAATCTCGGCTTGGTCATTTTATTTTCTCAGCTGACTGGCGCTGTCGGAAAAGGCGAACAAAGCCTCTTGCTTACTTCGGTTGCCATTATTACTATCTTTGATTCGTTGGTTGGTGGGGCTGCTTTGGTTTATTTATCTTCTCGTTATTCATGGACGCAACTGATCAAAGCTTCATATGCTTGGATTCTTGTTGTGAGTCTCTTTGCCTTTTTATTACTCGAGGCCTTCCATATTTTTGAAACAAAATACCTCCTTCACATCATCTTATTAAGTGCCATCAGTTCGATCAGTTCGGTTCATGCCTCTTTGTTGTTGGGTCAACAGCAGCTCAAAGCCTTCAACTTGGTTCAGATTTTAGTGCCACTGATTACTTTTGCTACTTGTTTAGGGCAATGGTTTGTATATCAGCAGTTGGATTATATCGTTGCATTGTATATTTCTTATTTAGTTGCTTTATTGACCAGTTTCATTGCTATTTGGCGCTTTTTCCCTGCACAAAATGACGGTGTTGTCGGGTGGAATGAAATTTGGCAGCGCTTGTTTAAGCTAGGTTTTTACAATCAGTTAGCTCATGTATTGCAGCTCTTGAGTTTTAGGGCGAGTTATTACATTTTAGAGCAATTTCATGGGGCTTCAGCAGTTGGCGTGTTTTCCAATGCGAGCTCCATTACAGAATCCATTTGGCTAATAGCAACGAGCATTTCTTTATGGCAATATGCCGCTATTTCAAACGCCCAAGATCAGCAGTACACCATTCAAATCACAGAAAAGCTAAGTCGTTTTGGTATGTTAGCGGCATTTTTTGGCGTTGGCTTTTTCTTGCTTTTACCAGCCGATTTTTACCGTTTTGTATTTGGCTCTGACTTTGGTGGCTTACAACTGCTCATGTGGGCGCTTGCACCAGGAGTGTGGATCTTTACCTATGCGCTTGTTGTCGGACATTATTTTTCAGGCCATGGTCGCTATTGGGTCAATGCCTTGGCTTCTGGTGCGGGTTTACTGTTTAGCTTATTGGCCTCATTTATTTTTATTCCGATGTACGGAGCCATTGGAGCAGCGCTTGCCGCTAGTATTTCTTACACGGTCACCACTTTGGTAGTGCTGCGCTATTTCCTCAAAGATGGTGCGCAATTCTCGGTTTTTCCATCAAAGGATGAACTCCTACAATTATTTACCCAAATGCGCGTTTTGTGGCGTAAGTCTTAAGTATGCAGAAAATTACAAAATTATTGAAAGCCCTTCAGCTCGTCCTGCAAAGACCAGCACTATTGAATTTAATTCTCAAGGATGAAACGTACTTACTTGAAAATTTTACCAAAACTTTTCCAAAAGTTACTTTGCAGGAGTTGGATCCATTTACTTGGATAGAGGCCGAAGAGCTGAAAATCACGCCTTATGCCTTTCTTTCGGGTTCTTCTATGGCAACAGATTTTGCTTTTTTGCAAATGCTCTGTCGAAAATATAAAGTGGAAACATATCTGGAAATCGGGACCTGGAGAGGGGAGAGTGCTGCTAATGTAGCGCCTTATGTCAAGGAAGTTTTTACGCTCAATTTGCCAGACAGCACGCTACACAACATGGGGCAATCTAGCGCTTACATCGACTCCCATCGTTTTTTTTCAAAGGATATCCCGAATGTAACGCACTTATTTGGAGACTCCGCAACTTTTGATTGGCAGCCATATGCGCAAAAATGCGATCTCATCTTTATTGATGGCGATCATTCTACTGATGCCGTTGAGCGCGACACCAAAACAGCTTTGGGTTTGAGAAAATCTTCGGATTCCATTTTGGTTTGGCACGACGCCAAACAAGATGCAGAGTATCCGCGTTATGAAGTCTTACTCGGAATTTATAAAGCCTTGCCTAAAGAACTTCATCAAAATGTATATTTAGTGAAGCATGCGTTGTGTGCAGTTTATCTTCCCGATGTATTAGTTGGGCAGGCGATAGCCATTAATGCGTTGCCCAAAAGAGCTTTTGAACTCCATCTGACACAAAAAGAAGTTTAGCCAAACTTTTTGATATTGAATTCCTTGAGCCAAACTAGGTAGCACACATAGCGAAAAACAAAATTTTGTAGGTCTGCATGATTGGTGGCTGAGAAAATCTTAGGCAAGTCTTTGTATAACTGCTGCGCATCTACGAGTTCACTTTTGTCAAGGTGGGCATAGCTTTCGATTTGTGTTTTCCAATAGTGAGCACTCTGCATGAGCCAGTCGCTTTCAGGCACCGAAAACCCTTTTTTATCGCGCCGCCAAGTGATGCTACTGGGCAGTTCTTTATCTAGCGCTTTTCTTAAAATAAACTTAGACCAACCATTATGAATGAGGTCTTTAGCATGAAGAGACCTAGCGGTTTGCAAGAGCTCGGCGTCGTCGGCAAAGGGGGTTCTAGATTCGATGCTATACTGCATAGAGCAGCGGTCTTCCCAGCGCAAAAGACTTTTTAATTCGTGTGCTTGGCAATAATATGCTAAGTGTGCTTGTAAGCGATCAAAGCGCTTCCTTTTAAGCGCAGGAAATTGACGCAAATAGGCGAGTGAAGGATTAGTTTTCTTCGCAATTGCTATTTGTGCTTTCGCCGGCAAAAAACCAATGAGATCCTTGAGCCATTCTTTAATGATGTACTTTTTTGAACTAGGCGAATTGCCGAGATGTTTCCATTCACGCAAGAACAATACCCAGCGACCTGTCCAGAATAATTCTTTGAAAAAGGTGGGGTAAAAAATTTGGTAGCCCGCAAATAATTCGTCGCCACCTTGGCCATCGATGAGAATTTTGATGTTTTGCTCAGCGGCGCTTTTCATGACGCTGCTTTGTGCAAAAGTACTGGTACTGAGCAGCGGAATATCCTGGTGGTAAATGAGTTGTGGCAAGGCGTCTATCAATTGCTGACTATTCAATTCGGACACATGCCAGTTGGCATTGGTGTGCGCGATCATTTGCTCGGCCCATTTGCGCTCGTCTAGCGGAGAGTCATTGGCGGCGGTAAAAGCGTGTAATCCATTGGCTAGCGCTGTAACATTTGAACTCTTATTGATTTTTGCGGCGATGTGTAATAAACTGCTCGAATCTAAGCCCCCAGACAAACAAAAGCCAAGAGGCACGTCGGCTCTCAAGCGCAAAGCAACAGCGTTTTCGAGTTGTGCTTTGAACTCAGTTTGTGCTTTTTCAGTTTCAATAGGTGTGTTCAGGTAGTATTTGTCGATTGACTTTTGCTGGGTTGTTAAATCATAGCTGATCGTATGGCCCGGTTGGAGTTCGTATATGCCTTTGAAAAAACCTTCGCTTTGTGTTTCAATTTTACGAAGTCCAAAATAGGTCAGGAGGGCAGCTGTATTTGCCGTGGCATCGTAGCTTGGTATCTCGAGTAGGGCCTTTATTTCTGAAGCAAAACCAAAATGTTGTGAATTCTCTAGGTAATAAAAAGGCTTGACGCCGTAAGGGTCGCGGGCGCAAAACAAAGTGTTGTGCTGTTGGTCGTAAATGGCAAAAGCCCACATGCCATTGAAGCGCTGCAAACATTCAGCTCCCCAAAAATGATACGCTTGAAGTAGTACCTCTGCATCTGAGTTGCTTTGAAAGGTGGCGCCAAGTGCTGAAAGTTCAGTTTTTAATTCTAAATAATTATAGATTTCACCATTGAAAATCAAGCAATAGCGCTCTTTAAATTGCATGGGTTGAGCTGCGGCTGCGCTCAGATCGATAATTGAGAGGCGACGGTGCGCCAAGCCAAAAGCTGCGTTAGCAAACCAACGAAGGCCGTCACCATCAGGCCCTCTGTGGATCAGCTTTGCACTCATTTGTGCAAGGGTGCTTTCACCTTGTGCAGCGTGTGCGCTATTTTTGACAACTAAACCGGCTATGCCACACATCTCAATTCATTTAAAGACGAAGGTCGAGGAGGTAAACAAAACTTGCAATGGCCGCCGCGCCTAATTCTAGCTCGCGCTTATTGACGGCCTCAAAGACATCTGAGGGCGCGTGGTGGTAGTCGAAATAACGCTGAGAATCGGGGACAAAGCCAAAAAGCGGAATGCCAGGGTAGGCTTCTTTGAGTGGACCGATATCGACGCCGCCATAACCTTTTTCAAATACATGTAAGTCGTAGGGCTTGAAAATGGCTGCAAAAGAAGTGAGGAGTTGGAGGTAGGTGTCTGGGCCGTCGAGACCGAAGCCGCGGGGTGCAAAACCACCACGGTCACTTTCTAATGCGGCAATTTGCTTTTCGCCATTGGCTAATACCCATTTCGCATATTGCTGGCCACCATGGTTGCCATTTTCTTCATTCATAAAGAATACTACGCGAATGGTGTGGGTGGGTTTGTAACCAAGTTCTTTTAAGATGCGCAGGGCCTCTAAGCAATGGATCACACCTGCGCCGTCGTCGTGGGCGCCTTCGCCGGTGTCCCAGGAGTCGAGGTGGCCGCCAATGGTAATGATATGATCTGGATACTTACTTCCTTTGATTTCAGCCATGACGTTATAAGAATCGGCATCTGGAAAATCGCGGCAATCCATCTCGAGGAAAAACTGAACTTTCCCTTTCTGAAGTGCCGTAGATAGCACATTGGCCGAATTGGTAGACAACGCCGCCGCGGGGATTTTCTGAACGCCCGCATCGTAGTGCATAGAGCCCGTGTGCGGATGCGCGTCTTGGGGCAAGCCTAAAGAACGGATCAGAACCGCTTTGGCGCCTAATTTTGCCGCTTCTACTGCTCCGTTGCCGCGAATGGCATAGCAGGCGCCATAAGCCTTGAAGGTTTGAATTTGACTGGCATCCATGGCTTGGTTTAAGAACACAATTTTGCCCTCTACATCTTTTGGCTTGGCCTTTTGCAAATCGGAAAGTTGCTTGAATTCAATGATATCGCCTTCCAGAAGGCCATTGGTGCCAATAGAGCCGCCCAAGGCCAGTAATTGTACTTTGACGATAGCGCCTTTATCTGCGCGAAACCACGCCACTTCAGTGGTGCCACGCTCCCAATGCGGAACGGTAATGGCTTGTTTGGTGACTGCATCAAAATGGTAAGCTTTCATTTTTTCGTAGCTCCAGTCGACGGCCATTTGCGCTTGTGCAGAGCCTGAAAGGCGCGGGCCGATGTCCTTGCAAAGTTGTCGGAGGTTTTCGTAGGCATGGCCACGCAAGAGTGCTTCATCGTAAATGCGTCGGATAAAAATGCTGTCTTGGGCAAAGCTGAGCGCTTGCAGACCCAAAAATAAGAGAAGAACCAATGTGTTTTTCATGCGTCGATTTTGCGTAAAAATACCAAAAATAGGCCGAAGCACGCTGCTTTTGGCTATCTTTGCGCTCAGATCTAACAAACACAGAAAATGGCTTTAAAATGCGGAATCGTCGGCTTGCCGAACGTCGGAAAATCAACTTTATTTAACTGTTTGTCGAATGCCAAAGCGCAATCTGCAAACTTTCCTTTTTGTACTATCGAACCTAACTTAGGCACAACATCAGTCCCGGACCCGCGTTTGCAAAAACTAGAAGAGCTGGTCAATCCAGAGCGCGTGATGCCCACCACCATGGAAATCGTGGATATCGCCGGTTTGGTCAAAGGCGCCTCAAAAGGTGAGGGTTTAGGCAATCAGTTTTTGGCAAACATCCGCGAAACCGACGCTATTTTGCATGTGTTGCGGTGTTTTGACGACGGCAATATCATTCATGTCGACGGCAGCGTTGATCCCATCCGCGATAAAGAAATCATCGACATCGAACTCCAACTCAAAGACTTCGATACCATCGAGAAGAAAATCCAAAGTTTAGCCCGCGTCATCAAATCCGGCGACAAAGAAGCGCTTAAAGAAAACGAGCTCGCGCTGCGCATCAAATCAGGCTTGGAGCAAGGTTTGTCGGTCAGAGGCTTAGGCTTTACCCAAGACGAAATGGACGTCATCAAAAGTTTCAACCTCATTACTTCTAAGCCAGTCATGTACGTTTGTAACGTAGATGAGTCGTCTGTAAAAACTGGCAACAAATACGTAGACCTCGTTAAAGCAGCTGTAGCAGCCGAAAACGCAGAAGTACTCGTTATTGGTGCCAAAATCGAAGCGGACATCACCGAACTCGAAACCTACGACGAACGTCAAATGTTCTTAGAAGAGCTCGGTTTGGAAGAGCCAGGCGTGAATCGCCTTATTCGTCAGGCTTATCATCTTTTGAACTTGCAGACCTATTTCACCGCCGGCGTCAAAGAAGTTCGTGCCTGGACCATCCGTAAAGGCATGACCGCGCCACAAGCCGCAGGTGTCATTCACTCCGACTTCGAAAAAGGCTTCATCCGCGCCGAGGTTATGAAATACAACGACTACATCCAATACGGTTCTGAAAACGCCGTCAAGGAAGCCGGCAAATTCAAAGTGGAAGGCAAAGAATACATCGTCGAAGACGGCGACGTCATGCACTTCCGTTTCAATGTTTAAACCGCACACCTATGCAAATTACAGCCAATAACCCCGCGCTTCGCTCTTGGATAAAAGTAGCAGCGTCTTCAGAGTTTCCCATTCAAAATTTACCTTTCGGGATCTTCGAAACGGCACAAAGCGGCAAACGCGTTGGTGTGCGCATCGGTGAGCACGTGCTAGATCTGTCTCTCATGGCATCTTTTGGCTATTTCGACGACCTTCATTTCACCGTTGCCGACTTCAGTCAAGACTTCCTCAATCCGATGATGCGTCATGGCAAGTTGGCCGTGCGTGCTTTGCGCAACCGCATTTCCGAACTTCTATCTACAGAAAATACAAGTTTTCAAAATAACCCAGGTCAGCACCATGCTTTGATTTCAGTTCTTGAAGTCAAAATGGCCATGCCGGTTCAAATTGGCGATTACACCGATTTTTATTCTTCCAAAGAACACGCTACCAACGTTGGCGTCATGTTCCGAGACCCAGCCAATGCGCTTTTGCCCAATTGGCTCTGGATACCTGTCGGATACCATGGCAGAGCATCTTCGGTTATTCCTTCTGAACAAGCGGTGGTGCGTCCAAAAGGACAAATCAAACCCGACGACAATGCCGATCCTATTTTTGCAGCTTCGCGCCAAATCGATTTCGAACTCGAAATGGGCTTTATTACATTTGAAGGCAAAGCCCTTGGGCACAGCATTTCTACCTCAGAAGCTGAAGACTACATCTTTGGACTTTGCTTATTCAACGATTGGTCTGCGCGCGACATCCAAAAATGGGAGTACGTTCCACTAGGGCCGTTTTTAGCGAAGAACTTTGCGTCTTCGATGTCTTGCTGGATTGTCACTTTAGATGCCCTACAACCTTTTGCTTGCCCAACGCCATCTCAAGACCCATCTGTTCTTTCGTATTTGCAATTTGAAGGTAAAAAATCTTACGATATCCATTTAGAAGTTGCCATTGAAGCAACCACTTTTCCAGCGCATATCGTGAGTAAATCAAACTTTAAATACATGTACTGGAATATGTCCCAACAACTTGCGCATCATACCGTGAACGGTTGTAATGTGCGTTGCGGAGACCTCATGGGTTCAGGGACCATCTCCGGCCCAACCCCAGACTCTTTCGGTTCGATGTTAGAAATCGCTTGGAAAGGCACCAAACCAGTTCAAATGCCCGACGGCACAGAACGCCGTTTTATACAAGACCACGACACCGTCATTATGCGCGGTTACTGCGAACAAAACGGCATCAAAATTGGGTTTGGCGAAGTAAAAAGTCAACTTTTACCTTCCAATTAATGCACTACGACGGTCAGACCCCAATTGATCTAGAACAAGAACGCATCGAAATCCTCAATGCGTTTAAAGGTCTATTGCGCGCCACCAAAGACCGCAGCCGCGATGAAACCAAACTTATCCGCAAGGCTTTTGATATTGCACTAGAGGCGCACAAAGACATGCGCAGAAAATCGGGGGAGCCCTATATTTATCATCCCATCGCTGTGGCGCGTATTTGTGCCGAAGAAATGGGCCTCGAGCCCACCGCAATTGTGTGCGCACTTTTGCACGATACTGTAGAAGACACCCATATTACCTTACAAGACATCGAAGATCTTTTTGGTGTAACGGTGCGCAAGATCATCGATGGCCTCACCAAAATACCTGAGGTTTTCGATGAAAACACCTCCATTCAGGCCGAAAACTTCCGCAAAATGATCCTGACCATTTCAGATGATTTTCGGGTAGTATTGGTCAAGCTGGCCGATCGCTTGCACAATATGCGCACGTTGTCGAGCATGAAGCCAGAAAAGCAACTCAAAATTGCTTCTGAAACCAAATTTTTATACGCGCCGCTGGCGCATCGTTTGGGTTTGTACCCCATCAAGTCTGAGCTCGAAGACCTCTCCATGAAATACTGCGAGCCAGAGGTTTATACTGAAATCGAAACCAAGCTCAAGTCTACCGCTGACGTCCGAAACCGTTTCATCCGAAGGTTTGTGGCGCCTATTCGCACTGAATTACAAGCACAAGGCTATGGTTTTGACATCAAAGCTAGACCCAAATCCATTTCGTCGATCTGGAGAAAAATGCAAACCAAAGATGTTCCTTTTGAGGAAGTTTTTGATGTTTTTGCACTCCGCATCATCCTTGACACCCCACACGATCGCGAAAAGTCCGATTGCTGGCGCGTTTATTCGGTAGTCACTGACTACTATCAGCCAAGCCCCGAACGCCTCCGCGACTGGGTTTCTACCCCAAGAGCCAATGGCTACGAATCTTTGCACACCACAGTAATGTCTCCACAGGGCAGGTGGGTAGAGGTGCAAATTAGAAGCAAGCGCATGGACGACATCGCCGAACATGGTCTTGCTGCCCACTACAAATACAAAGAGTCCAACTCCGACTCCAACAAATTCGACCGCTGGATTGCCGAAATCAGAGAACTCCTCGACAACCCAGACAGCAGCGCCCTCGATTTCGTCAATGATTTCAAGCTCAATTTATTCAATGACGAAATTTACGTCTTTACGCCAAAGGGCGAATTGCGCGTGTTGCCAACGGGTTCAACCATCCTAGATTTCGCTTACGATATCCATACCCAAATTGGCAACAAATGCATTGGTGCCAAGGTAAACAACCGTTTGGTACCTCTGAGCTATGAATTGCAAAACGGCGATCAATTAGAAATCCTCACCTCCAACAAGCAAAAACCCAATGACGAATGGTTGCGCTTTGTTGTATCGGCTAAGGCCAAGCAACGCATCAAGCAAGCACTCAACGAAGCCCACAAAGTCATTGCAGCCGACGGCAAGGAAATTTTAGCGCGCAAATTCAAGCAGCACAACATCCGAAACACAGCCGAAAACATCCGCGCTTTAGAGAAGCATTTTCATATCGACACCAGCAATAATTTGTACTATAAAATTGCGAAGGGCAAAATTGACCTCGCGCAATTGCGCGAATTCAATGTAGTAGGGGGTAACATCATTCTGGAACGTAAAATCCGCTCCAAGAAAATCAAAGGTTCCGACGAAGACCTCCTCAACGAAGGCATCAACACCGATACCGATACCGTCATCATCGGCGAAGATTTCAAAGGTTTTGAATACACCTTAGCCAAGTGTTGTAGTCCTATTCCTGGCGATTCCATTTTTGGTTTTGTGACCATATCCTCAGGTATCAAGATCCACCGTTTCAATTGCCCGAACGCGGTGCATTTACTTTCTAAACTGGCTTACCGATGTTTAAAGGCGCGTTGGCAAAATAGTGCTTTGGTAGAACGGGTGGCTGCTATCCGCATCATCGGAATAGATCAAATCGGTTTGGTGAATCGGCTCACTGAAATCATTTCTAAGCAGAACAACATCAATATGAAGAGTATTTCCTTTGAAACCAACGATGGTGTTTTTGAAGGTCGTATAAAAGTATTGGTTTTCGATACCGCTCAACTCGAACAGCTCACCCGCAAATTTGAACAAGTAGAAGGTGTCAAGAGCGTGACCCGCTGGGATGCAGCCGTCGATTCAGAAGAACTCAGCTAATCTTTGCGCAATTCAAGCACATTTTTTGGCCGTAGCAACGGATTCCACTGAAATCCTTTGATGCGCTGCTCCTTAGGTTCTATTTTATCCATCGGATAAAAGATGCCATCGGGCTGATCAAAATACGTAATTTGCTTCACCTCTCCTTTTTGTAGCTCGACAAAAAGCCTTTCGGCAAACAAACGATTGAGCCCTTCTCTACGCAGTTCAACAATGCTGTCATTGACCCGTTTTTCAGACTCCGGATAAAAGATGGTCCAGACTTGGCCAGTTGCATCTACACTTTGAAGGTTGCCAGTCGTGTCAAAGAGCGCCAAAATATTTGCAGCAGCCATTTGATTGAATAGGCTATCGGTAGGCAGTTCAAAAAGAATGGTCGCTTTGCGCTTTAGTTCGATGTGTTCGAGTATGGAGTCTTTGAAGAAAACTTGAGCTTCTTCCCCTTTTAATTCACCTTGCTCGGACCAAAGAATGGGCCGATGTTTGATGGCTAAAACTTGATCTTCGAACGAAAAACGCGTGCTGTCGCCAATTCCTTGTAGATTGGGGTGCAAAAAGCGAAAATTATGGTTGGCTACTAAAAATTTAGATTTATTGAGGGTATCTCTTTCCAAAAAGAGGGTGTCGGCATGTACGTAAAGGGTGTCAGATTTATATTTCATGAAGCCCAAACTTGAGCCGGTGACATAAGCCATGTGTTTGGTGTCGCTAAAGATGGCTTTATTGCCAAGCAAGGCCAGTTGCTGGTTCAGGTCTTTGAAATACACCGAGCCGCGCCCTTCGTAGTCGTTCAATTTGGTATTGATCAATAGGGTGTCGCCTTTGATGATCGTATTTTTCTGGTAAATTTCGGCTTGTTGATACAGCGCTCCTTTTTCGTTTTGTACGTCATACCAACCCCTTTGACAATAAATTTGGGTGCTGTCGTTGCGCATTTGGGTTTGCCCAAGAAAATATAGCTTCTGTTGTTCGTAGGCAAATTGTAGGGTGTCGGTCTTGACATCGAGGTCTGCCTTTGTGTAATGGACCTTTCCACTGAAAAAGAAGGAGCCGTTGCCAGGGTAGAAGTAACCTCGTTGACACGTAATGCGTTCGTCAGAAACAGTCGATTCGATGGTGCCTGCGCTTCTGAAAATGGCTCTGCCGCGCTTGGCGTCGTAATCCATGGAGTCGGCGCTCATTTTGTAGGCGTTGTCTCGGGCTTTGACATGCCCCCAAAGCTTGGCGTATTTTTGTTGTTCGGCGTAAAATATAGAATCGGCATAGAGGTTGATGCCATTTTTTTGAATGTGCACGTTACCGAAGGCCCGAACTTGCTTGGCTTTCTCGTTGTAATGAGCCGAGTCGCAGTACATCGTGTTGCCTTGATACACAAAGCTGACAGTGCCTACCAAGCGATGCACACCATTTTGAATAGCGTAAATTTTTTGAGTACCTGGTAAGAGTTGGAGTTTGCCCTGAGCCCAAACGTTTGTCAATAGGAGAAAGGCACTATAAAGGAATGCGATTCTGCTACTGATGGTTCTTTTCATTTTAGTTCTGAAGCGTCTGTTTGCGATCTGGCCCGACAGAAATAACGCGAATAGGAACGTTTAATTGTGCTTCTAAGTAGTCGACGTAATTTTTGAGCGGCGCTGGCGCTGATTCAAAGTTTTCTAAGTCGGTGAGGTCACAATGCCAACCTTCGAGTTGTTCGTAGATTGGTTCGATTTTTAGATCGGTGACATCGTATGGAAAGTCGTAGACTTTTTCACCGTTAATGAGGTAGTGCGTGCAGACATTGATATGTTCGAAAACGCCAAGTACATCGCTTTTCATCATGGAAAGTTCTGTGACACCATTGATCATGATCGCGTAGCGCAATTGTACAAGGTCTAGCCAGCCGCAACGGCGCGGCCTACCGGTTGTAGCACCAAATTCACTACCTTCCTTGCGAATGAGTTCGCCAACAGCGTCGTCGAGTTCAGTAGGGAAGGGACCACTGCCCACGCGGGTACAATAAGCTTTAAAAATACCGATAACAGAGCCAATTTTGGTGGGAGCAATACCCAAGCCAGTGCAAGTTCCGGCAGTAACTGTATTGGAAGAAGTGACAAATGGATAGGTTCCGAAGTCGATGTCGAGCATGGTGCCTTGCGCACCTTCAGCAAGTACTTTATTGCCGTTGAGTAGCGCTTGGTTGAGGTAGTGCTCGGAGTCTACGGCTTGGAGTGTTTTCAAAACCTCAATGGCTTCAAACCATGGTTTTTCAAGTGCTGGTAAGTCGTAGGTGAAATCGGTGTGGTGAACGAGGATGCCTTCGTGTTTTTCGACGAGCGCTTGGTATTTATCCATGAAATTTGGAGAGAATATGTCGCCCACGCGCAAACCGTTTCGGCCTGTTTTGTCCATGTAGGTTGGTCCGATTCCTTTGAGGGTCGAGCCAATTTTGTTTTTTCCTTTTGCCTGCTCAGATGCAGCATCGAGCAATTTGTGTGTAGGTAAAATTAAATGAGCTTTTTTGGAAAGCAATAGACGCGCAGAAAAATCGATGCCGAATGGTTTGAGTTTGTCGAGTTCGGCACTAAAAACTACAGGGTCAATAACGACGCCGTTTCCAACTAAGTTGATGACGTTCGGATGGAAAATACCCGAAGGAATGGTGTGCAATACGTGTTTGATTCCTTCAAACTCTAGGGTGTGACCCGCGTTTGGTCCGCCTTGAAATCTTGCGATAATATCGTAGGAAGGTGTGAGTACATCGACAATTTTTCCTTTGCCTTCATCTCCCCATTGTAAGCCTAATAGTACGTCTACCTTCATGATGCTTGTTCAAAAAACTTTTTAATTTGTTCGAAATCTTGAAAAATCCCAAAAATATGTTCCATTCGGGTCAGTTCAAATATTTTATTGAGTTGTGTATTTGGTTGGTATAAAACGGTGTCGCCCAGATTAAGTCTAGAGCGGGTGAGTGTCTTGACCAAAAAAGCAATGCCCGTTGAATTGATGTATTCGAGTTCAGATAAGTCGATGACTAAATTCCAGTTATTGATTTGGTCGAGGTGTTCGATGGCGTGTTCTCTATCGCTTTCCGTAAAGAAGCGGCCCTGTAGTTTGAGTATACTCAAAGGTCCATTTTGTAATAGCTGTACTTCCATTAGTCGATCTGGTTTTTTTTGACTCCGTAAAAATATAAAGAATGGTGCTGAACATCGACACCAAAAAGTTCTTCTATTGTGGCTTTGATTTGTTGAATGCGGGGATCGCAAAACTCAATGACTTCGCCAGTGTCGGTAATGATCAGGTGGTCGTGTTGTTTGGATGCATGAGATTTCTCGAATTGCGCCAAATTTTTACCAAACTGATGTTTACGCACTAAGTTACAAGCCAACAGAAGTTCGATGGTGTTGTAGAGTGTGGCGCGCGAAACACGGTAGTTGTGGTTTTTCATTTTGATGTAAAGAGATTCTACATCAAAGTGACCTTCGTAAGCGTAGATTTCTGCGAGTATAGCAAAGCGCTCCGGAGTTTTTCGGTGGCCATTTTGCTCGAGGTATGCAGCAAAAATGTCTTTTACGGTAGTTGAAATTTGATTTGTCCCCATCTTTCAGGCCCTAAAGTTAAGTATAAATTTGCGAAAGACGGCAATAAAAAAGGGGGCCGAAGCCCCCTTTAAGTTGAATTGGTTTGGGCTTATTCGCCACGCTCCATTTTTTCTTTTAATTCAGCAAGTGCATCGAGGTCACCAAGTGTAGATTTCTCTGCACTTTGGTTGATAGCCTTGACTGCTTGATCGGTAGAATTACCGGCTGGTTTCTTGCCTCCTTTGCTTGGAGTAGTTGGTTTGTCGTCACCTTCTTCGAAAAGACGTGTGTGTGACAAAACGATTTTTTTCGCGTCTTTGTTGAATTCAATGACTTTGAAGTCAAGGGTTTCTTCAACCTTTGCGTTAGAACCGTCTTCTTTACGAAGGTGCTTAGATGGGCAAATACCCTCTACACCGTACGGTAAAGCAACAATACCTGATTTGTCTTTCATGTCGATAATTGTACCACTGTGTACACTACCTTCAGAGAATGTACTTTCAAATACATCCCATGGGTTTTCTTCAAGTTGTTTGTGACCTAAAGAAATACGGCGGTTGTCGCGGTCGATTTCTAACACAAGCACTTCCATAGCGTCTCCGACTTTGCAGAATTCTGATGGATGCTTGATTTTTTTCTGCCATGAAAGATCAGAGATATGGATGAGTCCGTCGACACCTTCTTCGAGCTCTACGAACACACCAAAGTTAGTGAAGTTGCGAACTTTTGCGCTGTGGCGTGTGCCAACTGCGTATTTGATTTCGATGTCGTTCCATGGATCTGGCATAAGTTGTTTGATACCTAATGACATTTTTCGCTCTTCGCGGTCAAGGGTGAGTACAACTGCTTCTACGCTGTCGCCAATTTTGAGGAAGTCTTGAGCAGAACGCAAGTGTTGTGACCAGCTCATTTCTGAAACGTGGATAAGGCCTTCAACGCCTGCAGCTATTTCGATGAACGCGCCGTAGTCAGCCATGACAACAACTTTACCTGTTACTTTGTCACCAACTTTGAGCTCAGTGTCAAGAGAATCCCATGGATGTGGTTGTAATTGTTTTAGACCAAGGGCAATGCGTTTTTTGTCGTCGTCGAAATCGAGGATAACCACATTGATTTTTTGATCTAATTCGAGCATTTCTTCTGGGTGCGTTACGCGACCCCAAGAAAGGTCTGTAATGTGGATGAGTCCGTCAACACCACCGAGGTCGATGAAGACACCGTATGAAGTGATGTTTTTAACCACACCCTCCAAGACTTGTCCTTTTTCGAGACCAGAAATGATTTGTTTCTTTTGTTCTTCGAGTTCTGCTTCGATGAGTGCTTTGTGAGAAACAACAACGTTGCGGAATTCTTCGTTGATTTTAACGACTTTGAACTCCATGTTTTTACCAACATAGATATCGTAGTCGCGGATTGGCTTCACGTCAATTTGAGAGCCTGGTAAGAATGCTTCGATTCCGAATACGTCTACGATAAGACCACCTTTGGTTCTGCATTTAACATAACCTGTGATGATTTCTCCTGTGCGAAGAACATCGTTGACACGGATCCAAGCGCTGTGCATGCGGGCAGTGCGGTGAGAAACGATAAGTTGACCTGTTTTGTCTTCGAGACAATCAACATAAACGTCTACAACGTCGCCAGCTTTGAGCTCTGGATTGTAACGGAATTCGTTGGCAGCAACAACACCTTCAGATTTGTAACCAATGTTAATGATTACTTCTTTTTTGTTGATCATGACAACGGTCCCTTGAATGACTTCTTTTTCCATGATAGAAGTCAGGGTTTTTTCGTAGCGATCTCCGAGTTCAGAGCGTTCTACAAGATTGTAGCCATCCAATTGGAGTGCTTCCCAATCGAAATCTGCAGTTCCCTGCGGTTCAATGTGTTTGGCCATAAGGCGTAAAAATTTGTATTTCTAATACCCTGAATATCAGAAAGTTGTTAAACATATAAGGTGGCACTTTCAGGGCGTGCGCTTCAAAATGAGGTGCAAAGGTACAAAAATTACTTGAATAACAAGTTGTTGTGCTGATTAATTGTCGGCTACATTCAAAGGGAAATGCGCGAAAAGAGCGAGATCAGGACCTTGTTGGAGCATGCATTTTTTCCATAAATTGGAAGGGTCTTCAAAAAGAAGCATTTTATCATTGTATGCTGAAGTGCAGATCCAGCTGTGTTCTGAAAGTTCTTCGTTGAGCTGACCAGCACCCCAGCCTGCGTAACCTGCAAATAGGCGCAAATGATTTTGAGGCTTGGGCAGCAGGTGTGCCTGCAAGAGTACTTCTTTCCAGTTGCCGCCAAAATAAAGGTGTTCGGTAACTTTTGTTGCGTCAGTTACATCTGCAAAGCGATGTAAATAAAACAGTTGTTCTTGCGCCACTGGCCCGCCATTAAAGATGGGTAAGTCGAGTTCGATGTGTTCAAAGATGTCGCTGAGGAGAAGGGCCGATTGGTGGTTGAGCACCAAGCCAAAGCTTTCCGTGGGGTCGTGCGCAACCAATAAGACAGCAGCGCGCTCAAAGAAATCTTCGTTCAGATGTGGATCGGAGAGTAGAAGCCTACCCGGTTTGGGGGCGGCTTTAGATTTGAAAACATGTTGGTCTTGGTACTTCATGAACTCGCTAACAAATAAACAAAAAATTTTGTGGTTTGCAATAGGCAATGTTTAATTTTGTAGTCATGAAATTTGCAGCTATCGATATTGGAACCAATGCCGCGAGGTTACTTATTGCAAATGTACAACATAGTGCAGGCCGCATCCAATTTCAAAAATTAGCTTATTACCGCGTTCCTTTGCGCCTGGGTGAAGAAGTCTTCGATAAAGGAAAGATCAGCTCAGCAAAAGCCTTGCAATTTCAGCAAACCATCCAAGCGTTTCAATTGTTGGCCCAAACCCATGAAGTCAGCAATTTGAGAGCGGTAGCTACTTCTGCCATGAGAGAAGCCAGCAACGGCAAAAAAATAGCGAAGCAAATTTTCCAAGAGACGGGGGTGCCTATCGAAATCATTACAGGTGATGAAGAAGCACAACTTATTTTCAGTTCCTTCGAATTGTTGCAGTTGCAAAAACAACAACAATTTGTGGTCGTAGATGTCGGAGGCGGTAGCACCGAAATCAGTGTATTTGAACATGGTCAAAAGGTAGCAGCGCGCTCCTTCGAATTAGGCACAATCCGCATTTTGAAAGGCAAAACCAATGCGGAATCCTGGACCCAATTAACCACCTGGATTCAGACAAACGTGGAACTTCAGGAAGCCCACACGGTTTTTGGAACCGGTGGCAACGTCAACCGCGCCCTCAAAATAATAGCCCCCAAACAAAAAGAATCCTTAACCCTCGCATCTTTAGTCGATTTACACAACAACTTAATTGATTTAACCTTAGAAGAGCGCTGTGATCAATACCAACTAAAGCCAGACCGTGCCGATGTGCTCGTTCCGGCTTTAAAGATTTACATAACTGCCTTAAATGCGTTGGGGCAAAACACGCTTGTTGTTCCAAAAATCGGATTATCAGACGGTGTGATTTACCAATTATATCTTCAAAATACCAATTTTTAAATATGGCTCAAAAACCTGCAATCCCAAAAGGCACCCGCGATTTTCTTCCTACTGAGGTTGCCAAGCGCAATTACATGTTTGCCACCATCAAGGAAGTATTCCGCCGTTACGGGTATGCGCCAATAGAAACACCAAGCTTTGAATTATCTTCAACATTGCTCGGTAAATACGGCGAAGAAGGAGACCGACTCATTTTCAGGATTCTCAATTCTGGTGAAAAAATGCGCAAGGCTGACCTCGATGCGTTGGCACAAGACAACCTGCCACGTTTTGCCAATTCCTTAGCGGAGAAAGCATTGCGCTACGACCTCACCGTCCCTTTTGCGCGCTTTGTGGTTCAGCACCAGAACGACCTCACTTTTCCATTTAAGCGCTATCAAATACAACCTGTTTGGCGCGCAGATCGCCCTCAACATGGGCGTTATCAAGAATTCACCCAATGCGACGTCGATGTTGTGGGTTCAGACTCCTTGTTAAACGAAGTCGAACTCATTCAGATTTTTGACGAAGTACTCACTAAGTTAGGCCTTCCCGGATTCAATATTCAGCTCAATAACCGCAAAATACTGAGTGGAATTGCAGAGGTTTGTGGCGAAACCGCACGCATCGTAGATATGACCGTCGCTATCGATAAACTCGATAAAATAGGTGAAGACGGCGTCATTGCAGAGCTCGGACAAAAAGGTTTTTCTGCGGCTTCTATCGAGAAAATCAAGCCGCTTTTTGCTTTTGAAGGCAGCAATGCAGATAAATTGACTTTGTTGCGCAGCTACCTTGCCGACAGCGAAGTAGGGCAAAAAGGACTAGATGAACTCAGCGAGGTACTCGAACACGTCAACGCGCTTGGTCTGCAACGCGGCCAACTTGTTTTTGATTTAACACTCGCCCGCGGACTCAATTACTACACCGGAGCCATCTTTGAAGTCAAGGCGCACGATGTCAAGATGGGAAGCATCTGCGGTGGCGGACGCTACGACGACCTCACGGCCTTATTTGGATTGAAAGGTTTGTCTGGGGTAGGAATTTCATTTGGTGCCGACCGCATTTACGACGTCATGACCGAACTCGAACTTTTCCCGAAAGAACTCGACCGCACGCTCGACGTATTGTTTGTGAATTTTGGCGCCGAAGAAGGCAAATATTGCTTGAAGTTGCTGCAGCAAGTGCGCAATTTGGGTCTGGCTGCAGAGTTGTATCCAAGCGCTGCCAAGCTTCAAAAACAACTCAAATACGCCAACGACCGCAATGTATCTTATGTGGTTATGATTGGTGCAGAAGAAGCTGCTGCCGGAACCCTGAGTTTTAAAAATATGGAAACAGGCGCTCAAGAACAGCTCTCAAGCGCCGATTTTCTTACCAAATGCGGGCAACTTTTTTAACGTCGTTACGCATTTCTCTTCCTTCCGGAACCTGAAATGCTTCAAAAAACTCTGGACAATTTTTAAGTGGTCCGTTCACGCGGTACATTCCTGGTGAGTGTGGGTCCGTAGCCAATCTTTTTTTCATTTCTGCTTCTGTGTACTTGATTTTCCAGAGTTGCGCATAAGCGATAAAGAAACGCTGAGCAGGTGTGTAGCCGTTCACCAACTGATTTGCTTTGTACTCATCGGTGCGTTTATAAGCATAGAAAGCCATTGTGAGGCCGCCTAAGTCTGCGATGTTCTCACCCATGGTCAAGTCTGCATTGACACAATGGTCTTCGATAGGGCAGAAGCCTGAAAAAGTAGCACCCAATAATTTGGTTTTTTCTTCAAAAAGCAGGCGGTCTTCTTCGGTCCACCAATTGGTAAACGAACCGTCGGCTGCAAATTTGCTACCCATGTCGTCAAAACCGTGCGTAAACTCGTGGCCAATGACCATTCCGATGCGTCCGTAGTTGACGGCATCTTCGTAGGTTTCATCAAAGAAAGGCGCTTGCATGATGCCCGCCGGGAAAGCAATCTCGTTGAGTAGTGGGTGATAGTACGCATTCACCATGTGCGCAGGCATACCCCATTTGTCTTTGTCTACTGGTTTGCCGAGCTCCGCATAGTTTTTAGCCACGCTAAAGCGGCTCATTTCTCGGTAGTTGTTGGCGTAACGATCTGAGAAGAAGCGCAGGCTAGAGTAGTCTTCCCATTTAGTTGGGAAACCAAGTTTGCGGCCAATGGCATTGAGCTTGACAATCGCTTCTTTTTTGGTGGCATCGGACATCCAGTCGAGTTGCTCGATGCGTTCTTTATAGACAAAAAGCAAGTTGTCTACCATTTCATTGACGCGGTCTTGGGCAGCTTTTGAAAAATGCTTGTCTACAAATGCCTTTCCTAAAAGCTCGCCAACTTCTAGGTTGGTCATTTCTTCGATGGCTTGCTCATAAATGGGTTGTTGCTCGCGTTTGCCAGATAAAACGCCTTCGTAAAAAGCAAAATTCAGATCCACAAAAGCAGTATTGAGGTGCCCAGCATAATGATTAATGACACACCATTGGAGGTAGTTTTTGAGGTCTTCTAAGGCTACTTCTTCCCAGAGTTGAGATAGTTTGATGTTGAACGCAGGGTTGCTGACAATGATGGTGTCAGGCACCATACAACCTACCTCTGATAAATATACTTTGAAGTTGAAATGGGTTCCAAAACTACGCATTACCTCATGTAGTGCCTGTTTGTTGTAGGTTTTTTCGGGTTCGCGCATTTCCGAAGGACGCAGCATTGTCTCTGCTAATTTTAACTCAAAGTCATAGACTTTTTGAGCAGCTTGGGCAGCATTTGGCACTTGGGCTAACTGAAATGAACTTTCTATGTGCTTGATATATGCTGTGCGGATTTGCGAATATTTCTCATCGTAGTAATAGTCTCTGTTAGGTAGCCCGATTCCGCCCTGACCTAAATAAGCGACATTGGTTGCCACATTCTTCAAATCTTGGCCGACTCCAAAACCAAAGAAGGCACCAACACCATATTTATGAAGTTTGGCTACGACTCTTTGGAGGTCATCAATTTTTTGAATCTCTAATATATTGGTTAGATCTTCCTGAATAGGAACTAATCCCAATTCGTTTCTACGTGCCATATCGGTGTAAGACATAAAATAAGCACTCAACAATTGGTTTTGAGAACCCAGTGCTCCTGGATTTTCTGCAGCCTCCTTAAGGAGTGTGACCAACTTTTTATTATTGGCTTGTTCAAGTTCATTGAAGCTTCCCCAGCGCGATTCGCTTGCCGGAATTTCTGTATTGGCAATCCAAGTGCCATTGGCAAACAAAAAGAAGTCGTCTGCAGGCTGAATGGTAGTGTCTAAGGCTTTGAGGTCAATGCTTTGCAGCGCTTGCGTTTTGCCAGAATTCATTTTGGTTTGCTTACAGCTTACAAAAGCTGCACTGATTGCAAGGGTGTAAATAATTTTGTTTTTCATGTATTTATTGTTTGATCATATGGATGTGAGGAATGCCATCTTCGAGATAGATTGCTCCTTGGGGTACAAAGTTGTGCTTTTTATAAAAATCTTGCAAGTGGGCTTGCGCAGATAATACGATGGGTTGAGGTCCGTAGTGTTTTTTAATTTGTGCAATGCAATAGCGCAGGAGTTCATGGCCAAGCTGTTGTTTGCGGAAGGCTTCGGCAACGATCACTCTTCCTATTGAAATTTCAGGGTAAGCAAGACCAGCGGGTACGATGCGTGCACAGGCCACCAATTCATCGTCGTGTTGAACAAATACGTGCAGTGAGAGCTGGTCTCTGTCGTCGAGGTCTTGGTAAACACAGTTTTGTTCTACGACAAATACTTCGCTGCGCAATTGCATGTACGCATAAAGTTCGTAGGGGTTTAATGCTGCAAAGGACTTGAAGGAGAATTTTAGATCCATAACTACTTATTGAACTTTATACAATAACGCTGATTCACTGAGTTGCCCTGGTGACACCATTGGTTCGTCGTAGGGGATTTCAGCTCCGTAGCGTTGTTGCATAATTCTACGGACTTGCGGGCTTTCGAGGTTGAAATCTCTCAATGCTTTTGGGCGACACAATTCTATTCCTGTTGCTTGGTAGGCTTTGTAAGCCAATTCGGAACAATACATTTCGCGCTCAGACCAATTGAAGCCGAGGTCGTAATGTTTGCCCAGTTGAGCCTTTAGGTAAGCCTTCATTTGGTTCAATTGTGCAGTAGATAAACTTTTGTCTTTTAGGCGGTATACCGCGTATTTTTGGTTTTCACCGCTTTCGATCCATTCTGCTAATGAGCGCACACCAACAGGCTCGAGTGCTTCAAAAACATAGGGCTTCCCTTCTAAATAAAAGATGATGCCGCAATGCGAATAATAGGAACTGGTGGCCAATTGAACGGCTGTGCTTTGCGCAGAAGCGCTGTGCTGAAAAATAAGATCGCCATCTTGGTATTTCTGCCCACAACTTGTAAAGGACAGCAGTATTAAAAGGAAAACAAGGTAAATCCGCATAAAAATGTTTTAGTAAGAACCGTGGTATCTTCTCAAAAACCATTCAGCAATGAGTAAGCCGATCAAGACAAAGAATAACAGAAGGTAGTCTAAAAGTGGATCAAACTGATGGGTTTCAGTGCGCAGTGCCACGAGGTCTTCTTTTTTGTCGAGAAGAGAAATGAGTTTGTTGTAATCCTTAATGGCCAACACTTTAGCGTCAGTTTGATTGGCTAACTGATAAAGCGTTGTGTGTCGGGCAGAAGATTCGAGTTGTTCTAGATTGATATCTTCGACGATAAATGCTCCTGTTTTGACATATTTCTTTTGATTGTGTACGGTGTTCGCTTTCCAGTAATAGCGTCCGGGCTTGAGTTTGCCCAGTTGCTGCTGGTAAAATGCGCCTTTGGTGGCAAAGGTTCCTTTGCGGATTTTTTTGTGTTCGTAGTCGAGTTCCCAGTTGATTTTGGGACTGGTAATGGCTTGTAGGGCTTCATTGTAAAAGGTCGCGTTCAGAATGCAATTTTCAGAGGTGCTGAGTTTTTTTGGTGCCTGAATTCTCAGGCCGCTGCCTTCTTTTTTGACCATCAGGTAAGCGCAAATTTCTCCTACAAAGGCATCGAAAGCTTCGTGGTTTTGCTTTTTGACATAATTGACCATGCGCCAGCGCCAAAGTCCTTCGCCGAGTAAACAGGCATTGCGTTGTTGGTTGCGGTCACTAAAAGTAAGTAGGGGTGTTCCTTTTTGTAAGTTCCCGATCCGCTGTGTAAAAAATACTTGTGTGCCTGCACTGGCTTTGACTTCGCCAAATCTTTTGGTCAGTGGAGGCAGTGCATCTGTAAGGCTTAGCCATTCTGAATTGGGCTGGTAGAGCCCAAAACCTTTGTTTGGCGTCGCCTGGATTTCTTCGAGTTGTGTCTTGAGTGTCAGTTGCAGACCGGTGCTAAGTTTGGTCGCAATTTGTTCGTCTGTTTGCGAGCCGAGTATGAACCAAACCGGTATTTGCTTGCTGCGCATTTCCTTTAAATATTGCTCGTTGAAACCTTTTCCGGGGTCGTGCCAAACCACTAAGTCAAAGCTACTCCATTTGAGGTCTTTGAGTTGATCGGTGTGTTTGACCACCACTTCGTAATTTTCGTTGCCAGCAAGGGCTTGTTGCAAAGCGGCGACATCCGGATGAGGCGCGTGGCTGTAGAGCAAAATTTTACTGCGGCTATCGAGCACCTCGATGTATACAGTTCGGCTATTATTTTGATAAGAAAATTCCCCTTTGAAACGATCAATGACGAGTTTGTATTCGTGGATGCCCGGTTTTTTTGCTTTCGCTTCAAATTGAATGGTGGTTTGGCTGCTGCGCGTGGCCGGAAGTTGTACTTTTTGGGAGGCTAGTTTTTTGCCATCTTCATAAAGACTTACTTGAATGTTTTTACCTGCAAAACGCTGCGCTTCGATGTCGACCTCTAGTGTAAAGTTGTTATTTAGAAAAGCGAGCTCGTTATGAGCCACATTGGCCACAAGTAGGTCTTTTTTAACAGCGGTATCTCCGACAGCTAAACTATAAACGGCAGTAAGCGGAAGGTAAGCTGCATTGTACATTGGATGACCGCCCGTATTGTAATTGCCGTCTGAAATAAGCACAACAGCACCAAGATTGCGATTTAAAAATTGATTTGCCGCTTGCTCAAACGGTAATTCCATGTTGGTTTGCGCGGATGTAAACCCCTTATCTGCAACTTGAAGGTTAGTACCGAAGCTCCATGTTTGTAGCTCAAAACGCCCTGCTAATTTTTCTTTTAAAATGGATTGATAAGCCTTGATTTGGGACTCGATTTTGTCACTTTCCTTATAATTGTTCATTGAGGAAGAGCGGTCAATGAGGGTCAGAATTACTGGTCTTTCTGTTTCAAAATCGGATTGCTCTAGGAGTAAGCCTAAAAGAAGCACGGCAATAACACCCAAACTAAGGGCGCGCAGTGAAAAAAGTGTGTACCAAAGTTCCTTTGATTTGTTGTGTAACCAAGTTTCCTTGCGGTAAAAAAGGTAGCTCAAAAGGGCTGTGAGGGCCATTATTGGAAGAATCCACCACAAAGAATAAGAAGACAGCAAATGCATATGCCAAAAATACATACATTTTTACTTAAATTCGTGGCTCAAAAACAATCAACATGTCAAAAACAGTTTATATTCTCTCCGCAGTTCGCACGCCAATGGGTTCCTTTATGGGTGCGTTTTCTGGCGTATCCGCAACGCAATTAGGTGCTACAGCAATCGCTGGCGCACTTCAAAAGGCCCAACTTGACCCAGCTTTGGTCGACGAAGTTTTTATGGGCAATGTACTTCAAGCAGGCGTAGGTCAGGCACCGGCGCGTCAGGCAGCAATAGCTGCAGGTTTGGGTAAAAATGTACCTTGTACTACTGTCAATAAAGTGTGTGCTTCAGGTATGAAATCTATCATGCTCGGCTCGCAAAGTATTTTGGCTGGCGACAATCACATTGTTGTGGTAGGTGGAATGGAAAACATGTCCCAAACGCCACATTATTTAGACGCCCGCAACGGCACCAAATTTGGCAATATTGGCATGCTAGACGGCATCACCAAAGATGGTTTACTTGACGTTTACAGCAAAGTTCCAATGGGCAATTGCGCCGAACTTTGCGCTACCAAATACGATATTTCCAGAGCGGATCAAGATCACTTTGCTATTACCTCTTACCAACGTGCCGCAGCGGCATGGCAGGCTGGTCGCTTTGCAGACGAAGTAGTTGGTGTTTCGGTTCCACAACGCAAAGGCGACCCTGTAATGGTTGTCGAAGACGAAGAATACAAAAACGTATTTTTAGACAAAATTCCTGCGTTACGCCCCGCTTTTGAAAAAGAAGGTACCATTACAGCAGCCAATGCGTCTACGCTCAACGATGGCGCTTCTGCGCTCATCTTGGTTTCAGAAGAAGCAGTCGAAAAATACGGCCTCAAGCCAATCGCCAAAATTGTTTCCTACGCCGATGCAGCCCAAGAGCCTGAGTGGTTCACTACAGCTCCTTCACTCGCTATTCCAAAAGCACTTGAAAAAGCAGGGCTCACTACTGCCGATATAGATTACTGGGAACTCAACCAAGCCTTTGCTGTGGTTGGTTTGGCCAACATGAAGATTCTTGGTCTCGACCCAGCTAAGGTCGATGTCAATGGTGGAGCAGTTGCTTTAGGTCATCCGCTCGGCAATTCAGGCTCGCGTATCATTGTTACCTTATTGAACGTTTTGAAACAAAATAAGGCGAAGCGCGGCGGAGCTGGCATCTGCAATGGCGGCGGCGGTGCTTCTGCTATGGTAGTGGAGCTCGTTTAATGCGCTACCTCATTTTCATCTTATGGAGTTCGGCGGCTTTTGCACAGCAGAAGTCGCTTGATTTCGTTAAACCCTTCATTGGTACCCAAGACGCAGGGCACACTTACCCCGGAGCAACGGTTCCGTTCGGCGCCATACAACTCAGCCCCGACACCGATACCATTCCTTTTGCGGTCAACGGTGCTTATCAGCCTAATGTTTATCGCTATTGCGCAGGTTACCAACATGCCGACTCCACAATTGTCGGTTTTTCACATACGCATTTTTCAGGAACCGGCCACTCCGATCTAGGTGATGTACTCCTCATGCCCAACCGTGGCCCCATTCAATGGAATCCGGGAACCGCAGCAGCGCCAGAAAAAGGCTACCGATCGGTATATCACCACGACGAAGTTGCGCAACCAGGCTATTACGCTGTTTACCTCGATGAAATTGGGGTAAAGGCCGAACTCACGACCACCCAGCGCGTTGGTATACACCGCTATCGTTTTGACGACGGTGCTCCGGGCCACTTCATACTCGACCTCACGCACGGCATATACAACTACGACGGCAAGAATGTTTGGTGTTTTTTGCGCGTTGAAAACGACACCTTACTCACGGGCTACAAGCAAACCAATGGCTGGGGTAGAACCCGAACGGTTTACTTTGCTATCGCTACTTCGGTGCCGCTCAGTGCCTACCAAATCAAGGATTTCAAGCCGAGTATGTACAAAGGTTTTTGGCGCAAATTTGACACCGAACATCAGTTTGCCGAAGGGGCAGGTGAGGGCTTGAAAGCAGCTTTGTTTTTTGGCGAGGCCAAAGAAGTAGAATTCAGGGTGGCGCTCTCGGGTGTTTCCATCGAAGGTGCTTTACTTAACCTCCAAGCCGAAGCACCGAAGTCGGGCTTTAGCGCTTATTATTCTGCTGCTCAAGAACAATGGAATGAAGCTTTTTCGGTGGTACAAGACGCCAACTTTTTACACCTCGATGACCAAATTAATTTTTATACCGCTTGGTATCACAGTTTGTTGGGTTCTACCATTTATATGGATGTAGATGGCCGTTACCGCGGACTTGACCAAAGAATACATCAGGCCAATGGTTTTACCAACTACACGACATTTTCTCTATGGGACACCTATCGTGCGGCGCATCCGTTTTTGAATTTGTTTTATCCGAAACAAAATGCGGATATGATCGAGTCTATGCAGCAGCACTATACCCAAAGCGTACACCATATGTTGCCTATTTGGTCGCATTATGCCAATGAAAACTGGTGCATGATCGGCTATCACGCCGTATCAGTAATGGCCGATGCGGTTGTCAAAGAAAATCCATATTTGAAAGATCCTTTCCGTTTTTTAAATGCGGCACACAGCACTGCTAACCAACGTTTTTATGAGGGTCTAGGTGCTTACATCGATTTAGGTTTTGTTCCGGAAGACCAAAGCGGTAGTTCTGTTTCCAAAACTTTAGAATACGCTTACGACGACTGGTGTATTGCCCAATTAGCGTCCAAATTGAAGGCAGATAGTTTGGCGCGGGTATACCAGTCCAGAGCTGAGAATTACCGCAATGTATTCGACCTGCAGACGGGTTTCATGCGCCCACGCCTGACCAACGGCAACTTTAAAACGCAGTTTGATCCGCTGTCTACACATGGGCAAGGTTTCATTGAAGGAAACGCCTGGAATTACAGCTTTTACGTGCCGCAGCAACCCCTAAGCCTCATTGCGCTAATGGGAGGTGAGCAGCGTTTTATGGCGCATCTTGATTCTCTTTTTGAAATGGAACTGCCCGATGCTTATTTTGCCGAAACAGAAGACATCATGCGCGAAGGTATTATCGGTAATTACGTGCACGGCAATGAGCCCTCGCATCACATCGCTTATTTTTACAACTTTACCACTCGGCCTTGGAAAACCCAAGCAACGACCCGCATGATTTTAGCCAAACAATATAGCCTGAAGGCCGCAGGAATGGGAGGCAATGACGACTGTGGTCAAATGAGCGCTTGGTATTTGTTTACGGCCCTTGGTTTGTATCCGTTTGCACCTGGGTCCCAAGACTACCAACTCACGGCTCCGTTGGTCAAAGACGCCACTCTACAACTCGACAACGGACAAACGCTCCGCATCAAGACCCTGTACAATTCGGACAAGAATGTCTATATTCAAAAAGTGAGTTTCAATGGCCAACAATTGCAAAAGCCGGTGCTTTCACACCAGGAATTACTAAAGGGCGGAGAACTCCTATTTGAACTTGGACCAAAACCCGCTAAAAAAGCCTTTCAAAAACCCTAAACATTTTTGGAGCTAGCGTGTTTGAAAAGCATGTATCAGCTCAAAAGAACACAATTTATTCCGACAGATTTACAAACTTGTTGGGATTACTTCTCCTCACCTTTGAATCTCAAAGAAATTACGCCGCCAAGCATGGGTTTTATTGTCAAATCAGAGGTGCCTCAAAAAATGTACGAAGGTCTCATGATTGCCTACACCGTTAAGCCATTGGCCGGCATTCCGATGAATTGGGTGACCGAAATTAAAACCGTGAGAGATTTAGAATTTTTTGTAGACGAACAACGCGTTGGGCCTTATAAAATATGGCATCACGAACATCACTTTAAAGCTGTTGCAGGCGGTGTCGAAATGACCGACATTGTAACGTATGTGCTTCCGCTAGGTATTTTAGGGCGCCTAGTGCATCCTTTTTTGGTGCGTCCAAAGCTCGAGCAAATTTTTGCATATCGTTTTCAAAAGGTTGATGCTATATTTAAGTAACCTAGGTTGCGCTATCATTTTAGAATTCTCCTTAATTTGCAAACATGGAACAGCAAGCAATAATTGAAGTCAAGGGTTTGCAAAAATCTTTTGGCTCTTTTGAAGCGGTTAAAAACGTAACTTTTACGGTCAATAAAGGCGATGTATTTGGGTTTTTAGGGCCCAATGGCGCTGGAAAGAGTACCACTATGCGTTGCATGCTTTCTTTGATCAAGCCCAATGCAGGCGATATCCGCATTTTTGGAAAGAACTTATTTGAAGAGCGCAATGCCATCTTGGCTAAGGTGGGCAGCATTGTCGAAAAGCCTGATTTTTACAAATATTTATCGGCGCTCAAGAATCTAGAAATTTTTGCGCGCATTTCAGGTGCAGACGTGAGTCAGAAAGCCATTTACGAAACTTTAGATTTTGTGGGCTTGCTCGGTCGAGAAAAAGACAAAGTGGGTGGTTTTTCGCACGGCATGCGCCAGCGCTTAGGAATCGCCCAGACCTTATTGCATCAGCCCGAACTGATCATTTTAGACGAGCCTACCACAGGTTTAGATCCGCAAGGCATCATTGAGGTCAGAGACCTCATTTTGCGTCTTAAAAATGAGCAAAATAAAACTGTTATTCTTTCATCGCATCAGTTAGCTGAAATCGAGCTCGTGGCCAATCGCATGGTGATCATCAATAAAGGGCAAACCATTATTGAAGGCTCGGTTGCAGAACTCATGAATGCACAAGAAACCTTACTACATATTGAGCTTGCACAAAATAGCCAAGGCGCAGCTACGCTCATTCATGAAATATTACCTGCGGTAAAAATTCAAGTAAGCTCACCTAAAACACTGGAATTGAACGTTGAGAAGCAACATATAGCGCTGCTCAATTCCAAATTAGTGCAAGCGGGTTATGAGGTGGTGGCGCTCGAGCCCAAACGCAAACTAGAAGATTTTTTCATCCAAATGACGCAAACCTAATGCTCTGGAAAAACACCTACAACGAATTCATTAAGATCTTAGCCAAGCCCAGAAGCTACATTGGTTTAG
>JBIIBL010000071.1:0-10946 GCA_044239425.1 Crocinitomicaceae bacterium | reverse complement strand
TCGAAACCGGGATTCCAAACTGAGATACCGTAAACAGGGTCAGGGCCCCTGCGGTTTCGGCGCAAACACCTTCCAGCGGTGTCACCTTGGTGATCTTAGTTCCCATTGTTTTGACAATCTTCCAACCACCCATTAAGGTTCCGATGCCAATCATGAGGTAACATCCGAAAGCTACCCAGAAAGGCATGGTATCGGAATGTACTTTTGTTTTGATTTTATTACCTTCTTTTAACTCTCCTGTACTTCCATCAATATACTCGTTAAAAATACTAGCATATTTATAGTTGGTATCAATGGTTTTATCAAGAAAAATGGTGTCGTTGTTTTTGGCATCACAAAGTGCATCGCCGAAAGTGAAAATTTCGATTTTGTGCATTTCGCTGTCAATAGCCTTGAATGAAGGAGCGCCTTGAACAGTTGTAATTGTTTTTCCTTCTTCAGTATATATTGCAGTTCCTGAAGCTGCATCGATTACAGATTTATGGTCGATGAAGTAAATGCCACCGTCAACTTCAGCAACCTCAGGCTTGAATTTATGTTTTTTACCGTCAGCATCATTGAATTCAATTTGCATGAGCTCAGTGATTTGTAAATCTTTCGGAACGGGCTTGTCTAATTTTCCTTCGCGCCCCATATTACCGTAAACAAGCAACGCTGCACATATAATACCCATTACTTTTTGGGAGTCAGCACCACCATGACCTAAAGAGAAGGCCGCTGAAGATAAAAGCTGAAGTTTCTTGTGCATGTTTGCTTCTTTCACAGCTGAAGGACGCTTAGACCCATAGGCAATTTCAAACCAGATATATACTAAGATAAACACAGCGATCATACCAATGACGATATACATCATGATTGGCTTCATGTCGATGAATTCAATCATGTACTCCATTACGGCAATAGTTACACCAGAAAGGAGCAAAATAACGAGCATCTTTTTCCAGAATGACCTTGAAATAGTAACTACAGCAATCAAATAAGCTATGAATCCACCAATTATTGGCGCTAAAAAGATGAACAACACTACTTTGAGGATTTCGCCACCTTCAATAACACCAAAGCCAGCATGGGCAACTGCCGCGCCCGCAAAACCACCAATTAGTGTATGTGATGAAGAGGAGGGAATACCTAACCACCAGGTGAGTAGGTTCCAGAAAGTAGCTGCTAAAAGGCCTGCAAGGATAACCCAGAGGTCGATGGCGTTGTTGTCTACCGTCTTTGCTACTGTGTTTCCGACACTCATGTCGAATACCCAGAATGCGATAACGTTAAACATGGCAGCCCAAAGTACGGCCTGAAAAGGTGTAAGTACTTTGGTTGAAACAACCGTTGCAATGGAATTGGCTGCGTCGTGAAACCCATTGACTAAGTCAAAAAGCAGCGCGATACCAATTACGATGAGCAATAAAGTAAACATTTGTTTTGCTTTAAAAATGAATAGTATCGATTATGCGTATTTGACTACGATAGATTCGATCACGTTTCCTGCATCTTCACATTTGTCCGTGGCAGTTTCCATTACCATGTACAACTCGCGTCTTTTGATGAGTTCTTTGGCATCTACGTCAGAGTTGAATAATTGCTCAATGCTCATGTCAAAGATGTTGTCGGCATTGTTTTCAATGCTATTGATTTTGATCACACACTCAATGATTTTTTGTGTGTTTTTAAGGTTGCGCAATTCCATAACGGCCGCTTTAACAGCAATTACAGCGTCGTTGATCGCTGCTGCTGTTTTTTGAATACCTTGATCAGAAATCGGATCAATTTTATAGAAGTTGATTTTCTTTCCTGAAGCATATATGTAATCAGCGATGTCATCTAAAGCAGATGCAAGCGCGTGAATGTCTTCGCGGTCAAACGGCGTGATGAAGTTTTTACCGAGTTCGATAAATATTTCGTGGGTGATATTGTCGTTTTGGTGCTCGATATCGCGCATCTCGTTGATAAGTGCTGCGCGTTTGTTGAACTCAGGTTCATGTACTACCTGAAGAAGTTTCTGAGCGATCAGCTCTAAGTTGTTACTGGCGTCTTCAAATAACGAATAGAACACCTTGTCTTTTGGTAAAAAATAACTTAAAATTCCTGCCATAATTTTTGATTTAATGGAGCAAATGTAGGCTTATCCGCATGTATGTCGAAGAACCATACAGTTTGTTAACGTAAACATAACATTGCCAGCATTCTTCGCAACGAGTGTAGAAGGCAATAGTATTTGCTCATTGAATAAGCCATGATCAATATTATGTAAATGTTAATAACATTATATAAAAGTTAAATGAAAATAAATTGAATGTTAACTCAATATGAAGGATATAATTTTGGGCTCGAAATTAATGCGAGAAAAAATGACAAAATTTTATTCGGCAATGATTGGCCTATTGTTATCGGTCGGTTCTTTTGCACAACAACCAGCGGACTCTACCAAAGCGAAAGCACCCGCTCCTACAAAAAAATGGTATGAAAGTGTTCAGATGCGTGGATACATGCAAGTTCGTTATAACGGCCTTCTTCAAACTAATGAAGATCTTGAGTGTGAACAATGTGATAGAAGTTGGGGTGGAGATAACGATTTCTTTGTACGCCGTATGCGACTCATCTTTTTTGGACAAGTGAGCCCAAGAGTTTATTTTTATATCCAGCCTGATTTTGCTAGTTCGCCTTCATCAAGTGCCATGCACTTTGGTCAGTTGCGCGATGCTTATTTTGACGTTGGCCTAGATGAGAAAAATGAATTCCGTTTCCGCATTGGCCAGTCCAAAGTTCCTTATGGTTTTGAAAACATGCAATCTTCCCAAAATCGTTTGCCACTAGACCGCGCTGACGCCATGAATAGTGCTGTTACCAATGAACGCGACCTAGGTGTGTTTTTTTACTGGGCACCTGCCAAAACACGTAAGTTATTCTCTTCTTTGGTGAGTGAGGGCTTAAAAGGATCCGGAGATTACGGCGTGTTAGGAATTGGTGTCTACAACGGACAAACAGCCAACCGCCCTGAATTAAATGCAAACAAGCATATTGTGGCACGTGCCTCTTATCCTTTTCAATTCAAAAATCAAGTGATTGAAGCAGGCGTACAAGCCTACAAAGGACAATTCACGCTTTTGTCGACAACATCAGGAGTAGATACCTATACTGATAAACTTTACAATGATGAGCGCGTAGGAGCAACATTTGTCTTGTATCCAAAACCTATTGGAATATTAGCGGAGTACAACATCGGTCGTGGTCCAGAGTATGACAAGTTTACCAACTCAATCATTGAAGCTCCGCTCAAAGGAGGATTTATTACAGCGAGTTATAAATTAGATTTCAAGGGCCAAACGTTAATCCCCTTCTCTAGATTTCAATACTACGATGGCGGGAAAAAACATGAGCTCGATGCACGTAGCTATGAAGTAAAAGAATTAGAAATTGGTGCAGAATGGCAACCAAATAGAAACTTTGAACTAGTATTAATGTACACCATGTCGGCTCGTCGTTTTGAAGATGCTGTTAACCCAACAAATTTTCAACGTGGTAATTTATTGAGAATTCAAGCGCAAGTAAATTTTTAATGGAACGCTTGGATACCAAAAAGGGCGGCCCGCAGGGCCGCCCTTTTTATTTTAAATAAACTTAAATCTTACTTTGCAGCAGCAAATTTTGCACCAACAACTTCCCAGTTGATGACGTTAAAGAAAGCATTGATGTAGTCTGGACGACGGTTTTGGTAGTTGAGGTAGTAAGCGTGTTCCCAAACGTCTAGGCAAAGAATAGGTGTTCCGTTGCAGCCTTCACCCATGAGTGGGTTGTCTTGGTTGGCAGTAGAACAAATTTCAAGTGCGCCGTTGCTTACACACAACCAAGCCCAGCCAGAGCCAAAACGTGTGGTGGCTGCTTTTGCGAATTCGTTTTTGAATGATTCGTAAGAACCAAAAGTGCTGTCGATAGCCGCTGCGAGCTCACCACTAGGGTTGCCGCCTGCATTTGGCGCCATGATTTCCCAAAAAAGGTTGTGATTCCAGAAACCGCCACCGTTGTTGCGAACAGCTGGTTTGTCTTTGCATACTTTTAAAATATCTTCTATGGACATGTTTTCCATGTCGGTACCTGCAATTGCATTATTGAGGTTGGTGGTGTATGCTTGGTGGTGCTTGCTGTGGTGGATTTCCATTGTGCGGGCATCGATGTGCGGCTCGAGCGAGGTGTAAGCATAGGGTAATGTTGGAAGTTCAAAAGCCATTTTGATCTTGTTTTTAAGGTGAATATTGATAGATTTCTTCGACAAAATTACAACAAAATTCAGGACGCATTGTTCTTGGTGTATCTTTGTAACATGAACTCTGAACGCCCGATTTCCGATTGGCTACCTTTATCCTTAAAAGAAGCCGAAAAAAGAGGCTGGGAGGCCTTTGATGTCATCCTCATTTCGGGCGATGCCTATGTAGACCACCCTAGCTTTGGTACAGCGGTTATTGGCCGTATCATAGAAAGCGAAGGCTTTCGGATCGGCATCGTTGCTCAGCCCAACTGGCAAGACGACCTCCGCGATTTCAAAAAGCTAGGTAAACCCAAGTATTTCTTTGGCGTAACAGCCGGCTGCATGGACTCCATGGTCAATCACTACACCGCCAACAAACGCCTGCGTTCAACTGATGCCTATACACCTGGAGGTCAAGCTGGTTTTCGACCAGACTACGCAAGTATTGTATACAGCAATATCCTCAAAGATATTTATCCAGACGTTCCGGTTTTACTCGGCGGCATAGAAGCTTCTTTGCGCCGCGTTACACACTACGACTACTGGAAAGACCAACTCATGCCCTCCATTCTCGTGGACGCCAGAGCCGATTTATTGGTATACGGCATGGGAGAACAACCACTTAGAACACTTTTGCGCTTACTCAAAAGAGGCGTTCCATTTGAACAAGCTAAAACCATCAACCAGGTAGCATTCTTACAAGATGCTGCATTGGAACTTCCTAAGAATAAAAATTGGGAAACCGTCGAGCTAGCCAGCCATGAAGTCTGCCTACAAGACAAACTTAAATATGCTTCCAATTTCAAAATTGTAGAAGTCGAGTCCAATAAGTGGGCAGCCAATCGCATCATTCAACAAGTTGGTAGCCAAACGCTGGTCATTAATCCGCCGTTTAAAACCATGACCGAAAAGGAAATGGATGGCTCCTACGATTTACCTTACACTAGGCTTCCGCATCCGAAATACAAAAAACGCGGCGCCATTCCAGCCTACGATATGATCAAATTCTCGGTCAATACGCACCGAGGTTGTTTTGGCGGCTGTAGTTTTTGTACTATTTCTGCCCACCAAGGTAAGTTCATTGCTTCGCGCAGTGAAAAGTCTATTTTGAAAGAAGTTGAAGAACTGACCAAACACCCCGAGTTCAAGGGTTATTTATCAGACATAGGTGGCCCTTCAGCCAACATGTACCGCATGAAAGGCAAAGACGAAGCCATTTGCGCCAAATGTGTTTCGCCAAGTTGTATACATCCTGTCATTTGTCATAACCTCGATACCTCCCACAAACAAATGACCGAGCTCTATCGCAAAATTGACAAATTCCCTGGGGTCAAAAAAGCATTTGTTGGTTCGGGTATCCGCTACGACCTTCTTGTAGACGACTTCAACAAAAACAACGAAGACGGCAACCACGATGAATACATAGAGCAGGTCATTACCCGTCACGTTTCTGGTCGCTTGAAAGTTGCCCCCGAACATACCTCAGACGCTACACTGAAAGTGATGCGCAAGCCATCTTTTCAGTATTTCCATAAGTTCAAGGAAAAATACGACCGTTTGTCGGCTAAACACGGCCTCAAACAACAACTCATTCCTTATTTTATTTCTTCTCACCCTGGTTGTGAAGAAATTGACATGGCCAACCTCGCTGCCGAGACAAAAGATATGGGCTTTCAGTTAGAGCAGGTGCAAGATTTTACGCCTACACCAATGACTGTTGCTGAGGTTATTTATTACACGGGTGTGCACCCTTACACTTTAAAACCGGTCAATACAGTCAAAACCAGAGAAGAAAAGCTCAACCAAAACCGTTATTTTTTCTGGTATAAAAAAGAAAATAAAGACTGGATCCGTCAGCGCTTGCAAAAAGCTAAACGCCCCGACCTCCTCGAAAAACTACTCGAGACACCTCAAGGCCAAGAAGCGGTTGTGCCGAAATGGCTTGCTGACAAGAGAAAAAAATCATAGTTTTTGCAAGTTTCTGAGCGTTTGACACAAACACCCAACTTTTTAAACAACTTTGCGTCTAATTAATGGTTCAATACTTTCCAGATGAAAATTTACAACATTCTTCCACTAGCATTTATTTTTCCGCTTAGCATATTTGCACAAGAACCTACAGAAGTAAGCACCGAAGAGGAATACAGCGAACCAATCAGCACCTTCTCTTCTACGCGTGTCATTAATGGCCATTCAGTAGAAACCCTTAGTAAGGGTACCTACGAATTCCGCATTGAGCACCGTTTCGGCGACATCGGTGGCGTCAATGGCGGCATTCAAAACATGTTTGGTTTTGATAACTTATCCGATATGCGCATTGCGCTAGAATACGGCGTTACCGATCAACTCATGGTTGGTTTTGGCCGTTCTAAAGGTACAGGCGTCCCTTATCGTTCTTTGGTGGACGGCTTTATCAAATATAAAGTCATTAGTCAAGAATCTAAAAAATCACCAATCAGCATCACTGCTGTTGCGGGTTCGAGTTTCACCTACATGACGGCATCTGCGGACGAAGGCTTAGTGACTCATTTCCCGAAGGCTGTTCATAGACTTAATTATTTTGCGCAAGTCAATATCGCACATCATTTTTCAGACCGCGGTGCTTTGCAGCTTTCACCCACACTTGTGCATCGCAACTACGTAGCCAACACCGACGCTAACGAACTTTTTGCATTGGGTGTTTCAGGTCGCATTCGCCTGACCTCTCGTTTTGCCTTAATTGGCGAGTACTACCATTGTTTCAACGGCAGCCAAACGCGTCAAAGTGGTTTCATCAACAGCGGTGCCATCGCACTCGAATGGTTCACCTTCGGCCACAACTTCACTATAAATATCACCAACTCAGGAGGCATCGGCGAAACACAATTCATCCCTTACACAACAGAACAATGGCAAGACGGCCAATTCAGACTCGGCTTCACCGTTGGCAGGAAATTTGTAATTGAATAAGCCTCTTTATTAAATATACCATGAAAACAAAAAATTACCTCCTTGCTTTGTTAGCCTTAATTAGCCTGACAGCCTTCACACTGGTTGTACTAGAGCACTACGAAGTCACCAAAGATTTCTCCATCGAATTCAAAAGCAAAGATCCATCAGGTTCTTTTAAAATCATGGAAGGTCAAATTGATTTCGACGAAAAAGACCTCGCTAACTCAAATTTCGATTTCAAAATCGATGTGCGTTCAATCTCAACCGGCAACGGCATGATGACCAAAAAAGCACAAACACCAGAATGGTTTGATTCAGCAAAACATCCATTTGCTAAATTCAAGTCAACCAAAGTTGAGAAAAAAGAAGGCAATCTATACAACATAACGGGGAATCTTACCATTAAAGGCATGACCAAAACAGTTACGGTTCCGGCCAACTACTCCAAATCAGGAAGCAAAATCACCTTCAAAGGAACCTTCAATGTCAACCGCATCGATTTCAAAGTCGGCAAAAAGAGCACGGCTGTTCCCGACATCATGAAAGTCAATTTTGAAATCCCTGCACAGGGCAAATAGTTTTATATGAAAATAACAGTTCTATTTATCGCAGGTTTAATTACCTTTTCCTCTTGTTCTATTGCACTTTTTTCATGCACCCGTGAAAAAGTAACGCCTTTAGCTGCACAATGCAATGACACGATTTCTTTTTCGAATGATATTATGCCCATTATACAAGCAAATTGCATCAGTTGCCACGATCAAGGAAATGCGTCTGGAGGTTATGACTTTAGCACTTACACTTCTATTTCTGCCAATTCCAATGCAATTATTGGTTCAGTTAAAGCCAATGGTTATCAATTGATGCCCATCGGCGGGCCAGCCCTACCGGACTCTCTTATTCAAAAAATAACCTGCTGGATCAACCAAGGCAAGCTGGATAACTAGCCCTTCTCTTAACTCAAATTTCATTGTTATGAAAAAAATAATTTTACCTATCGCCCTGTTCACTGTGAGTTTTGGTATTTACTCGTTTCGAACACAAGAACCCAAAGGTTTTCAAGCAGCACCATTAAATGCAAACGGACCATCAGGAGGCCATAGCGGCGCACCAGGCGAACAAAATTGTACCAGTTGCCATAGTGGCGCCACGCAAAATGGTAGCACTGAAAACCTACTCATACTCAATAACGACTTAGGTATGGGAATGACGCAATATACGCCCGGGGCCACTTACACCGTTAATCTTTCAATGGCGAGTAATCCAGCAAAGAAAGGATTTCAAGTAACTGCACTCAATGGTGCGAATGCTATGGCGGGTAACTTTGTTGCTGGCACAAATACACAGTTAAAAACGGCAACCATTAGTGGTGGGCAACGCAAATACGCTACTCACAAAAACACTTCCAATACAGCTGCCACGCAAGTTTGGTCTTGGACATGGGTTGCCCCAGCTACTTCTGAAGGCGCGGTCACTTTTTATGTAGCCACTAACAAAGCCAACAATAATAACAACGACAACGGCGATCTCATTTATTTATCGCAGCATGTTTTCTTGAATGACGACGCAAGTCTTGACGAGACAACTAAAGAAAACAATTTTAACGTTGGGTATTCTTCTGAAAAAGACGCGGTCCTTATTTCGTATGCGACCTTATCTATTCTGCCTACTTCCTTGAATCTAGTAAATCTTGAAGGCAAATCGGTTTTCTCCAAAAAACTTGGCGCTACAGAGTTAGGTAATAATCAAGAATGGGTATCGCTTCCTTCGCATTTGCCGAATGGTCTTTATGTAGTCCATTTCTTTGTTGGAAACAAAGCTTACTCAGCTCCAATTAGTTTACAACGCTAGTGAAACTTTAGGTTTTCTGCTTTTTGAGCGTAGAATCCTTTTTCTTCAATTATCGAATTTCTGAGGCTGCTAAATGCAGCCTCTTTTTTTGTCTTTTGGTAGACGTGCAGTAAATACCAATTTCCTTCTTCACTAAAATTGGCAAAAGGTATATTCTGCAGCTTTAGAAACCTACCTTCAGCTTGTCCATATTCTTGGAGGTTATATAAGCACATGGCGCCATAGAATAATGCATTTGCGTCATCTGGGTAAGCGTTAAGGATTTTATCAAAGTGCAACAATGCAAGTTTGTAGTCTTCTTTAGAAAAATCCACTATTGCCTTGTTGAGAAGATTGATGTACGGCATTTTTAAGGTTTGTTCACCTAGGTTATCTTCTGTGAAAGTTTGTTGGTTTTCTTTGATTTCATTTCTGTAATATCGATAGTCAAGCACCTTTAAATTCTTGATGAATAGTTCTCGCCCTATCTTCAAAGTCAAATGTTGCCCTTTCTGTTTATTGAATTCAACAGCCTGGGCTGGTATTTGCTGAATCCGATCCAGCGCTTCTGGCCTTTGACTTGTTTCAGTGGCAGCAATTGAGAATTCCTTGAGCACTTGTTGAGCTGAAATACGTGCCGCAGCAGAAGCGGTTTTCATCTGATTGATTTCTTCTTTTTGATGTATTTTGATCGACGGGGCTTTTAATGGTTTTTTTTGAATTCGAACCTCATTTGTTTTAGGGTTAGTAGGGATGAAATACCATCCTGCAACAATTGAGAAGATAAGCGCAAAACCCAGTAAACTCATTTTTTGAATGCGTTTCTTCTGCAGATACTTTCGATCAAAGCTTTCAAAACTTTGCCAAGCATCATTTTGACCCTGGAATCCTTCAAGTGCTTCCATTGCAAAGTCGTCATCGGTTAACTTTTTTTCGACCTGATGTTTGGTTTGCTGATCAGCGGTTTGAAGGTATTTCTTAAAGAGCGTTCTATTTGCTTTCATAATTTTCTTTTTGTTCCATCAGCAATTTCAGTTTGCGTTTGCCATTTTGGACATAACTTTTGACTTCATTAAAGGTGTAGCCTGTTTGCGCCATGATTTGTTCGTAGCTCTTTTGTTCGATATAGAACAGCACAATACAAATTTTCTGATGATCTTTTAATTGAGGTAGCGCCCATTCGAGTAAGCTAAGTTCTCTTTCGATGTCGATTGTATCTTCTTCTTTAATCTGACCTTGCTTTTGTTCGTCTAATTGGTCTATGATACCTGCTTTATTTTTTCTTAAAAAAGTCAAAGCAAGATTTCGGGCCACAGCAAACAACCAACCTTTAAAGAAAGCGATATCGTGCTGAAGTAATAATGCTGGCAGTTTGGCAAAGCACTCCATGGTGAGGTCTTCGGCATCCATAGATTGTTTGGTATACTTTAACTGCACACCATATACCAGGTGCCCATAGCGACGGTAGAGCTCGTCTATGCAAGCCGACCACTGCTTATCCTTGTAGACGCCGATCAATTGTTCATCGTTCAAAGATTTTAAATAAGCCCTTCTTCCAAGTACCATATTTTACAAAGATGCCGATAATACAGGCTTTCCACAAAAAAGATTGAAAAAATGAAACCTTTCAAATACTTGATCGTTAGACCACTGTGCTTTCGCGAAAATAATTTTTTAAAATTTCTTTCAAAAAAGCATTGTGGAACCAAAAAGAGTACATATCTTTGCACCCCGCAATTGAGACAACGGTCTAAGACAATCGGGAGTTCAATTAGATTACAGATGAGTAGGAGTGGGAGTTCTTACTAATAGCACAAGACAAGTTCTTTGAAGTATTGAGAAATAAGGAAACAGCGTTTTTAAGAATAAAAACAAACATACTCGAGCTCTTAAAATTCGAAGTTATTATACAACGGAGAGTTTGATCCTGGCTCAGGATGAA
>JBIIBL010000073.1:0-10479 GCA_044239425.1 Crocinitomicaceae bacterium | reverse complement strand
AAAGGTTATATTAAAGATAGCGTTGAGCAAATACGTCAGATTACCAAAGGTTTGGTTCCGCATTATTTGTTGAAGTTTGGATTAGTGAAAGCGTTGGAAAGAATGTCCAAGCAGAAAACAGAATCATTAATTGACTCGTTTGTTTTTCTTTCAGAAATTCCTGACGATTTAGAAATACCGGATGTGATCAGCATGCATTATTTCTACCTTGCCAGTGAGCTCATGACCAACCTATTGAAGCATAGCTATCCGACATCTATTGAGTTGAGTTTGGAGCACGTTGATGCAAAATTAAAAATGAATATCAAGCATAATGGGATTGCATTAACGCAACGTGATTTCAATGTGCTTGCGTCTGAATCAGACAGTTTTGGACTAGGAAACATTAAATATCGTTTGAAGGTAATTAAGGGAAAACTCACTTTTACGCGCAATGAGAGTTGTGGTATGATTGAGTTGGAAACGGTAATTTAGTTGCATCATGGATAATACTTCTCAGAAAATAAGATTGGCCCTTGTTGAGGATGTTCAAATGGTCCGATCAGGAATCGTGAAAATTTTAGCCGAACTACCAGGTTGTGAGTTTGTTTTTGACGCAGTTAACGGTCAAGATTTCTTGGATCAACTCGCCACCAAACCCATTGATGTCGTTTTGCTCGATATAGAAATGCCTGTTCTCAACGGTATAAAAACACTTGAAATTCTAAAGAAGCAAGAGTCTAAGGTCAAGGTCATTATGCTCACTATGCATAAAGATCTAGATATCGCCTTCGAAGTGCTCTCAAAAGGTGCCGACGCCTATTTATTAAAAGAAAGTTCGAACCGTGAAATGTTGGAGGCCATCACCACAGTCTATGCAGATGGAAAGTACTCCAATCATTTCATGAATGAAGCCATCATCAATTCTATCGCAACTGAGCGTAAAGTTAAAACCAGAATGAAACATCTGGACCTAGATGAACGCGACTTGAAAATCATTAGAATGATCTGTGACGGCGTAAAAGGAAAAGAAATAGCAGATGCTGTTTTTACCTCCAAAAAAAACCTCGACCTACTCAGAACGAATATCATGAAAAAGTTCAATGTTACATCCGCTAATGAGTTAATCCGCGTGAGTATTATCAATGGATTTTATACGCCTAGATCAAATGAGGAAATCGCAATGGAAAAAGCAGATATTATTGCAGCAAAGAAATTGAGACAGCAAGGAGGTTTGTTGGATAGTTTAGGGTTGTAAATCTTTTTAAGTTTTAGATGTTGTCAAAAATAGTTACGTTTTATATTTGAATAACCATGAAAAGGTTTTACAAAATCTAAATAAACTAATTTGAGATTTTCGATGTTTAGTATTTTTTCTTTCTAAGATTAATTAGAGATTTTATATTTTCACTAAAATCCATTACGCCAATATTTTTTTTCAAGTTTAGGATTTGGATATTTTTTTTTAATATATTATCTACTGAATTGAAATTTAAAAAAAAAAAGAACTGAGAATTTACTCAGTTCTTTTAAAATATTTTAATTTTTACTAAATTCTAACGTTATTTCATTATTCCATAATATTAGTTTTTCTTCGTTTAATTCGATATAATAAGCGAATCTCTTTATCCCATTTTTTTTAATAAACAGCTGATTTTCTGATATAAAATATTTATTTACGTACTTGTCATTAACAACTAATCTACCATTATTAAATTTATAGATTGCATCTATTGTTTTTAAATTTAAAATAGAATAAACTAACAGAGACTCTTTTGTACTAGCTAATTCTGTAGGATGAATAAAATTCAATTTCCAAGATTCATTTTCAATGATTTTACTATTTGTTTTACATGAACCAAGAAGTATTGTTAGTAAAAACAATTTTAATATTTTTTTCATTTTATTAAAAGTCAAAAAATTCAGATTCAAAAACGTTAGTTAATTCATCCGAAATCATCTTTCTAATGATCAATGTGCATTGTCCAGTACACTCTCCGACACAATAGGTAATACTCGCGGTAAAAGGTATAGAACGGCTTTCTATTTTACATACACCTTTGGTACATTCGCATTTATTAGAACAACCATATGCATTATTAATTTTTAAAACTTCATTAGGTACTGCAACTGAAATAGCTCTACCACAAAGGCTAACCACGGCAAATGAGTACCCATCTTGAATGAAAAAAGCGCCGTCAATTTCAGTAACATTTGGGTAAGGGACGTTTTCATAAATTTGGTTAATAAAATCATTCAGTTTTGTATTGACTTCATCTAATCTAAACATTGATTGAAAAGCTGAAGGAATTTTTTCATCTATATCGACGAAGCGAGTTTCCAATGATAAATTTATATAACCACCTTCCTCAATGTTTTGGTTTGTACCCGCGATGGTTCGAGTTGATACACAATTTGTACAATCCCCAGCACATCCAGAAATTGACCCCCCTTTGTCTGTAGCTATAAAAGGATTACAAGTTCCCGTGCCTGTACAAGTACAAGTAATTTTAGTTTTACCAATTGAATCTTGAATAAATTCTCCACCTGAAATACCAACATAAATCCAATCATTAGGAGCCTGAAATGTTAATTCGGATTGAGATTCATTCATTATTCTCGTACCCATAGGTAACCAACTTTTTTTACACATTTTTTATATTTTTAATTTTACCTACTTCGATTTAGAGTCTCACTCGGTTTGATCCGACTTTTTTAATCTTCAAAGTCTTAAATTATTACATGTTCAAAGTTTTGTATTTCGCTTGTTCAAAATTATTATGAGTTGATTTCAAATCACTAGAGTTTTTTCTAGATTAATTTCGAATTTTTCCTTAATTGTCTTTTGGTAACATACGATTACCTAAAATTTCCATTCTTATAATTTTGTTTCCTGAAGTTTGCCTCCTAATCGAAGCAAAACTTCATGTCTCAACATTCGCATACTTCCATTTTCACAACAGCCTCCGGAGTTCTTGGGGGAGTCGCTAAAGCGGTTACCGCTAAACCCATTCTTACAGAAATAACCTTTGCTGGATTATCCAATGTAGTAATCTACGCTGCGGCTTCTGCTGCGGCTGGTTACATCGTGAAGAAATCCATGGATTGTATTGCTAAAAGACTCACCGATTACTTCAACAAACAAAAAGAAAGCCGATGAATAAGGTAGTCGGCATAGCGCTTGGTGCAGGATTAGTTTACGGTATCGTACGGCTACTAAGAATGCAAAATGTTTCCGAGGTGGCAAATGCTAGACTTGTGAATCCGCGCATCCATTCGGTTACTCTAGGGGGGATTTCTTTTAGAACAGAAGTGGAGATCAATAATCCTTCCAGGGATTCTGTGAAGTTGACAAAGCCTGTGGTGACACTTACCAGCAAAGGAAAGATGCTTATTCAGTCTGATGCAGAGGATCAAATCATTACTATAAAGCCTCTAGGGCTTACTAAAATCGACACTATTGAATTGGAGCTTGACTGGTTCACCTTGAAAGGACTTGTTGCCAATATTATCAAGAATGTCCCGAAAGTCATTGCTGCATGGAAAGCCGGTGACAAGAAAAACTTGGTTGCTCTTTTAGGAGTTCCGCTTGAAATGAACTTCACCACCTATGTGAATGGCATCTTTTATCAATCTCCTTCAGAAAAACTCATCTGATGAATGCGCTTGCACAAATACCAGCCAAAACCGTAACGAGTGGTTATCGAGCTATCAAAGATGGGAGCCGTTACAATCAGTATTTCCCCAAGCCGGAAGAGCGTGATCGCGTGATCATTGAAGACGGCGAGGTTACGGATACTGTGGAGTTAATGGAGAAGGTCGTTTGGAAATACCTTGACGACACCAAGCGAATTGCTCCATTACTCCGACGGTCCACAACAGAGGCTACTTGCCGCGCCATTTGGGAATTTGTCTATAGCTACATTCAATACAAACTCGACAAAAGAGGACTTGAACAACTAAGACGACCAGCACGAAGTTGGGCAGAACGAAATACAGGTGTGGACTGTGACTGCATGAGCATCTTCGTTTCGAGCATTCTCACCAACCTTCAAATTCCACACAAGTTTCGAATTACGATGTACAGTGGAGATTCCTGGCAGCATGTCTATGTTCTTGTCCCACTTGGGGATGAGAGATATTACTGCGTGATAGATGGAGTAGTTTCTGAATTCAACTACGAGAAAAAATATACAAAAAAAATGGACTTTACTATGAGCTTAAACGGGATCAATGTAGCAGTATTAAGTGGCGTTTCTTCAAACGACCATTACAATGCCGTCATGGCAAATTCACTAACAGGACTTGGCGCCAATTCGGGTGCGGAGCTCGATAAAATCTATGAAAACATCGTTGCAACTAGAAATGCAATTGCACAGGATCCTTCTTTGGTTTCATCTACAGATGACCCAAAAGCACTCTTACAAATGTTGGATTATGCCATTCAATATTGGCATACCGATAAAAGAAATCAGGCCTTGGATATTTTGGCTCAAAACGAAGCGCAATTGAATTTTCGAAATGGTGTAAAAACCATCAATGGCCTAGAATACGACCCAGATGAATTGACATTAAGTGGTGTGAACGTAAAGGGCTTTTTTACCAACGTTAAAAAGTCAGTCAACACTGCAGGTCAAAAGGTTGGTGATGTAGCCAAGAAAGCGGTGAAAGCCGTTGTGAAATACAACCCCTTGACTTTGGCTGCACGCGGAGGCTTTTTACTTGCCATGAAGCTCAATTTAGGTAAAATGGCCAATAAGCTCAAATGGGGATATGGAACACCAGAACAAGCCAGAGCCAAAGGCATCGCACCGGCACAATACCAGAAAAGCAAAACAGCTTTGACCAAAGTGGAGCATTTGTTTGCCGATAAACTTCAAGGAAGCCGTGAGGTATTGAAAAATACCATTTTGAATGGCAGAGCAGGTAATTTGAGTGGTGTTGTCATTGAACAACTACTCGGATACTTGGGAGACCCAGTAACCGCAAGTGCCATTGCAGCAGCAACTCCGGTGATCATTGCAACAATCAACATCTTAAAAGATGCAGGCCTTGTCGGTAAAGACGAAAAACTAGACATCGATTCCTTGACAAAAGAAATGGATGCGGATCCAAATGCTGCAAGTGCGTTTTCCGAGATTCAACAAGACGATGCAGGATCTTCATCAGAGGATACAGATCCGAATGCTCAGACTCCTAAAGCCGTGACCAAATCTACTTCAACGGGTGGAGGAATCATGGAATTCATTAAAAAGAATCCAGTTCCGGTGGCCATTGGTGGAGGTCTATTGGCACTAGGGATTTATCAAATGGTGAAGCCTAAAGCCAAAACAACAGGTTTGTCTGGAATTCGCGGCACTACAAAGCGTAAAACACCAGCGAAAACTACGAGCCCCTCAAAATCAAAAACTAGCAACAAGAAACCTACTGTGAAGACAGTAAAACTTTTTTAATCAAATAAATACGCAAACCATGGCAACAAAAAGAAGAACCAAAGCAAAAACCAAAATCAGTAGCCAAGCTGTGATGGATGAACTTAAAACCTTGGCTATGCTCACTGGCGGTGTTTTGATCGGCTCGGTGGGCGGAAAAATGATTGACAAGGTATTAGCCGTTGATCCGGCTGCAACCGCCTTCAATGTCAAAGCACTGGCACGACCAGTATTGATGCTTGGCGTTGGAACAGCAGGAAACATCATGCTCAAAGACCCTAACATGAAAATGTTGGCAACTGGAGTTGGTGCATCAGGCTTATTATCAGGCGTGAAAATCTTGCTCAAAAAAGACTTGTTAGCAGGACTAGCAGACTTTAACTTGGCAGGATCAAGCGACTTAGGAGAACCAAGCATCTATCGCGAACCATTGAATTTGTCAGTGGAGCGCTACAATCCGGATCTTCCGGCACTTTCATCCCCAACAGCTTTCAATGTGGAGGATTTAGACATGCCACATGCTGAAATGTCACGTGGCTCACGCGTGGAGGATGAAGATCTGGCTTACATCGAAATCATTTAATCAATTACAAATCAAATAAACAATAAGTATCATGTTAACACTTGGACAAATCGAAAACAGCGAATACAACTTACTTGGTGCCATGTCAGAAGACGACTTCTTACAAGCACTTGAATTAGGTGCAACAAGCGACAAGCGCAAGTTATTTCGCAAAATGCAAAATCAGTCACGCGCTATGGCCACAGCAACAGGCTCTCGCTCACGTGCAGAGTTTGAAAAGCGCATCACCATGTTACCAAAGGAAATCCAACAAGGATTGGCTACGCAGTCTTTACAGGCTGTAGATACGGCTTACTACGTGGTGAAAACCATTGGAGGCTCTAAGGTGGTGAAAATGTTCAAGGACGACGACACGAAAGTCGTTGGGACAAGCAACATTTCAAGCGGAAAGTTGGAGAAAGGAAATCACTTCTTGTTGTACGGCATTCAATTGCTTGGTGGTGTGAGTGAGTCAAAGGACGATGCAAGTCGTGTGAACTTTGATGTGGTTCCAGATTACATCCGCGATGGGGAATTTGAATTCAAAGCCAATGGAACAATCTTGGTTCCCAATACTTCATGTGAGGTGTTTCAAACTACTGGGAAAGACACCTTTCGTGGACTTTGGATCTTGGATAACCCAAAGATCATTCGCGACCAGCAATCCATTGAATTGAACTTGGAATGGGCGGCAAACGCTCCTGAGAACACATTCTTGAAAGTTATCCTTCGCGGAACAGCAGTCATCAAAGCCTAATTCTGATTCGAGATGAAAAACCATAAGTTTCAACAAATACGTGTTCGTGTATCTGATTTTGGGGAATCAGTGCGCATCAATGCTCAAACCGATAAGCAGTACGCAAAGATCCGTGGGATTTTTGTTTCCTTGCCCGATGAGCAATTATTGATGGGATCCTTGTTGGGGCTAAGGGTGAATAATCAAGAGGTCTTTGAAGATGCCCACGAGGTGAAATTAATCACTAGCGGTCACCAAGTTGCTCCAAACAAGAAGTTCTTCTTCTTTGAGGAGCACTTGGAAGCTGGTGGATCAGCCATTGAGGGCAAGTTTACAGACGGTGGTGATCATGTTTTTAGTAATCAGGTTTCTAAGGTCGAGTTACTCAAAAAACGCAGAACAGAAAGTGGCTACCTCTATGAAGTGAAGATCTATTTATGGTTAACCAATGAGTAGGTTTCATGTTAGTATCACGCTATTCCATTGTCAGTTTTTGGGTTCAAAAGCCTAGTGAAATCATTTCATTTCAGCACAAGATCCCAGCATACTTAAAACGCTGTACGGGTTTTAAAATCTCACCTGCTAGCTTTCTTGATCCAAAAAACGTGAATTGCGAATTAGGTCGTTTGAGTGCTTCATTTAACAGTTTGAAAGAGGAAGCAATCACAACAACACTCATTCATCATGACCTAGAGGCGCAGGACTTTCAAGAATTAGATGTTGATCTACACCCAGGACAAATTGTAAGTGGTGTGTACGTAGATGCTGCACTTCATGAAGAATTCACGTCATACAAGGTGCAATTGTATTTGCGCTGCACTGACAAAGAAGGTCAAACTCAAAACCAGAAAGGCTCATGTACGACCACTTAAACCATATTCAGCAGCAGTTCAAACAGCGAGAGATCAAGATTGAATTGCAAGGCTTTAAGTCCGTGTACACAAGACCAGGGCAACTGCAATACCACATTGAGGCCTACAACGAGTACTTGCTGCTTACGAACTGTTCAGTACTACCAGTAGGCACACGGATTTTATCCGACACCAACAGCTTGGAGGTCAAAAAAGGGCATCGCCGCATTGAAGCATTGGAGGAATTCAGTGGACTAGTGTCCATTGAGCTACCAAGGGGAACGAATTACTTTCCCATCATCGAATTTATTCAAATCGTCAAGGAATGAAAAGAAGAAAGATTTATCACGTGATCGAGGTTTGTCAGAAGATGATCAAAACCTTCCCTAAACAAGGGCACAACAAAGTGACATTCAATGCCATGTTTTACAGAAATGGCAAGCGCTTGAACAGTATTGATCAGGCGGTGATTGAGAACTTTTCACCACTTGTTAGAAGCTATGATAAATCTGAAAACCCTGACAAGGTAAAGGTTGAATTCAAGGATGTAGAAACGGGAATGCTCATTTGGGCCAAAACCTTTGAGTGGACGGATGTCGATGAAGAAATCCCAAAGTCACTTGCAGGTTATTCAGGTCTGGGAGAAGCAGAGGTCAATGAATTGGTACAGCGGAAGTTTTCGGAAATGGAGCGTAGCCGTGAGCTGGAAAGACTTACCTCGGAACTTCAAAGAGTATCTGCCTTGAATGAAGAGCTGGAGTTTCAAGTTCAAGACATGCAGAACTCCCTGGAGGCAAAAAAGCAGGTGGAGTATTATTCCAACATCATTGGAATGGCACTTCCGGGACTAGCGAAGTTTTTCACCAATTCACCTGTAGGTACGGCCTTTAATTTTCTAGCCGGAACCAATGAGGAAAAGAGTATTGAAAAGCCACTTGGTGACTCTTCGGACTCGCAGCGAGAAACGATTTTGGAGATGATTACAACTTTTGTTCAAACGCTTGATAATCAAGAATTAGGAACTATTTACTTAATGTTATCTGAAATCGAAAAAGACCGCACAAATATTCAAAAGATCCTGCAATTCATTACAGGATCAACAACAGTAGAAACACCCATTCAAACCCATTAAAAACAAAGAGAAATGGCAAAACACGAAATCAATGTCACAGTCAACGTAGCTACCGATTTAGAAGCTCGTCACGTGCAAAAAGCCTTGCAAACCATCGCAAACACCTTTAAGCCCAATGAGCTTGTGAGCATTTCCAAAAAGATTGAGATGCCACTAGTGAAGTTGAAAATCAAAAGCATGATCTAACCCATACAGACAATGGCATCCGCAAAAGAAAAAATCGTTCAAACTGTCCAAGACAATCAAAGTGTACTGATCAAAGGTGCACTGATTGCTGGTGGCATTTATTTGACCTATCGAGTAGGTAAGAACCTCATTGCAAAGGTCAATAAAAACAATGCCCAAAAGAATACGGATGACAAGCCGGAAGTCAGACAGGCGATGTCCTTGCGCTCTTCGGTGAATCCATCGGGATATAGCTGGATGAAAAGCTTTGACACCACCAATGTGGATACAGTCATGGAAATTGCCAAAACGATTACCAACCTCGATAAGGTGCAAAAAGCCTACAAGGATTTATACCAGGACAATTTGCTAGACGATTTGCAAAGTGACCTTTCCACTGGTGAATACGAGGCTTTTTTGAATATCATTGCTTCGAATGCCAATAAGGACACAAGTAATGGTGGCGCGCCACCGGTGCAATACACCAAGAAGAATCAGTTGATTGTAGCCAAGAAGGATGTTACCCTTCGAAGCTCCCCGGATGCTTCCAATCATGGGGCATTCTATGAGGTATTCTCAGAAGACAACATTTACCGAGTAGCAAAAGCTGGAGAGTTCTTGGGTTATGCCACAGGGCAGCAGCATTACGACGAAGTCAATAACGTGAAGTTCATTCAGGTGGCTTACGTTATCAATGCGAAGTATGCGCCAACGGCATACAAAAAGAAAAACAAGGTGAAGATGGCTTTTTGGATCAGTGCCTCATCGAACTACACCGTGCAATTCCCAAATGCAAAGGCCATGATTTCGGCCTATCCAAAGACCAGCTCAACGGCTGCATGGAAAAAGCCTCTGGATTACTTTGACTTAAAAGGAATTCCAACACCGCGCTTATTGACTAAAAGTTCTGCTGTGATCCTAAATGAGCGATTTGCACCCATCAATCATGCGAGTGCCAATACCATACTTGGGCAACTCATGATGAGTATGCAAACCAAACAAGGGGTGCTTTTAAAATTTAGAACCGTCGATAACACCATTCGCTGGGTAGACCAACGATACATTCAATTACAAGAAACGCTATGAGCACAAAAACAGAAAATTACGTAGTCAACAACTACCCGTATGCCAAGAAAGCAGGTGAGCGGTTCAAGATGGATCCATTGGTAATCTTAGCCCAGGGGTCGTTTGAAAGTGCTTGGGGGACATCTAATTTGTCCACGAAGTACAACAACTTCTTTGGTATTACGGCCGGAGGTTCAAAGAACGAATTTTGGAAAGGTGGGATTTACCAAGCGCAGAACAAATACAAGTTGAAGTTTAGAACTTATGCTTCACCTCAGGATAGCTTCTATGACTTTGCACGCTTGATTTCTAGTAGCTACAAAACGGCCCATGCCGCGGCGATGGATTACAAGAAATACGCCGATAAGATTGCGCATAGCCCTTATATCTCAGAGAGTAACGGCGATAACCGCTCAGCTTACATGCGTGGTTTGATTGCCAACTACGAAAAGATTTTGGACATCGCTAAAAAAAAAATCTTCTTGAAACAGGAGGATTCACCCTCGGAGCAGCAGCCTTAGTCTTTTTAACAGGCAGGTTTATTTATAAAAAATACA
>JBIIBL010000128.1:0-2796 GCA_044239425.1 Crocinitomicaceae bacterium | reverse complement strand
TCAAAAGGGCAAAGAAGTAGCCAGGTGGATGGCCGGGGCTGAACTCAAACTCGATGCCAATTTAAAAGCTGGTGTCTATTTGTTGCAATTACACAGCACGCAATTGATCAGCAATCACCAAATTGTGGTCATTGATTAAAGAATCACTTGTAAACAAGCGATTGATTGCCCCAAACATTTCGTGGATTTGGCATAATTTATGATATTTGCACAGAAAATTATATTTATGCGCTTTTTACTCGTTTTCGTTTTAAGTCTGTTCAGCATCAATGCCATGGCGCAAGATGCAAAAGCACAGGGAGTCCTCGATAAATTATCGACCAAAATGAAGGGCATGAAATCCTTCTACATCGAATTCAATGCCAGTGTCAAAAACAGCACAACCGGCACCAATGAAAACGAAATTGGCAAGGGTTGGGTCAAAGGCAATAAATTCTATGCTTCTTACGGAGACAACACCATGATCTGCAACGGTGTCAAAACCTGGACAATCGTCAAAGACGAGCGCTCGGTTTATGAGTCCGATGCGAGTTCCGACGACGAAGAATCAATCAATCCGAAGCGCCTCATGACCATCTGGGAAACCGGCTTCAAAAACAAATACGACCACGAAGACAAACTCAACGGAGAGGCGGTACACGTCATCAACCTTTATCCTAAAGTTCCTTCCAAAGCAGAATACCACACTATTATTTTATACATCTCAAAAGCCGGTAACGAACTCGTGAAAGCGAGCATGAAAGCCAAAGACGGCACTACAATGACCTACGTAGTGACTAAGTTTACGGCCAATCCGGAAATCGACGATACAAAATTTGTCTTTGACAAAAAGAAATTCCCGGGTTATCCGGTAATCAAGGATTAACGTTTGAGCAAGCGGTCCATTTCGCGCTTGTCGTCTTTTTCTTTGAGGTCCTGGCGTTTGTCGTGGAGCTTTTTGCCTGTAGCACACGCAATTTGGAGCTTAACCCAGCCTTTATCAGACAAAAAGAGCTTGAGCGGTACAAGGGTGTGGCCTTTGATTTTCAAAAACTTCTCGATGCGCACAATTTCTTTGCGCTGCAATAATAGTTTGCGATCGGCTCTGGGCTTATGGTTATAGAAGGATCCGTTTTCGTATTCGGTGATGTGCATGTTGCGCAACCAAACTTCCCCTTTATCAAATAAGCCATAGGCTTCTAGGATGCTTGCTTTGCCGTTGCGAATACTCTTGATTTCGGTACCGGTTAATACAACACCAGCCTCGAAAACTTCGTCGAGGTGAAATTCAAAGCGTGCACGTTTGTTGCGGATATTGAGCTCCTTTATAGCCATGTTACAAAGTTAGTGTTTTGCGCAGCTGCTCGCGTCAAAAGTTTCGTTAATTTTAGCCTATGCAAATCCCGTCGGTTTATCTAGAGCAGGCCGTAGACCAACTAGCGAGTTTACCTGGTGTCGGGCGGCGCACAGCGCTTCGTTTGGCACTAGACTTACTCAAGCGCAACGATATCGAAATCGACGACTTCGTCTCTGCTTTAAGCGCCTTAAAAGACAAAGTACTGCGCTGTCAAAACTGCGGTAACATCACCGACACCCCTATTTGCGGCATTTGCAGCAACCCAAAACGAGATCCATCCATCATTTGCGTAGTGGAAGACATCCGTGATATCATGGCCATCGAATCGACGAGCACATACAACGGCATGTATCATGTGTTGGGCGGGCTCATTTCGCCAATGGACGGCATTGGCCCACAAGCGTTAAACATTGCGAGCTTACCGGTTCGTATAGAAAAAGACCAACCTAAAGAAATTATTTTAGCGCTCAGCCCCACTATGGAAGGCGACACCACTAATTTTTATATTTTCAAGAAAATCAAGGCTTACGAATTACTCGTTACCCGTATTTCTAGAGGGATCGCTGTAGGTTCTGAACTACAATATGCCGATGAGCTCACACTTGGGCGTAGTTTGCAGCAGCGCCAGATTTTTGACCTTCAGCAGTAGCGCTTTTGCAGCGTTAATCTACCTTGAAAACACGGGTTTTCTTCTTGAGGTAGCGCATTCCAAAACCAAAGAACACAATAAACAAGGCCATTGCCAAGAGGTTGTTTTGGTTTGTTTGAAGCGTACCCATTACATAATTTTGAAACAAAACCAATACAAAAGCAGTGGTCATGGAAGCGGCCCAGCCAGAATACTCGTTTTCCAAAACAACTTTAATTGAAAACGGTTGGTGGTTGGCTTTGTATTTCCAGAAGGCTGGCAATAAAAGTGGTGTTTGCTTTCGCCAGTCCAGATATTCTTGTCCAAATTTACGGGTCAAGAATTGCTCTTCAGCAAAGATGATCAGGCGATAATAAGCTACAAACAAGACGAGGAATAACGGAACCAGCCAGTCAATGCCCGTAAATACGGCCCAACCGATATAGGTGGTAATGTTACCTAGGTAAAGCGGGTGGCGCACCATCGAATAAATACCTATAGAGTTCAATGCTTCAGCTACTTGTTCGTCGCGGTTGCGCCCTGAGGTATGTGCCGCGCGTTTTCCTACGGCCAGTGCACGAATGAGATGGCCTAAAACGACCAAGCCAAGTGCCACTAAAGAATAACACGAATTGAGCCAATTTTCTCGCATGGGGAAATAATGCATGAGGCCAAAAGCAACTAAAAAAAAGAGAACGGGGATTTGTCCACGGTATTTAAAAAACTGATTTCCTAGCTTTTCCAACTGATTTTGTTCAGACATTGGCGAAAATTTTGTAGATTTAAAGAATGGCAAATGTAACAATAAATACTGGGGTCAATGAAAGAAAAA
>JBIIBL010000009.1:0-38979 GCA_044239425.1 Crocinitomicaceae bacterium | reverse complement strand
TACATAACCAAGAACAGCACCAAGTAGGTAGCCAATGGCAGTAAAGTATTTTTCGGTATGAAGTATCTTTTTCATTTACACGACAAAATTAATTGTTCTTATTCTTTTCATCTGTAGCTAATGTTACAAAGCTGTGCTTTCAGTAGAAATAGCCTACCTTTGCCAAAATTATTGTAATGAAACAAGTTTCTTTAGCGGCCATCGAAAAGGCCATTGAGGTCATTGACAACCTCACAGACGAACAACTCGAAAACATCACTGAACGCTATGCCGATGCCCAAGAAGCACTGCTAGGCTATGTCATGACTGCACCAGAAGAATACAAAAACGAAGACCTCGAAGGGCTTTTGATTTATTATTTCTGTTTGGTATTGGAAGCTTTTAAACAAGAAGGAATTGAACTGCGCACAATTGCAGAAGAAGACATCGACGCTTTAGAAGAGCCTTTCTTTGATATGCTCGATCAATATTTTGAATCCGAAGATGAAGAAATCATTGAATCTTTCTGCGACCAACCTTTCCTAGCTCAATTTATGGCGATGGAAGTTTCAGAAGAAGATGAAGATGGTTCTGAACTCTCAGAAGAAACTGCCACACAGCTCTTTATTGTGAGTTTGGCCATGATTTCTTTATTGAACCGCGCAATTATTGCATAAAATCGCAAGAATTTAGTATTTTTGCATTGGGGTAAGTCTTTTACGACCAGCTCCCTCTTAATCCTCCAGGACAGGAATGTAGCAAAGGTATGAGGTTGTAGCGGTGCGATAAAAGTAGCTTACCCCATCTTTTTTTTGCTGCCCCACCATGAAAATTTCAGCATCCATTTACTCTGACGCCGCTCGCCCGCTGCAAGCCGTTATTGCTGATCTAGTGGCACATCAAGTAGACCTCCTCCATATAGACTGCAACGACAACCTCAGTGTTTTCGACGACATCAAACAAATCCGTGAGTGGTGCTCCATTCCGCTCGACTTGCACATCATTACTTCAGACCCTTCAAAATATTTTCCCTACCTCCTTGAAAACCCAGTAGAATACCTCACTTTTCAGGTAGAAGATTTACAAGGTGATTTGCAAATTCCAAAAGAAATCCAAGGTAAAAAAGGTTTAGCCCTCATTACCCCTACGCCTGTTTCGGCTTTTGAAGCATACGAACACTTCGATTTTATCCTCATTATGGCGACCATTCCAGGACAATCTGGCGGCGTTTTTGACCGACAAAATTTTGACAAAATCAGAAACTTTAGAAAGCGCTACCCCAACAAATCCATACACGTAGATGGCGGCGTTAACCCCGAAGTTTCCTTCATCTTGCGCCAAATGGGTGTCAGCACAGCTGTATCGGGCTCCTACTTATTCAAAGAAGCTAGCGTTGGCAATGCCCTCATGAACCTCACCCAACGCAGCATCGGATCTTCTTTTAAAGTAGCTGATTTCATGACCCCCTTGCGTGAAACCCCAATGTTCAATATTGAAAACATCGCACTCCATAACGTCTTACAAACCGTTGAAGACGGACAAATGGGCGTGGCAATGGCAGTAGATACCCATCACACTTTCAAGGGTTTGGTATCGAGTGCAGATATCAGAAAAGCCTTACTGAAGCAACTTTCGAACGGCCTCGACCTCAATGAGCTACCCGTAGAAAACCTCATCAATACACAACCGATTTGTATACAAGAAGATGCCACAGTTCTTGAACTCTTGCAACTCATTAAAAACAGCCCATTTGCAGTGCTCTATTTACCAGTCGTAGATGCAGCCAATACACTCAAGGGTATCGTCCAATTCTCCAACCTGATCAAAGCAGAAATATGATCATCGAACTCAAAAACAACACCAATGCAGCTGCACTTGCTGCCGCACACCACGCTTTTCACATCCTTTACTTAGGAAAAGACTACCTGATTACCGGTAGCGGTGTCAAAGAAGTACCTGAAGCCTTACAAGATTATACCCAAAACCATTGGGTTTTTGCCAACGATATCCAACTCGCGTCGCGCAAGTTCCAAGAACAAAAACGCGAAGTGAAGTTTGGAAACGTTACCATCGGCGGCCAAACCAACAATACCATTCTTATTGGGGGGCCGTGTTCTGTAGAATCTGAAGAACAACTCCGGGGCGCAGCCGAATTGCTCGTTTCCATGGGGCTGTCTACGCTCAGAGGCGGCGCCTACAAACCGCGTACCAGCCCCTACTCTTTTCAAGGAATGGGCCTCGAAGGCCTACAGCTTTTGGCAAAAATGCGCCAAGACTACGGCCTCAATGTCATTACCGAAGCCCGTGACGCAACCCACATCGAAGAAATCATCGAACACACCGATATCATCCAGGTTGGTGCAAAGGCCATGTACGACCAAGGCATTTTGCGCGCTTGTGCCAAAATTAAAAAACCTGTTTTGATCAAGCGTGGGTTTGGTACTACCCTCCAAGAATTTGTACAGGCTGCAGAGTTTGTGCTTTCTGGCGGAAACGAAAATGTTGTGCTCTGCGAGCGCGGCATCCGCACTTTTGAAACCGGCACGCGCTTCACACTAGACTTGTGTGGTGTGGCGTGGTTGCAAGAACACAGCAACTTGCCAATTGTACTCGATCCGTCGCACGCAATGGGTTATGCCTATGGCGTGAATCCGCTGGCACGCGCCTGTGTAGCCATGGGCATCGACGGCTTGCTCATTGAAGCACACCCGAACCCGAAAGTAGCGAAATCTGATGCATCGCAACAACTCAATTACGACGAATTCCGCAAGCTCCATTCAGATATTCAGAAGGTAGCAAAAAGCGTTGGCTATCAAATTGTATAAGCATGATACTTGAACTCAACATTAAAGGCTTGTGCAAGACGCACGGCATCAAATTCGACGATTTCTTAGCCGACCTCGACGTCGACAACGTGCACGAGCTTTCTATCTACGACCTCGAAGCCATTTGCGAAGAATACGAACTTGACCTCCAAGCACTGCTTTTCAAACCGCTATTTTCTCAGGCGAACCTGGATAAAAAAATCCAAAAGCTCAAAATGCTCATTTTAGACGTCGATGGCGTTTTAACGGATGGCGGCATGTATGTCAGTGAAAAAGGCGATCAAATGAAGCGCTACCACACCCACGATGGCTTGGCTTTGCTCGAACTCGGTAAAAGTAAAAAATTAGCTCTAGGCATCCTTTCCTCTGGCTTCACCGAACACATGGTTCAGGACCGCGCTGCGCTTTTAGGAATAGAACATGTCTACGTTGGCAGAGAACCCAAACTCGACATCCTCAACAACTGGTGCAAGCAACTTGGCTACAGCCTAGACGAAGTAGCTATTATCGGCGACGACCTCAACGACCTCCCCGTGATGCAAGCCGTTGGCTTGGCGGTATGTCCAGCCTCGGCAGTGAGTAAAGTCAAAAGCGCTGCGGACATCATTTTGAGCCGCAAGGGCGGAGATGCCTGCGTGCGTGAGTTCATCGATAACTACCTTCAATAAGCAACAACCCCAACCCACTTTATGTCCATCATCAACATCGGCGTCATCCGCGAAGGCAAAACACCACCCGATTTCAGAGTTCCGCTCAGCCCTGAGCAGTGCGTGGCTTTAGAAAAGCAATATCCAAATGTGAAAGTGACGGTTCAGACCAGCCCCATTCGTTGTTTTTCAGACCAAGCCTACACCGACCTCGGCCTTGCTGTTCAGGAAGATTTAAACCACTGCGACATCCTACTCGGGGTCAAGGAAGTACCCAAAGACCAATTGCTTGCTAGTAAAACATATTTATTCTTTTCGCACACCTTTAAAAAGCAACCCTACAACAGAGCGCTTTTACAAGAAATCTTAGACAAGAAAATCCGCCTCATTGACTACGAAGTACTCAAAGACGCCAATAACAAGCGCATCATTGGCTTTGGCCGCTATGCGGGTGTAGTGGGTGCCTATAATGCTTTTCTTACCTACGGCCTCAAAACAGGTGCTTACACCCTGAAAGCTGCGCATTTGTGTACCGATCGCAAAGAAGTAGAAGAAGAATTGAAAAAGGTTGTTTTGCCAGCCAATTTCAAGACCGTACTTACTGGTTTTGGACGCGTTGGGCATGGTGCTAGAGAAATCATCAACCTGTTACCTATCCGAGAAGTGAGCGCAGCGGCCTTCCTCCAAGACGAGTTTACAGAACCTGTATTTACACATCTTGATACCCATCAATACTTCTGTAGAAAGTCCGATGCTGGCTTTGACAAAAAAGAATTTTACGCCCAACCTGAATTGTACCAAAGCAACTTTGGTGCATATGCGCAAAAAAGCAATGTGTATATTCCTTGTCATTTTTGGTCATCTAAGTCTCCGTTTATCCTGACCCAAAAAATGCTGCAAGATCCATCCAATGCCATTCAAGTGGTAGCCGATGTATCCTGCGACATCGACGGCCCCATCGCCTGCACCATTCGCCCAAGCAAAATTGGCGCTTCTATGTACGGCTATGACCCGCAAACAGGCGCAGAAGTAGATATGCTGCAGCTAAACGCAATAGCGGTTATGGCCGTAGACAATTTACCGTGTGAGCTCTCCAAAGACGCTGCCGAAGACTTCGGCTCCGAATTACTCAAGGAAGTTTTTCCGGTGCTTTTAGGTCCTGACCCCGACGAAGTGATCTACCGCGGCACGCAAACAACCTTCGAAGGCGAACTCAATGCGCCATTTGCTTATTTAAAACCGTATCTCGCAGGCCTCGAATGAGACAAGACTTTTACGACATCGAACTGAACACGATAACTGATTTTCAGGAAAAATCTACTTATGAATCTTGTCGGTTTGTCGGCCTAGACTTCACTAATGTCAAAATTACGCACACCAAATTTTTAGATTGCACCTTTGAAGAATGTAATTTATCCAATTGCAGTTTGGTAGAGGTAAGTTTTCAAGATATTCAATTCAATCATTGCAAATTGCTAGGCTTGCACTTTGCGCACGGTAATCCATTTGGCTTTGCTTGTCAGTTTGACAACTGCCTGATGAAACATGTCAGTTTTTACCAAATGAATTTGCAAAATAGTTCGTTTTTAAATTGTGATCTTCAAGGTGCCGATTTTACAGAATCGAAAGCCAAAGGAATTTCGTTTTATGGTTCAAATTTAGTAGATGTTGTTTTTGACCGAACAGATCTGCGGGCAGTCAATTTTATAGAAACCAAAAATCTTCGACTCGAACCTCAAAACAATCAAATAGAAAAAGCAAAGTTTCAAGCCGCTCAACTCGAAGGGCTTTTACTGAAATATCAGCTAGATATCCAAGACTAAAGATATTTCCCTAATTTTGAATCATGCTGCAAAAAGGGAACAAACGCACCATCACCGGATGGGTTTTTTACGACTGGGCAAACTCGGTTTATCCACTCATCATTAGTTCGGCTATTTTTCCGATCCTTTTCGAAACACAAACCAGCCAAAAAAATGCTGCTGGCCACACCATCTACGACACCGTTTCTTTTCTCGGACGCGAATTCCACAATACCGAATTCTATGCTTACGTCATTTGCCTATCTTATATTGTAGTGGCGCTCATCTCACCATTGCTTTCTGGTATCGCCGATGCGGGGGGCAAGCGCAAACTTTTTATGCAGTTTTTCTGTTACCTAGGCGCTTTTTCAAGTGCACTTTTATTTTTTTTTCATGCCGATCAAAAAATAGCAAACACCCCATTTGTCATCGGCTGGAGCATTGTACCACTCTTCTTTGGCTCTATTGGTTTTTGGGGCAGCTTGGTGTATTACAACGCCTATTTACCAGATATCGCCGAACCCAAAGACCACGATAAAGTATCGGCCAAAGGTTTCTCTATGGGCTACCTTGGTAGTTCGACCCTTCTGATCATCGTGCTCATTTTAACCGTATTTACGAAAGTCATCTCAATCAAATGGGCCTTTCCGCTCGTCAGCCTTTGGTGGATCAGCTTTGCTACGTTCTCCTTCTCAAGACTACCAAAAACCACAGCAACTCAAACAAATAAAAAGAACCTCATCAGCAGTGGCTACAAAGAAGTATTTAATGTTTGGAAGCAAATTCGTCTGAACAAAACCCTCAAAGGTTATTTAGGTGCTTTCTTTATGTTCAACATGGCCGTACAAACTATTATGGTGATGGCCGTGGCTTTTGCAAATAAAGAAGTTATTGGCATCAAGCAAACCGACCTCATTGTTTCTATTTTGATCATTCAATTTATTGGCATATTGGGTGCCTATCTCATGTCAAAGATTTCGCGCGTTACCGGCAATTTCAAAGCACTCGGAATTGCTATTGTTATCTGGATTTTCTTGTGCTTGTACGTGTATCAATTTGTATGGCATCCATGGCAGTTTTATATCGCCGCTGCTTTTGTAGGTCTTGTGATGGGCGGCATCCAATCACTTTCGCGCTCTACCTATTCCAAACTCTTGCCCGAGACCAAAGACCTCACCTCCTACTTTAGTTTCTACGACCTCGCTGAAAAAATCGGTTTGGCTGTTGGAACACTTACTTTTGGCCTCATCGAAGGTTTACTAGACATCCGTACGTCCATCTTGGCATTGGTCGTATTCTTCGCATTAGGACTCATTTTATTAATCCGTACACCACAACAACAAGCGCATGAGACAAGCAATTGAAGCCGCCTGGGACAACCGCTCCCTCCTTTCAGAACAAACCACTATTCAAGCCATTGAGCAAGTCATCGAAGACCTCGACAAAGGTCTTTTACGTGTCGCTGAACCGCTACACGATGGCACATGGCTGGTCAACGAATGGGTCAAAAAAGCAGTGGTTTTGTATTTTCCGATCCGCCAAATGGAAACAATTGAAGTGGGTCCGTTTGAATTTCACGACAAAATGGCGCTCAAACGAAATTATAAAACACTTGGCGTTCGCGTTGTACCACATGCCATTGCACGCTATGGCGCTTACGTCGCCCCTGGCGTCATTCTCATGCCCTCATACACAAATATTGGCGCTTACGTAGATTCCGGCACAATGGTAGATACCTGGGCTACGGTTGGTAGCTGCGCCCAAATTGGCAAGGACGTTCACCTCAGCGGCGGTGTAGGTATTGGCGGTGTACTCGAGCCGTTGCAAGCAGCTCCTGTCATTATTGAAGATGGCGCTTTTATTGGTTCAAGATGCATTGTTGTCGAAGGCGTGCGCGTTGGCAAAGAAGCGGTTCTTGGGGCTAATGTTGTACTTACGAAGTCTACAAAAATCATCGATGTAACCGGCGAAAGCCCAATTGAACTCAATGGTTATGTTCCGGAAAGATCAGTCGTGATTCCTGGATCTTACACCAAAACTTTCCCTGCCGGAGACTTTCAAGTTCCTTGCGCCCTTATCATTGGCAAGCGCAAAGCATCTACCGATTTAAAAACTTCCCTTAACGACGCCTTGCGCGAACACAACGTAGCTGTCTAATGAATGAAAAAATGCAACTCTGGAACACACTTGACAGAGCCTCTTTAGAAAAACAATTGCTTGCCATTGGGCACAAATACATTACGATTTCGTTTTATCAATACGCGCACATTCAAGATCCGCAAGCATTTCGCAATCAACTCTATTTAGAGTGGTCTGCTTTAGATATTGTTGGCCGCACCTACGTAGCAAAAGAGGGTATCAATGCACAAATTGCCGTGCCAACTGCCCATCTTGGTCGTTTTCGAGAAGAACTCTATCAAATAGATTTTTTAAATGGCATCCGCCTCAATTTTGCCGTAGACGACGCTGAAGCTGAATTTCCGTTTTTGAAACTCAAGGTCAAAGTGCGGTCTAAAATTTTAGCCGATGGCCTCAACGACACCACTTTTGATGTCACCAACAAGGGCGTGCATTTAGATGCTGAGGCCTTCAATAAACTCACCGACGACCCCAACACCTTACTCATCGACTTTCGCAACCATTACGAATGGGAAGTTGGTCATTTCAAAGGGGCTGTATTGCCAGATGTAGATACATTTAGAGAATCTTTACCCTTTATTGAAGAAACTGTCCTTAAAGGCAATGAAGATAAAAACATCGTCATGTACTGTACTGGAGGTGTGCGTTGCGAAAAAGCATCGGCGTGGTTCAAGCACCGCGGTTTTGCTAATGTGCACCAATTAGAAGGCGGCATCATTAAATACACCAACGACTGCAAAGAAAAAGGCATCGAAAATAAGTTCATTGGTAAAAACTTTGTTTTTGACGAACGTCGCGGCGAACGCATTACCCCTGATATCATCTCCGTTTGCCATCAGTGCGGCAGCCCAGCCGATACGCACACCAATTGCCTAAATGAGGCTTGTCATTTGTTGTTCATACAGTGTGAAGCCTGTAAAGAAAAGATGGAGAATTGTTGTAGCGAAGCCTGCATTGACATCATTCACCTTCCATTCGAACAACAAAAAGAACTGCGCAAGGGTCTAAATAAAAGCAATCTGATCTTTAAGAAAGGACGCTCAACTGCATTGCCTTTTAAAAGTCATAAAGAAAAACCACAAGCGCTCGTTGACCAAGCGCTCCAAAACCAAAACTCATGATCCTATCTATCCATTGGGCAATAGATTCTCAACTGATTGACGGCTGGCGCACGCCCAATTTGTATGGCCTTCTTTTTGTGTCAGGCATCATTCTAGGTTATTTTGTGATCCGAAAAATGTTCAAAGCCGAGCAAGTAGAAGATAAAGTGCTCGATACACTCGTCACCTACATGGTATTGGCCACAATTGTTGGTGCACGCCTTGGACACGTATTGTTTTACGGCCCTTACTGGGATAAAATCGAAAACGGTCAAATTGTAGAACCCGGCTATTTCTCACATCCGGGCGATATCATCAAAATTTGGGAAGGCGGTTTGGCCAGCCACGGCGCTGCAATTGCTATTCTCCTTGCACTTTTTATTTTCTCCAAAAAAGTATCTAAGCGCCCATACATCTGGATCCTAGATCGCATTGCAGCTCCCATCGCTATTGCCGCAACATTTATTCGCTTGGGCAATTTGGTCAACCACGAAATGGTGGGTTATATTACAGATGTTCCTTGGGCCTTCGAATTTCAATACTTCTTCAACGAGGCAATTGGCAATTACGACCCTTCACCGCGCCACCCTGCGCAACTTTACGAAGCAATTTGCTACTTCATCTCTTTTTGGCTCCTGCTTTATCTGTTTTGGAAACTCAAAAAATGGCAACAGCCAGGCTTTATTTTTGGAAGTTTTCTGATCCTCATTTTTGGTTCGCGCATTATTTGTGAATTTTTCAAACTTGGCCAAACCGCACGAGATTACACCTTGCCACTCAATACAGGTCAAATGCTGAGCATTCCACTTGTATTAGCGGGTATTTATTTGATTTACAATTCCACTCAAAAACAGCAAGTCAAGACTTAGTGTAAAATTGACAATTTGAACATTGTTTGTGAATCATTTGTATATTTGTGACCGATAAAAAAAGAAGATATGTGCGCAAAAGCCGTTAAAAGTTCAGAGAAACCTAAATTTTCGAAAGAAACCTACGTCAAGTGGTACAAAGACATGCTCTTGATCAGAAAATTTGAAGACAAAACTGGTCAGTTGTATATCCAACAAAAATTTGGTGGTTTCTGTCATCTTTATATCGGACAAGAAGCAATTGTAGTAGGTACGGCAAGTGCTTGCCAACCCGACGATAAACACATGACCGCATATCGCGACCACGCGCATCCAATTGCACTCGGTACAGACCCACGCGTGCTCATGGCCGAACTTTATGGCCGCACAACGGGTTGTTCCAAAGGAAAAGGAGGATCTATGCACTTTTTTGATAAAAAAGTGAACTTCATGGGTGGCCACGGTATTGTAGGCGCTCAAATTGGAATGGGAGCCGGCGTGGCTTTTGCAGAAATGTACAATGGCACAAAAAATGTTGCATTTGTTTCGATGGGAGATGGCGCAGTGCGTCAAGGAATGCTCCATGAAACCTTCAATATGGCCATGAACTGGAAAATTCCAGTGATTTTCATCATTGAAAACAACAACTACGCCATGGGAACTTCCGTAGAGCGCACCACCAATGTTACCGACCTTTCTCAAATCGGTCTTTCTTACGGAATGCCTTCAAAAATTGTCAACGGGATGCGTCCTGAGTCAGTACACGAAGCCATCGAAGAAGCCGCAACGCGTGCAAGAAACGGCGAGGGCCCAACCCTACTCGATATCCGCACCTACCGCTACAAAGGACACTCTATGTCCGACCCGCAAAAATACCGCACCAAAGACGAAGTAGCTGAATGGATGGAACAAGATCCAATTGAACATTGCCTTCGCGTGATCAACGCCCAAAAATGGTTATCCGAAAAAGAACTTGCCGACATCGATGCTTGGGTTAAAAAAGAAGTCGAAGAATCAGTTGCATTTGCTGAAAACTCACCTTACCCTGAGGCACACGAACTCTACGAAGACGTTTACACGCAAGCAGATTATCCTTATATCAAAGAATACTAAAATCCTAATAAAAAGACATGGCTGAAGTAGTTTACATGCCCAAATTGAGCGACACCATGACCGAAGGTGTTGTTGCCGCCTGGACCAAAAACGTTGGTGATACCGTCAAATCTGGCGAAGTGCTTGCCGAGATCGAAACAGACAAAGCCACTATGGAATTTGAGTCTTTTTACGATGGTGTTTTATTACATATTGGTGTCGAAACCGGAAAGGCGGCACCCGTCAATAGCATTTTAGCCATCATTGGCGAAGCTGGCGAAGACATCTCTGGTGTGTTAGCGAATGCCGCTGCAGGCGCTCCTGGCGCAACAGCTGCTGCAGCACCTGCACCTGTAGCTGTTGAACCAAGCCCAGCGACAGATGCTGCAGCAGCGCCAAGTCCAGCACCTGTAACTGCACCCGTGGCTGCTCCAGTTGTGGCCAACAACAACTCAGAGCGCCTATTTGCTTCTCCTTTAGCGAAGAAATTAGCTGCCGAGCGCGGTATTGCCATTGAAGCTGTTGCCGGAACCGGAGAAAACGGCCGCATCGTGAAGCGCGATGTCGATCATTATGTGCCTTATACGCCTGCTGCCATTGCGCCGTCTTATACAGCAGCGCCAATTGGTACCGTTTCTTTCACAGACGAGCCTATCTCGCAAATGCGCAAAACCATTGCGCGCCGTTTGGCAGAAAGCAAATTTACAGCGCCACACTTCTACCTCACTCTAGACATCGACATGGATGCTGCTATTGCCACACGCAAAAGCCTCAATAGCATTGATGGCGTGAAGGTTTCTTTCAACGATATGGTCGTCAAATCAGTAGCAATGGCCCTGCGCAAGCATCCTGCCGTGAACAGTGCCTGGATGGGCGACTTCATTCGCCGCAACGAGCACGTCAATATTGGTGTGGCAGTTGCCGTTGAAGATGGCTTACTCGTCCCTGTTGTGCGTTTTGCCGATGGTAAAGGCCTGACCCAAATTTCTGCTGAAGTGCGCGAATACGCTCAAAAAGCCAAAGACAAAAAACTTCAACCTTCAGACTGGGAAGGCAATACCTTTACGATCTCTAACTTAGGGATGTTTGGCATTGAGTCTTTCACGGCTATTGTCAACCCACCAGATGCTTGTATTCTAGCCATTGGCGGTATCAAAGAAGTACCTGTCGTGAAAAACGGACAAGTTGTACCTGGTAATGTCATGAAAGTAACGCTTTCTTGTGACCACCGCGTTGTCGATGGCGCTTCAGGAGCAGCTTTCTTACAAACGTTTAAAACATACATGGAGCAACCAGCGGCCATGTTGTTGTAAACTCCACCCCCCTCTTATTTAAAAAGCATTCTTGCTATAAATCCTTGTGAATGGCATGGACGTCATTGTGGTTCTCCTCAATGCGGTCTTTGATGACTTGTATGGCCTTTGACAAGATAATTAACTCCGGATTGGTGTGTTTTCTGAGCCAAAACCAGCTTTCTTGCTCGTGCTCTACAGCCATGGCAATATGATACAGCACGTCGTAGCCAAATTGTTGGAGCCACTTCTGTGCTTTTTCATCACCTTCTGCCGCAGAGATCATGGCCATGAGTTCTGGATAGCCATTTTGCAGCAACCACTTTCTAGCGGGGTCGTGCAGGCGAATGGCCTGGCTTGCCATCCAAAGTTCTAAGTAACCATTTTCTTGGAGCCAATTTTGGAGCGTCTGATGCCCCTCCACTGCTTTTGCCCAAGCGAGGATGACCAACGAAGGATAGGAAAGTGAATTTTCTTTCATCTTAAAAGAACCAAAGGGCTACGCCAATTGCAGTCAATACACAAATGAGATCCACCAAAAGCATGGTGCCGAGCGTATAGCGCGTATTGCGGACATTGATGGAACCAAAATAAACGGCAATTACATAAAAGGTGGTTTCGGCTGAACATTGAAAAATAGAAGACAAACGCCCCGCTAAACTATCTGGCCCAAACTGATTCATGGCATCGAGCATAAAGCCGCGAGAGCCCGAACTACTGAAAGGCCTGAGTAAGGCAACAGGTAATGAATCGGTGATTTCTTTGCTCACGCCTACATATCTAAATGCTTCCGAAATGCAGCCTGCGATGAGCTCAAAAAGACCCGAATTTCTAAAAACTGAAATAGCCACAAGCATTCCCAATACATAAGGAAAAATCTTGACGCCGGTGTCGAGCCCAGAGCGCGCACCCTCTACAAATGCATCAAAAACGGTTGTGTCTTTCTGTTTGAAACGGGCTTCATTTTTAAAAGCAAACAACAGCGTCAGAACAATAATTGAAAAGAGTAAAATACCTGAAAAGTTACCAGTAAAATAATTTTTCTCAACTAAATTAAGTGAGCCCACATAGAAAAGCAAACCGAAAATAGCACCGATAATGCCCATAATTACACCCAAAAGCAAACCGCTTTTAAACGAAATACGTTGACGCAAGCCTACAATAAAAAAGGCCGCGAGCGTACCAATAAAGGAAGTGATGATGCAAGGTAGCATGACGTCTGCCGGATTGGCCGCATTAGCGGCAGCTCGGTAGCCGATGATAGACGTTGGAATGAGCGTGAGGCCTGCAGCATGCAAGCACAAGAACATAATTTGGGCATCGGAAGCCTTCTCTTTGTCTGAATTGAGTTCTTGCAAACTCTCCATAGCCTTGAGTCCAAAAGGTGTGGCTGCGGAGTCTAGACCTAAAAAGTTGGCCGAAAAATTCATGGTCATATAAGTAATTGATGGATGACCAGCAGGCACCTGCGGAAACACCTTTAAAAAAAACGGACTTAGGCGCTTGGCTAAGCGTTCGGTGGCGCCAGAATCGATGAGTAGCTGCATGATGCCCGCAAAGAAAGCAAGGTAAGCCATCAGTGGCAAAATGAGGTCAAACAAGCTGTTCTTGGCGGTAACCAACAAGCCGTCAGACTTCTGGACACCAGAGTAAATCTGAACGGTTTTTTCTTTCATTACGTAGGTGGTGTCGGCATCTAGCGGATTGATATCCTTTACGTAAGTGTTGTTTTCGGCGCGTGCCATTTGTTCGCGGTAGCTTGAGGGCAGTTTCCATTTATAAGTTTCACCGATGAGTACAGGGTCGTCTTTTTGACCATTCAAAACATAATCAATACTATAAAACTGTCCTGAAAAAACAGCAAAAAGAACAAATAAAATGGAGCTGATGAAAATCACCAACCAAAAACGACTGAGTACCATAGAACGAATTTGCACATTTTCTTTGGGACAGCAGGCATCCAACAACAAAAAGTATGAACATATGTTATTGAATAGATATAGAGCCGTACTTTAACTTTGCAACAAAAACAAATGAAAACTGTCTTCCACTCCGCCAATTCAAGAGGGCATGCCGATCACGGCTGGCTTAACGCCAAACACTCTTTTAGTTTTGCCTCCTGGTACAACCCTGAGCGCATTCATTTTGGCATGCTGCGGGTCCTCAACGACGACATCGTTGCGGGCGGAATGGGCTTTGAAAAGCACCCTCACGACAACATGGAAATCATCACCATTCCCTTAGCAGGCTCAATACAACACGAAGACAGCATGGGTTTCAGTGAAGTCATTCGCGCCGGCGAAGTTCAAGTGATGTCTGCCGGTACGGGAATTTACCACAGCGAATACAACCCTAGTGCAAACGAAACACTGAACCTCTTTCAAATTTGGATTTTCCCAAACCAAAAGCAAGTGACACCGCGCTATGCCCAACGCAAATATGAACTCCAAAACGGTGTATTTACAGCACTTGTAGGTCCTGAACAAAGCGGAATTGACACCTGGATTCATCAAGATGCTTGGTTGTCCATGGGTGAATTTGACAACGATACCACCATTTCTTACGCTCTAAAAAATTCAAAAAATGGCGCGTATATCATGCTTATTGAAGGTGCTATTCAAATCGGTGAACAAATCTTAAATGAAAAAGACGCCATTGGAATTTCAGACACAGCACAAATCGAGATCAAGATGCTACAATTTGCAAAAATACTTGTCATTGAAGTACCCATGAATTGAGTAATACCTCTAATCATTTTACCATACCAGATACCAACTAACAAATGAAAAACACCCTCATCGAAGCACTACAGTGGCGTTATGCCACCAAAAAATACGACCCTAAATTCCAACTTGATCCAAAAGTTCAAGAAACGCTAGAACATGTGCTACAACTCACACCAAGTAGTTATGGCCTGCAGCCCCTACACTATATCTGGCTAGAAAATAAAGCACTGCTAGAACAAACCAAAACTTTGGCTTGGAATCAACAGCAAATTGTAGATGCGGGAGCTGTTTTAGTACTTTGTACAAAAACCGAACTCGATGCAGCCTACCTCGATGCCCATGCCGACCTCATGCGCGACACCCGCAACATGCAAGAAGAACAAATCAAAGGATTCAGAGCACACCTGCACACGGCCATTGGCAATAAACCCGCAGCTCATGTTCAGGTATGGAATGACAAACAAGCTTATATTGCACTGGGCCAATTACTCACGGCTTGCGCCTTGTTACAACTAGACGCCACCCCAATGGAAGGCTTTGATCCAATTGCGCTTGACGAACTCCTTGAACTCAAAGAAAAAGGCTTGCACAGTGTACTCATTTGCACCATAGGAAAGCGCGCTGCAGACGACCATTACCAACACTTGCAAAAAGTCAGAAGACCTAAAAAATCGCTGTTTTCAACTCGTTAACTGCACAATAATCCTTATATTTGAGGATGCGCTCCCTGCTAATTGTTTTCTTTTTTGCCTGTGTCTCATTGCTTCAAATTTCTTGGGCTGCTCCACTCATGAGCCAAGCTGACCGCCAAGGAATACAGCAAATTCAAAACGAACTACTGCGCTCCAAAGGAGAGGTTTCAAAGCAACTTCAAAACGCTTATCCCATCTACAACATTAACGGGCGCTGGTATTTATCAATGTTAGGGCGCTGCAATGCACAATTCAAAGTCGAAGAACTCGAGTGGCAACGCATTCTTTTTCAGAAGCCAATCGCGGGTTTGCTTTCACTAAAAGTGCCTTTGCAAAAATTAGCCGCCCTCAAACAACTCAACGGCATTCACTACTTAGAAATCGCCGGACGCATTAGCCCAAACCTCGACAAAGCCGTTAAAGACCTCCGCGCTGACTCCGTACACGCCGGCATCGGACTACCACAGGGCTACGCGGGCAAAGACGTCTTTATTGGCGTCACGGACTGGGGTTTTGACTACACCCACCCCGTTTTCTACGACACCCTCCAACAACAACATCGCATTTACGCCGCCTGGGACCAATTCAAAACCAGCGGCCCAGCGCCAAACGGCTTTAGTTACGGAACCGAATATGCCGACACCCCAAGTTTGCTCGCTGCTGGGTCAGACACCTCCAATATTTACAGCTACGGCACACACGGCACGCACGTTGCAGGTATAGCCGGCGGCGCAGGAGCGACCACTGCTTATCGCGGTGTGGCTTATGAAGCGCAGTTTTTATTTGTTACCTTTTTAGTCGACGAAGGCGCAGTGCTAGACGCCTGGCAATGGATGTACCAAAAAGCACTTGCGGCCGACAAACGCTTGGTCATCAACATGAGCTGGGGGCTTTATCATTTTGGCACCTTAGACGGCACTTCGCTGCTCAGCCAAGCCATCACTGCATTTAGCAACCTAGGTGTGGTATTTGTCAATTCAGGTGGCAACAACGGCAATGTCAATTTCCACCTCAAAAAAACCTTCAACAACGATGTTTTAAAGTCTAGGGTTGAATTCTACGACTACACTGCCAACCCTAACATGTGGGGCCAAAGCATTCACGCTTGGGGCGAAGTCGGGCAAAGTTTTGCCAATGGCATCATTGTCACCAATAATTCCAATGCGGCTTTGGCTGAAAGCCCTTTTTACAGCACCGCCACCACTACTACCTACATCGATACCTTATTAGTCGCGAACCAAGACACCATTTGGTACAACATTTCGGCAGATGCCGCGCACCCGCTCAACGGCAAACCGCAAATGCGCTTGCGCGTCAAAAACACCAACACCAACCTGCGCATCCAACTCAAATCGCAAGCCAGTAGCGGCACTGTTCATTACTGGAACGTCACCGAACTCAGCACCGATGTCGGCAACTGGGGCATGGCCTTCTTATCTGCTGGCACTGGCACTACCTCCGGCGACAACCAAAACGGAATATCAGAACCCTCTTGTGCCGACGACGTCATTAGCGTTGCTGCCTACGCCACCCAATACGCCACAAGCTCAGGGTCTCTAGTGGGCGGTGCCCTCGCCTCTTTCTCAAGCAAAGGACCGCGTTATGACGGCGCCATGAAACCCGATATCGCTGCACCCGGTGTAGCCATTGCCTCTGCCATTTCTTCTTTCACCACCGGCACTTACACAAGTGTCGCCACCACCGATTTCAACAACACTACCTACCGTTTTGCTAAGTTCTCAGTAACCTCAATGGCATCGCCAATGGTGGCTGGCGTTGTTGCCCTCATGCTAGAGGCCAATCCTTATCTCTCTGCCGCCCAAGTCAAAGAGATCATCATGCAAACTGCAAGGCAAGACAACTACACTGGCGTGATCCCGAACGAAGGGAGCCCGCAATGGGGCACCGGAAAAATCAATGCCTATGCGGCTGTGCAAATTGCTGTTCAAACCCTTGGAGTTTTAGAGAGTACACCGCTCATTGAGTGGTCAGTTTACCCCAATCCGGTTCAGCATTATTTGCACTTTACGATCGTAGAACTACCCGAATTCGCAGAGGTGATTGCCCTAGACGGCAAACGCCATTGGGTAGCCATCGAAAACGGCAAAATGACCGTTCAAGACCTCCCAACAGGCACTTATTACGTGCGCCTTCACCAGAACGGCCGCATCCAACAAGCGCCCTTCGTTAAAATCTAATTGATAGTTAGGTCGTTTAACATGCAAATCCGACGCGCACAACTCCAAGAATTACCCATTCTAGAGCGCTTGGCGCGCCAAATTTGGCCCAGCACCTATGCGCACATCATCAGCCAAGCCCAAATTGACTTCATGCTCGACTGGATGTACAGTTTTGCAGCCCTTCAAGAACAATTTGAAGAAGGCCATGAATTTTACATCTTGAATACGGCAGGAAGCGACAGTGGCTTTATAGCACTCGAATGGGTAAATTACGAAGGCGCAGCAGAACTCAAAATCAACAAACTATACGTACTCCCCACATTGCAGCGAAAAGGAGCCGGACGTTCTCTGATCAATAAAGCCATAGAAAGAGCCCAAGAAATCCATGCCACAAGTATTTTTCTACAGGTCAATAAAGCAAATGAGGCCAAAAACTTCTACCTCAAATTGGGCTTTGAAATCCGTGAAGAAGCCGTTTTTGACATCGGCAATGGCTTCATCATGGACGACTACATCATGGCACTTGCGCTCTGAGATTTTTGTATCTTCGTAAACCAAAAATTTGACCCATGCTTAAAATTGACATGCACAGCCATATCCTCCCCAAAACAATGCCCAATTGGACGCAAAAGTTTGGCTACGGCAAGTTCATCCATCTCGAACCAAATGCCGATGGCAGTGCCAACATGATGCAAGGGGGTCAATTTTTTAGACGCATCGTCGAAAACTGCTGGGATGAACAATTGCGCATCGACGAATACAAGCCCTACAACACCCAAGTACAAGTGGTGTGTACTATTCCCGTTATGTTTTCTTATTGGGCCAAAACCGCCGACGCACTGGAGTTGTCGAGGTTTCTCAACGACCACATTGCTGAGCTCGTGCAACGCTACCCCAAAAACTACATTGGCTTGGCTACCATTCCAATGCAAGACGCCGAGGCGGCCATTTTAGAACTCGAGCGCGCCAAAGCAATTGGCCATGTCGGTATACAAATTGGCTCGAACATCAACGACGAAAACCTCAGCGAAGAAAAGTTCTTTCCTATTTTTGAAGCCTGCGAACGCCTGGGTATGGCCGTCATGATCCATCCGTGGCAAATGATGGGTTTTGACAGCATGAAAAAATACTGGCTTCCTTGGTTAGTAGGCATGCCTGCCGAAACCTCAAGAGCAGCTTGTTCACTTATTTTTGGAGGTGTTTTGGAGCGCTTACCTGAGCTCAGGGTTTGTTTTTCGCATGCCGGCGGCTCCTTTTTGCCCACTTTAGGTCGCATTGAGCACGGTTTCAATTGCCGGCCAGATTTAGTAGCCATAGACAACCCGCATAATCCGCGTACTTACCTTGGCAAATTCTGGGTAGATAGCATCACCCACGACATCGATGCCTTGGAATACATCCTCAAAATGCAGGGTTCTAAACGCGTTTGTTTGGGTAGCGACTATCCGTTTCCGCTCGGGGATCTAGAAATTGGGCAATTCATAGAAGACAGCAAACTCAGTGCAGCTATCAAAGAAGATATCTTTTGTAATGCCACCCTCGAATGGCTACAACTCGATAAAAACTTGTTTGTTTAGGTATAAGTATCTATTTTTTGTTGCTTAATCAATGGCGTATTTCAAGCGAATGGTGATACTCGCTGTTTTGCGACGTGAGCTCGTGTTGTAGCTTCCTCCCCATTCGTAATCTTCAGAAGAATTTTCAGCTGTAATCTGAAAAACACCCATGTCGGCATTTTTGAGTTTGCCCAAACTACCACCACCATTTTCGGCAATTTTGCCTGCGCGCTCAAAAGCATCTTTGGTGGCAGCTTCAATCATTTTGAGTTTCAATTGCGCTAGTTTGGTATAGTAATATTCAGGTGCGTCGGAATTGAGTTCTATGCCTGCATCGATGAGTTCAGAGACCTGACGCGAGGTTTGTTCAACAATATTTACTTTTTTCGAACTGACTTTCAGACTTTGACGCAAAGAATACCCATCAAAAATGGTCTGAATGACATTTCCTTCGTCGTCGTAGCTGCGGGACCAATCTTTACTGATGTCAGCGGCTTCAAATACCATTTCGTCATCGGTTATACCTCTAGACCTCAGGTAAGACTTTACTTTTCTTATATCTGCATTCAGCTGCGCATAGGCATCTTTGAGTTCATAACTTTTGCGAGAGAAAGAGGCGCGCCATACAATTAAATCGGAATCAAAGGATTCTTCACCTAAACCAATTACGGCTACGGTGTCGTCTGGTTTTCCTTTGGATAGATAAGATTTACCTAAAATAAGGCCTGTAATGATTACTGCTGCTGCAATAAGCATAGTGGCAAAATGTTGTTTGAAAAAATTCATGTGATTTATTGGTGATTTCTAAACCAAGGTAGCACTAATTTGTTACAAAATTATGGAAACCAAAAAAATTGCCATTATCGGCGCCTCAAAAGGAATCGGCCTTGCACTTGCCCAACAATTAGCGGAGCTAGGCCATGAAGTATATGCTACTTACGCCAACACCACTCCGAGTCTGCAGCACCAAAACATCACTTGGCAACAATTAGACGTTCTCGCCCCAACGCCACTCGACTTACCAGAAGTACTCGATGGTTTGGTCTACTGTCCAGGCACAATTGCCCTCAAACCCTTCAACCGTTTCAGCCCTACAGATTTTCAGACCGACTACCAACTTCAAGTTCTGGGGGCCATTCAAAGCATCCAAACAGCCCTGCCCGCACTCAAAAAAAGCGAGCAAGCGGCTATCGTTCTTTTCTCCACGGTGGCGGTCCAACAAGGCTTACCTTTCCATAGCTTGGTCTCTGCATCAAAAGGAGCTATTGAAGGACTCACGCGGGCACTTGCAGCCGAACTCGCTCCAAAAATTCGCGTCAATGCCATTGCGCCATCCTTGACCAATACTCCCTTAGCTGAGAACCTACTCAATTCAGATGCCAAACGCGAAGCCAACGCGGCAAGGCATCCGCTCAAGCGAATAGGTGAAGCCTCGGACATCGCCCAAATGGCAGCCTTCCTGCTCAGCGACAACGCCTCTTGGGTGAGTGGTCAAATCCTGCATGTAGACGGCGGAATATCAAGTTTGCGCGTATGATACCGCTGCGCAGTATAGACGAAATCTATGCGCAAATAGATCAGTTTGATCCGATACATTACGGCAAAACCAGAAACTATACATCTGGCGGTGTGAGTTATCTGTCGCCCTATATCTCTCGCGGCATACTCTCTGTGCGGGATATTTATGACCGACTCCTGCAGCGTGGTTTCAAACTGTATCAAATGGAGGCATTCATTATGGAACTCTGTTGGAGAGAACACGCACAGCGCATTTGGCAGCACCACAACCCGCAAAACGAATTGCGCGCAGCCCAATTTTGGATCAAAGACGACAAACAAATAGCTCAAGAAATACTGCTGGCCAACACCGGTGTTCAGGCCATTGATGATGCTTTGCTTACACTTCAAAACACAGGTTACTTGCATAACCATTTGCGCATGTATTTGGCAGCGCTTGTGTGCAATCATTATGGTTGCCATTGGCGCACAGCTGCCAAATGGCTATTTTCGCAACTCTGCGATGCCGACGCCGCAAGCAATCATTTGAGTTGGCAATGGGTCTGCGGGGCCAATGCACCTAAGGTTTATTATGCCAACCAAGATAACATCAACAAATACAATGGTAGTACCCAACTCGGATCTGTATTGGATGTATCTTATGAACAACTTCCCGAACTCAAAATTGACTGCACCTGGACCCAAGCGGAATATCCGTTTAAACCTACAACAACTCAAACAATTGACATAGATTCCAACTTACCGACTTTCCTTTACACGCCGTATCATCTCGACCCTATCTGGAGAACGGAGCAAAAAGGCAACCGCATTTTATTTTGGGATCTCGACCATTGGAAAGACTACCCCTTCACTGAAAAAGTCTACAATTGGATCAATGAACTCGCTAATTTGAACATCCCTGATTTGCAAATAATTGTTGGTACTTGGACAATGCTTAAAGCGCAAATTAATTTCAACACAGCCTATACTAAGGAACACCCGCTCACTGCCATTTACGGCATTCAAAATGACGAAAGATCTTGGCTTTTAGCCAATTACCCGCAACAACCGGGTTCTTTTTTCAATTTTTGGAAAAAAGTTCAAAAACACCTTCAGCATGAAGCCTGAAATTGGGATTGTCTGGTTCAAACGCGATCTAAGGATTTCAGACCACGCTCCGCTAGACGCAGCTGAACGCAGTGGTTTGCCGCTTCTTTATATTTGGCTACTCGAACCAACAGAATGGGCCGCACCTGAAAACAGCCTGCGGCATTGGCAATTTCAATGGCAATCTATAGAACAAATCAATCAACTATTAGAGCCCTTCGAACAAAAAATAACGGTTCTTTACGGCGAGGCTCAAGAAGTATGGACGGCTCTTCTGGAACAATTTACCATAAGTCAGGTCTGGAGTTATCAAGAATCGGGGCAGCCACGCACCTTTCAACGAGATCAGTTGGTGAAGGAGTTATTGGCGAAAAATGGAACAAAATGGCAAGAATTTCAGCGCGATGGCATCATTCGCGGGCTCAAAAACCGCAAAAATTGGGACCGCGCTTGGTTTGGATATGTCAACAGCCCTATCATTGAGAACACCTTTGAAGAAGGGAGAGCGGTAGAATGGGATCACCATTTACAGCTTCCAGAAAGTATTTCTAAGCAAATACAAGCTTACGGCCGTTTATTTCAGAAAGCAGGGCCCAAGTACGCTGAGAAATACTTAGCTGATTTTCTCCACAAACGCATCTTTGGGTATCAAAGAGGGATCTCAAAACCTTCACTCAGCAGAAAAACATGTAGTCGGCTCTCCCCTTTTCTCGCCTGGGGGAATCTTTCTGTTCGGCAAGTAGTAAGGGCCACCTCAGGATACATGAATCAAGACCCCAAAAACAAGCTCAACTTTGAGGCCTTTTTAACAAGACTACACTGGCATTGTCATTTTATTCAAAAATTTGAAACGGACTGCACTTATGCGACAGCCTGTATCAACAAAGCATACGAAGGTTTAAATTATCCGAAAAATGAAGCATTTCTGGAAGCCTGGAAAACTGGAAATACAGGGTTCCCGCTTGTAGATGCCAACATGCGCTGCGTGCAGCAAACTGGCTGGATCAATTTTCGCATGCGGGCCTTGGTGGTTTCTTTTTTGTGTCATCACCTCATCCAAGATTGGAAAAACGGCGTGGCGCACCTCGCTCAACAATTTTTAGATTTTGAACCCGGTATTCACTATCCACAGTTTCAAATGCAAGCGGGCACTACCGGTGTCAATACCATACGGGTCTACAATCCGATACAAAATAGCTACAAGCATGATGCAGAAGCAGATTTCATCAAGCAATGGGTACCTGAACTTGCTGAGCTTCCGTTGTCATTTATTCATGAACCCTGGAAAATGACCGAAATGGATATGTCCATCTACAACTTCAAACTAGGACAAGACTACCCTTATCCTATTATCGACCCCAAAGACTCCAGAAAAGAGGAACGCAAATTTCTCTGGGAAATACGCAAAAGTCAAAAAGGAAAAAGCGAAGGTCAAAAAATAATAGAAACGTTAGTGCGGCCCTCAGTGGCGCGCCAAGAACCAAAACGCAAGCAAGCCAAGTCCAAAAGAAATCAAGACATTGAACCAAAACAAGGCCAATTGCCCTTGTTGTAGAAGCTGAAAGTTCTCGTAAGAAAAGGTACTAAAGGTGGAGAGTCCTCCGCAAATTCCAACAACAATTAGAGGATAGATTGTTACCCACTTAGGAACGTCTTTAAATTGCGACACTACAAAAGCTAAGAGTAAACTTGCTAAGATATTACTTACCAAGGTGGCCCAAGGGAATGCGTTGGCTTGAAAAGGAAAGATTTTAGAAAGCAAAAAGCGCAATACACTGCCGATACCACCGCCCAAAAACACGAGAAAAAAACTGTTTAGTCCCATTTTTGAATCAATTGAGCAAATAAATGTCTTCTGAATAACCAACCTATTGCCAGACCCAACAATGTACCACAAAGCACATCTGAAGGAAAATGCACACCTAAATAAACCCGACTATAAGCCACTAAAAAGACATAAAAACCAAGAATATAAATGGAAAAGCGATACTTTTTCATGTAAGGAAATATAAATGCAAAAAGGGCGGCCAAATTTGCAGCGTGCGACGACACAAAGCCAAATTTTCCACCCAAATACGGGTTGTCCGGGGCAATCATATAGAAACGCAAGAAATTGCGTATGGATGGATCGTGCGAAGGGCGCAAACGTTCAAATAGGTCTTTGAAGAGTTGGGTTGAAATAACATCAGTCAAGGACACAACTACTAGTGCCAACAAGAATAGGATACTTGTTTTTTTCCAAGAAAACTGACTTTTGAGCAACAAAACGATGCAAAAGGCCAGCGGAAAATTGATCCATTTAGAAGAAAGTACCCACATGCATTGATCTAGCCATGGCGCATTGAAGTGATTGATGCGCAAAAGCAAACTGTTATCAATGCGCTGCAGAAATTCAATCATGGTTAAGGTGCTTCCAGATCAGGTCTTTGAGTTCCATAAGGCCTTGCTGAGCTACAGATGAAATGAACAAATGCGGAAGTGTTGGCAATTCTTTGGAAATAGCTGCTTTGAGTTCGTCGTCGAGCATATCTGACTTCGTGATGGCCAATAAGCGTTCTTTGTGCAAGAGTTCAGGGTTATATTGCTTGAGCTCATTGAGCAAAATGTTGTACTCTTTTTGGATGTCATCGGAGTCTGCTGCAATCATGAAAAGCAAAATAGAGTTGCGCTCGATGTGGCGCAAGAAACGCAATCCTAAACCTTTACCGGCATGGGCTCCTTCGATGATTCCAGGAATATCGGCCATAATGAACGAGCGGTAATCACGGTAAGAAACGATACCTAAGTTCGGGCGTAAAGTAGTAAAAGGGTAGTCACCGATTTCGGGCTGGGCTGCTGATAGCACAGAAAGCAAGGTGCTTTTTCCGGCATTTGGGAAACCGACTAAACCGACATCGGCTAAGATTTTGAGTTCGAGTATCTTCCAGCCCTCAAGTCCTTCTTCGCCTGGCTGCGCATAGCGTGGCGTTTGGTTGGTTGGAGACTTAAAGTTGTTGTTGCCCATTCCGCCGCGTCCGCCGCGTTGAATGATGCGTTCTTCGCCCTCTTCTGTGATTTCGAACAAAACCTCGCCGGTTTCGCCGTCTTTGGCAAGTGTGCCGAGTGGCACATCGATGTAGACGTCGTCGCCTTGCGAACCCGTTTTGAGGTTCCCGGCGCCATGCGCACCGTGGCCTGCTTTGATGTGTTTTTTAAACTTAAGGTGCAATAGAGTCCAGAGTTGTTTGTTGCCACGCAAAATAATGTGACCGCCACGGCCGCCGTCACCTCCGTCGGGCCCGCCCTTAGGAATGTATTTTTCGCGTCTGAAATGCGTCGAACCGCCGCCACCGTTTCCGGAGGTACAATGAATTTTTACGTAATCAACAAAGTTGTCTGAAGCCATGTATTAGTTTGTATCAATGGCAGAGAATAATCTTTGGGTGATGTCATCGATGCTACCAATGCCATCGATGGCAATAAATTTATGTTGTGCTTGGTAAAATGCTTTTACCGGAGCGGTTTCTTGGTTATAAACGGATATGCGTTTTTCAATAACTGCAGGGTCTGCATCGTCTGGACGGCCAGAAACCTCAGCTCTTTTGAGCAAGCGTGTTTTGAGTTCGTTTTCTTCGACCTCAAGGGCAAGCATAAGGGTAATTTCGGTTTCAAGACTCGCTAAAAACTCATCTAAGGCCTGCGCTTGTGCATTGGTGCGCGGAAAACCATCAAAGATGAATCCTTTCGGAGCTGAATGCTTCACGACCTCGGAGCGCAACATATTGATCGTGACTTCATCGGGTACTAACTGCCCTGCATCCATGTAGCTCTTGGCTAATTTGCCGAGGTCTGTTTCGCCTTTGATATTGGCGCGAAAGACATCGCCGGTAGACAAATGTACGAGACCATATTTTTCGATGAGTCTTTCGGATTGGGTTCCTTTACCTGCTCCTGGAGGGCCAAAAAGTACAATATTTAACATAACTAATTGATTAATTGATAAACAGCTGGTAGTTCGCGACCGCGTTCTTTATAGTCTAGGCCGTAGCCGACCACAAAGCGATCTTCAATTTCAAAGCCAATATATTTGGGTTGGTGTTTTCCTTTATATGAAATTGGTTTAAGTAAAAGTGCACAGATAGCAAGCGATGCAGGTTGTTCAGCATGAAGCAAAGTAAAAATTTTGTCCATGGTGACACCTGTGTCGAGGATATCTTCGATGACGATGACGTGGCGGCCTTTGAGCACGGTTTGCAAGCCAATGAGTTCGTCTACCCTTCCGCTAGATTGTTTGCCGACATAAGAACTTACTTTCACAAAAGTGAGCTCTGGCTGGCAATTCAAGTGTTTGAATAAATCGGAGGCAAACATAAATGCGCCGTTTAGGACCGCTAAAAAAATAGGATCTTTGCCAGCGTAGTCAGTGTCTAACTGGCTAGCTAATTCTTTAAGGCGCGTTTGTATTGTCGTTTCCGAAATGAAGGGCGCGAAAGAAAGGTCGTGTATGTGAACCACTGTACGCATCGTCATACAAAGGTACAATTTTAAACGTATCTTTGCTGCATGACAAAAACATGGTACGGTAGGGAACTACAAATCGGCGTGCTTGGCGGTGGTCAATTGGGGCGAATGCTCCTGCAAGCAGCCAATAGTTTTGACATTCAATTGCACATGCTCGACCCCGACCCCGCAGCACCGTGCTCGCAAATCGCTTACAGCTTTCAAGTAGGTTCACTTACGGACTACAATACCGTGCTAGCCTTTGGTCAAAACAAAGACCTGCTCACCGTAGAAATCGAAAATGTCAATACCGATGCACTGCGTGCCCTTGAAAAACAAGGTGTCAAAGTATTTCCGCAGCCACATATATTAGAACTCATTCGAGACAAAGGCACCCAAAAACAATTTTACCTAGATAACGGTATCCCCACTGCACCTTTTGTTTTTTGTGAGGCCTCTTTGCCTTTAGAAAATCCCTTTGGCTTTCCAGTCGTACACAAACTCCGAACAGGTGGTTACGACGGCAAAGGCGTCAACATCATTCAAGAAGCGAGTCAATTGAAGACAAGCTTTAATGAACCTTCTATTTTCGAAACCTGTATCCCTTTCACCAAAGAATTATCCGTCATTGTGGCTCGCAATGAAGCTGGCCAAACCAAATGCTTTCCGTTGGTTGAATGCGAATTCAATCCAGAAGCCAACTTGGTGGAGTTTTTGTTTTCTCCAGCTTCGGTTTCAGCCGAAATTGAAGCGAAAGCCCAAGCTATTGCCATTGACATCATAGAAAAACTAGATATGATAGGTCTATTAGCTGTCGAACTCTTCTTAACGACCGACGGCGACTTATTGGTCAATGAAATGGCACCAAGACCCCACAACAGCGGCCACCATACTATTGAAATTGCACGTTGTTCACAATTCGAACAACACCTGCGTGCCATTTTGAACCTTCCATTAGCCGATACCCAACTACACAGCGCAGGTGCCATGCTCAACCTTGTGGGCGAAAAAGGCCACGAAGGAGCTGTTTACTACGAAGGCCTAGAAGAAATCTTGAAATTATCCGGAGTGCATCCACATTTATATGGTAAAACACACACCAAACCTTTCCGCAAAATGGGGCATGTCACCATCAGCGGAGTCCATATGGACGACGTTCGATCGAAAGCCCAAAAGGTCAAGGAAACAATAAAAGTTATTTCTAAAAAATAAAAAAGAGCCGCAATTGCGGCTCTTTTCATTTATGACTTGAAAGGTGTTCAGCTTATCTGATCACCAATTTCTTTTGTGTGCGTTGGCCATTCATTTGCATTTCTACAATATATAAACCTGGTGCGTAGTTACTGGTGTTCAGACCAATCTCGAAATCACCCTGAAGACTACCAAACTGACGTGCTTGTAAAATACCACCCTTAGCATCGAGTACGCGCACACTAACTGGTGCAGCTGTAGGAATATGAAGCGTGATGTTCGCAAAATCAGTGGCAGGGTTTGGAGCAACTGTAAGCATTTGTTCTAAGTTGATAGCGCCAATGAGTTCCTCAACACCTACATAACCATTTTGAACGGCTTCATTGATGGTTGTGTAACCAGCGTTATCGATTTGTCCTTGTGGATCGATGAGCATTCCGACAATATGCATTTGGGTTTCGTCCCAGGTAGCAGGAAGCGTAAAGCTGAAGTTAGCTGTGTAGTTGTCGCCAACAGTTGTAGTTGCGGCAATAACGCCCGTTTGGCCAGCAAAGCTTGGTGCAATAGCACGCGCCACGTGGTCGTAAACCATTTGTGCAGCTGGCACAGGGCTTGGCAAACTTTCATAGCCTCCCATAACGCCATTGTTACCACCCGCGTAAGCGTTTGATTGGTTGTAACCAGAACCTGTACCTGTAACGCCATCTTCGGTGAGTACACAAGCTACTTTATAAGAACCGTTTGTTGCTTGCATCATTTCAGTACTTACTGAAATATTGAGCACGCGTGTTGTTGGATCCCAAGTGGCGCCATTTGTTAACACTCCTTTTGGTGCAGTTTGTAAACGTGTAAAGAAATCTGAACTCATTTGAGAAGGGTCTACATCGCCCAAACGATCGACAAGCGCACTTGGGTAACCGCCGATAAGTGTACCAATGCCTGCATCGTAATCGGCAACAACCATAGGGTCACCGTTGTGAACAGCTATACCAGCCCAAAAACCATCGTATTCAGCCGCAAACATATCCATAAAGACAGCGCCACGCGGACACCATTGGCACCAAGTACCAGTTGCTTCTTCACCTACTACAATTTTACCTGCAGCCGGAACAACTGGGTTGACTTCTTGGGTAAGTGCGTTATCTGCAGCGTTGTCGTCGTTACCACCATTAATGTTCGAAATGGTGACCACTGCGTTGTTTACCCCTGGAACCAAATTAAATGCTGGAATGGTTACGGTATAACTTGCAATGCTTGCCACATTCACACCTGTGATGTTTTGTGTATAATTTTGACCGTTGTAGGCTAAATTCACGTTAAATGAAGTAAGTGCGTTTTGACCTGCATTCAAAATTGAAACACTTGGACTTACAGTTTGACCTGCGATGTTTCCGCCCATATCTAAAGAAGCTACCATTGCATTGAGTGCAGGTAAAGTATAGGTTTGGTGGTCAAAACTAACGTTGTCCATAAAGAACTGATTATTTTGTAAAGGGAAATAATCCGCAGAAGCTACGGTATTAACGCCATTGACCCATGTGCCAACCAAAACGTTATTGACATAAGCTTTCCAAACATGAAGGGTGAGGTTGGCTTCAATTTTTAAGTTGAACCAAGTTGCTTGTGGATAAGTAGTAAGGCAAAGATTGGGTGTATTTCCGTCGTCAATGGCTAATTCACCTGCATCCATGTGCACGTTGAGCGCCCATAAATTACCGATTGTAGTAGCACCTTGGATATTGTAATAAGCGCCTTTGCCGCTATTCACATAGAAATCTGAACTCAAAGTAAAAATACCTGAGTTGTATAATTGTCCGAAATTGAGCACGACATCTTGCGGACCTCCGTTGGCCGATGTTGAAGCGAAGTATACCGAATGTGGCGCACTCGCTGCTTGATTGTTGGTCGTAGCAACATCTTCGGCACCACCTTGCGCACCAGACCAAGTAGTCCAGGTATTCGATTGCGGACCAATAAAAGATCCGAGCGCATAAGTGTCAAAATTATCAGAAAAAATTTGGGCCGAAGCCAGTTGGGCACTGATGATACCCGCAAATAGTAAAATACTTTTTTTCATAGTTTGGCTTGTTTAGAGCCAAAAGTTACATAAATGCAAGAAATAAAACTAATTTATGATTGAACTTTCGTTAAATAACGCAAAACCTCCGCTGCGCCCATGAGACCAAAAAGTGCTGGCATATAACTTACCGTGCCATAAAAACTCTTCTTGTAGCGCGTGCCATCTGTCATCTTTAAAGAATGTGGCTGCTGAACTTCTGTCGAAAAAACCACCTTTACACCTCGATACGATGCATTTTTGCGCTTCATGCGCTTTTTGATATGCGCACCAAGTTTGCAACCAGCAAGCTGCTCCATGTTGGCGACGCGCACTTGCGCAGGATCGGTTTTGCCTCCTGCCCCCATATGCGAAATAATTTTAACCTTCAAGCGTTTGCAGGCTAAAATCCACTCGAGCTTTGGCGTAACGGAGTCTATACAATCCATGACATAGCTAGGTCGGTCGTCTTGAAGGATTTCCCAAACGCGCTCTGGTAATACAAATTCTTCAATAACTGTGAGCTGGCATTCCGGATTGATTTCTTTGATTCTTTCGGCTAAAACCACCGCTTTATTTTTTCCTAAAGAGCTGTCAAGCGCTGTCAGTTGTCGGTTTTTATTGGAAGCATCAAAAGCATCGCCATCGATAATGGTCATGCGCCCCACTCCTGCCCTCGCAATAAACTCTGCTGCATAGGAACCTATACCTCCAAGGCCAACAATCAATACGTGTGCAGCTTTAAGTTGCTGCATGCTTTGCGCGCTTAACAAAAGTTCGGTGCGTTCTAACCAGTTTGTCATTTTCTTATGATTTCGCGCCAAAATTACTATATTCGGGCAAATTAAAGTGAACTAAACATGGAACAAACTATTCAAACAGGACACCCAAAAGGGCTCTATCTACTCTTTGTAACAGAGATGTGGGAACGATTCAGCTACTACGGCATGCGTGCTATTCTCATGCTTTTTATGACCAAAGCACTTCTATTTGATTCTGAATTTGCCTCAGGCCTTTATGGAAACTATACAGGTTTGGTCTACCTAACACCACTCATTGGTGGTTACATTTCTGATCGTTATTGGGGTAACCGTAAATCTATTTTTGTTGGTGGTATCATCATGGCTATAGGGCAGTTCATGCTCTTCTTTTCCGCAAGTTCAATTGGTACGCCAATTGCGTCTATCGCATTTTACATCGGACTCTTGTGTTTGATCATTGGCAATGGTTTCTTTAAACCAAATATTTCGACAATGGTTAACCAATTATATGCTCCTGGCGACAAACGCGTAGATGGTGCCTTCTCCATTTTCTACATGGGGATCAACCTCGGTGCATTTTTCTCTCCATTGGTATGTGGCACGCTCGCCGAAAAAGTAGACTACCGTTGGGGCTTTCTCGCTGCAGGTGTAGGAATGCTTATCGGTGTTGCTGTTTTTGAATTACTCAAAAACAAATATATTGTATCTGCCGACGGCGAAGTTGTAGGTGGCAAACCAAAACCATACGAAAAACCAATCGAAGAAGATAAAGAAGCTTCTTCCAATGCAGCTGCAAACCCTATTCAACGTATTGCATTATGGTTAGCTATTTACGGCGCTTTATGGTATGTTTTCATGCAACTTGTGGGCTTTAACTTTGTTTCTACGCTCATTTTTGCAACCTCCATTGCAGCTTCCGGTTTTGTAATCACGGATCCTTCGCTTTCAAAAATTGAACGCTCGCGTATTATTGTTATTTACATCATTGCTTTTTTCGTGATCTTTTTCTGGTCAGCTTTCGAACAAGCAGGAGCCTCACTCACATTATTTGCCGACCAACAAACAGACCGCACTATTTTTGGCTGGGAAATGCCTGCTTCGTATTTCCAATCGGTCAACCCTTTAGCCATTATCATCTTTGCACCACTTTTTGCGGTTCTTTGGGGTTACCTAGGTAAACGCAACATGGAACCTGCTTCACCTGTAAAGCAGGCCATTGGTTTGTTTCTTTTAGCAATCGGATATTTCATTATTGCGGTAGGTGTTTCTGGTGTTGAAGGCTCATCAAAAACGAGCATGTTTTGGCTACTCAGCATGTATATGGTACACACTTTAGGTGAACTTTGTCTTTCGCCAATTGGCTTATCAATGGTAGCACGTTTAGCTCCTTTGCGTTTAGGTTCATTATTGATGGGTATTTGGTTCATGAGTAATGCCATGGCTAACGATTTTGCTGGTATGCTTTCCAAATTATATCCAGAGAAATACGTTAGCGTTAGTGCTGTCATTGCTGAAGAAGCGCAACAAAATGTAAAGCTTCTCGAGCGCAAAGAAGGTTCAGATGAGTTACTTGCCGAACCAAAAACTTTCGGTGAACAAGATTATGTCGCTATCTCTTCGGTTGCATTCAGTAATATCAAGAAAAAAGCTGCCAGAGATACAGCTTTTGAAACAATTACAACCGATTCCAAAGTCCAAGAAAAATCGTTTTTTGGCTTTAAGGTAAACTCCTTGTATAGCTTCTTTATGGTTTTTGTTTTCATGGGCGGAATCGCAGCGATCATTCTCTTCTTGCTCCAAAAGAAATTACTTTCTATGATGCACGGCATCCGTTAAACTTTTAAAATAGACCTATGTTTGGTTCAAAACATCCAAAAGCGCTCCCCTTTCTTTTTTTATCAGAAATGTGGGAGCGTTTCGGTTATTACCTCATGATTGGCATATTCACGCTGTATCTCAAAGACACAGAACGTGGGTTTGGCCTCAATGAAGCACAAGCGAGCGACCTCTACGGTACATTCATTGCGCTCGTCTTTTTGACACCTTTTATCGGTGGCTTGTTAGCTGACCGCGTATTGGGTTACCGTAAATCAATCATTATTGGTGGTATTTTAATGGGCTTGGGTTACATCCTGATGTCCATTAAAGACCTGAATTTCCTTTATCTCTCGATGACACTGATCATTTTGGGAAACGGTTTTTTCAAGCCCAACATCTCTACCCTTCTTGGTAACGTATATAATGAAGATGCTTATAAAGCACGCAAAGATGCTGGCTACAACATCTTCTATATGGGGATCAATATCGGTGCGTTTGTCTGTAATTTCTTTGGGGCTGCCCTTTATAACATGTACGGTTGGTATGCCGCTTTTTGGGCGGCAGGAGTCGGTATGTTCATAGGCGTGTTGGTTTTTATCATCGGCACCAAGCACTACAAACACGCAGATCAAATCAAACCGATTGGCGAGACCGACATGCCTTTGCTTAAAATCTTAGGCACCATTCTTTTGCCCGCCGTTATTTTCGGACTCATTCCCCTGACTTTTGAAACACCTTTAGTTGGTTCTAAATCTACTGACGCCTTTCTTTTTGGCTGTATTCCTGTCGTTTTCTTTTACATTCACCTCTACCGCAAATCACCAGCTGCTGAAAAGCCACAAATTGGAGCCATGCTCTCTATTTTTGCGGTGGTCATTGCCTTTTGGGCCATTTTCAAGCAGAATGGTTCTACCATGAATACCTGGGCCATGAACTACACCGACCGCGAGGTTCCTGCAGTGGTTCAACCGCTCACATCTAGCCTCAAGCTTTCCGAAGAAATCACTTATGCAAAAGACAGCGTTCCTTTTATAGACAAGCAATTTCGAGTCATTGAGAAAGACAAAAAAGTAGTGGCTTATCCTGCTTACTTTAACAATCAAGCGGCAAAAGAATTACCAAAAGAAGGCGCAACTATCCGCGTTTTCAACACTAATTTATTTCAGAGCGTGAATCCGTTTTGGGTCATTGCGCTCACACCACTTGTAGTGGCCTTTTTTGCATTCTTAAACCGAAAAGGAAAGGAGCCCTCTACACCTACAAAAATTGCTTTTGGCCTCCTGATTTCTGCGCTTTCCTGCTTGGTCATGGTAGGCGCGGTTTATGCATCCAATAATGGTGCTGATAAATCTTCGGCTTGGTGGTTCATTAGTTCGTACGCTGTAATTACGATTGGCGAACTCTTCCTGAGCCCAATGGGTTTGTCTTTGGTATCTAAATTGAGCCCAGCGCGCCTCACCTCTTTAATGATGGGCGGTTGGTTTTTAGCGACTTCCATTGGCAATAAACTTTCCGGTGTACTTAGCTCAATGTGGGATGGCTATGAACAAAAAGCCAACTTTTTCTATTTGAACTTCGTCTTATTAGGTTTGGCTGCACTTTTGCTTTTCGGCATGTTGCGCAAGCTCAATAAGGTTTTTAGTCAGTACTAGCCAATTCTTTTCTGCACCAACCCAGCCACCTTCTGATAAAAATGTTGGGGTTGATACGTGCGCCATTCGATTTCTTCGAGTTCGCCGCCCATTACAAAATAGTGGTCGATGCCTACTTGTTCAAATTCGCGGATGACGTGGTCGTGGAAATTGATCATGGCAATCCAGCCATCCTCGACGTCGTCGAACCATTCTTCGTAATAGCAGTCGTCTGAATGATGAAAATTGAGCACGTTTTCACCGATCAGAATAAACGCCGTAATCCCTGCATCGATGAGGAGGTCAATAACATCGCGCTTGAAGAGCATGATGTCGTTTTCAATGGCGTCGTTCCATTCACCAATGAGCTCAATGATGGCGTATTGCTCGTCATAATCGACAAAAAGTATCTTTAAAAAGAGTGTTGGCGAACCGAATTCATCCCATTGCGGATGAATATAAAAGTTGTAAACGGTATTGCTAAATGCAAATTCGCTGTATTCGCGACCGTAAAAAGGTGAGCTGGGGTCTTCATCGGCGATGTAGTATCCGCGCCAATTGTAAAAGGGTTCAACGAAATGCATGGCGCAAAATTACAAGGAATCTCTTAACTTTGCCGCGTGGGAAAAGATAAGTTAAAACGCTTTGCAGCGATCAAGACATTCGCAAATGTATTGGAGCCCGTCATGGGAGAACCATTTGCAACCAAAGGAAATTGGAGAAGCTCCGTTTTTGGCAACAACAACCCGATCATTCTAGAACTCGGTTGTGGCAAAGGTGAATACGCCGTGGGCATGGGACGCCAATTCCCCGAGCAAAACTTCATTGGCGTAGACCTCAAAGGTAACCGCATCTATATCGGTGCCAAAGAAGCACTCGAAACCAACCTCAACAACGTTGCCTTTTTGCGCACCCGTATCGATTTTATCTTAGATTATTTCGAAGAAGGCGAAATAGATGAAATCTGGCTTACTTTTTCAGACCCACAACCCCAAAAAGCTAGAAAGAGGCTTTCGTCGCCCATTTTTACGGCGCGCTACAAAAAGATTTTAAAGCCAGGTGGCATCATTCACATGAAAACCGACTCCGATGTCCTCTTCGAATACACCCTCGAGCAAATCGAAGAACACGGCCATCAAATGCTAGAGTGTTACCCCGACCTCTATGCCAATATGCCTGACGATTTAGATCCGCAAACCCGAGAAATTTTCCATATCAAAACCTACTACGAAGAGTTCTTCAGGAAGCGCGGGCACGTCATTAAGTATTGTAAATTTAAACTGGCTGAATAAATCCTTTTGTTGAAAAGGTGTTTTTTTGGTGTTCGCTACCTAATGAGCGTGTAATTGGCATAATTGGTATCAATGCCAATCAGTTTGAGCCAATTCTTGACTCTATTTTTGAGTGTTCTTTTGCGCCTTGTGATATCCATCTGAAAAGTCCAGTTGCGCGCAGCAATTCTCGGTGCAATCCACTGCGGGTGTGTACCTTCGAAACGGGCGAGCTCATGGATGTGGTCTTCGTAATCAAAAGCATCAGCCACCTTGACGTTTTTCACGAGCCAAGCGTCGTCGTGCCAAAGCTTATGAAAACTTTCTTGTTTGCGCTGCATGGCTTGCGGGTCCTTGACCCAACCGTAATGAAAAACGCGTGCGTTGGTAGGCGCTACCTTGAGTTTATAATCAGGAGTTTTGCGAAAACCTTGCGCATCGCGAAAAGAAAAGATGCCTCTACCTGGCTTCACCACTCTAATTTCTTTTTTGTACCAATTGTTAGACACACCTATGTAATCGTAAGAGCCATAAAAATGGAGGTACTCAAACAACAAACCATCTACTTCTTGATCGTGCTGAAAACGAGTCATTGCTTTTAAAATATTCGGATGGTCCGCTTCGTGCATGACTTCATCACCTTGGATGTAAATGGCCCAGTCTGCCTCAGGATTGATTGCTGCCAGCGCTTTGTCTGTCTCGATGGCAAGCACGCGACCGTTTTCACGGAGGGTGTCGTCCCAGGTGGTTTGGATGATACGTACTTTGGGATCGATATTTTGGATCAGTCCGAGTGTGTCGTCGGTAGAATTGCCTACTGCCACCACGACTTCTTCGCATAGAGGTAAAATGGATTGGATGGCCGCAACTATCGGGTAATCTAGTAAGACGGCGTTTCGAATGAATGTAAAACCGCTGACCTTCAATTTATTTGTCTAGAACTTTAGGTATTCTGAAATAATCTGAATCTTTTTTAGGGGCATTGCGCAAGGCGTCGTCATGGCTAATGCTTTGCTCGACGTCGTCGTTGCGCAGTCGGTTGACCTCTTCGGACATAAAAATGAGGGGTTCTACACCTGTGGTGTCGAGTTCAGAAAGTTTATCTACAAAAGCGATCATGCGTTGCATGTCTTGGCGAATGGCATCTTTTTGAGCACCAACAAATGACAATTTGGAGAGGTGTGCGATGTGATCGATAAGGGCTTCATTGACTTCCATAAGACAAAATTACAATTTTTTAAACAGTTCTGGATGCGCTGCGCGAATGGGCGCTTCAATTAAATCAAAACACTTATCGCTGATTTCTTCTATGCTCGAGGCAGCAACTTCTTCGACGGAGATGAAAGGATGAATATGTACCTCCACTACCCCAGGGTGCGCAGGACCCAATAGTTGAGTAGGGTCAGAGAACAAATGAAAATTTTGGGTAAATGTGAGCGGCAAAACAGGGACATTAAGGTTTTTGGCCAAGCGAAATGCGCCGTTTTTAAAGGGAATCATTTGTGGGATCTGCTCTTCTGGGATGGTGCCTTCCGGAAAAATAACGATAGACCAGCCGTCTTCCATGGCTTTTTTGGCCTGAACCAGTGCTTGCCCAGCTTTTGATTTGTTTTTGCGATACACCGGAATATTGAGCGCTTTGAAGTAGGTACGCACAATTGGGTATTTGAGGATTTCGGCCTTGCCTAAAAATGCAAAAGGATGCTGCGGCAAAATGGAGGGCAAGAGAAAGATATCGAGGTAGGACGTATGGTTGGAAACGATGATGAACGGCGCTTTCGGTAAAGGCGAATTGAGCTTGATGCGCACGGGATAGAGGCAAAAAACACGCAATAACCAACTCCAGAGTATAAAAATCTGAAAGCCGTGTTTGCGCCACGTAGACTTAAGTTGTAGCATCCAAAAGAGCGGATAAAACAACAGCGCGAAAACAAAAAATACAACGGCTATGTATAGCTTCCAAATGAGACCGAACACACCAAAGATTTTCTGCATGCTTCAAAGTTAGCAATTACAAGAGAGCAACAGCCACTCAAAAACGCTTCAAAATGACTAATTTTGAACAAAATTATCGCAATGTCACGCATTTTAACAGGAATACAAAGTACAGGAACCCCTCATTTAGGCAATATTCTAGGCGCCATACTCCCTGCCATTCACTTGGCTCAAAACCCTGCCAACGAATCTTTCTTATTCATTGCAGACATGCATTCCCTGACCCAAATCAAAGACGGTGCTACATTACGAAACAACACCTATGCCACAGCAGCTGCATGGTTGGCATTTGGCCTGAACCCAGAACAAACCGTTTTTTACCGCCAATCTGATGTCCCTGAGGTAACAGAACTCACGTGGTATTTGCTTTGCCAGTATCCTTATCAAAGACTGACACTTGCACATTCTTTCAAAGACAAAGCAGATCGTTTAGACGACGTCAATGGAGGTTTGTTCAACTACCCTATTCTGATGGCTGCCGACATTTTATTGTACGACGCCGAAATTGTACCTGTAGGAAAGGATCAAAAACAACACATTGAAATGGCACGCGATGTAGCCAACCGCTTCAACCTGACTTACGGCGAAACATTTGTGTTGCCAGAAGAACAAATTCAGCCCGACACCATGCTCATTCCGGGCACCGACGGCGAAAAAATGAGTAAATCGCGCAATAACTTCATCGATATCTTTTTACCTGAGAAACAATTGCGCAAGCAAATCATGTCAATTGTATCGGACAGCACGCCACTAGAAGAACCTAAAAACCCAGACACCTGCCATACTTTTGCACTGTATCAATTGTTAGCCGACCAAACGCAAATTGTCACTATGCGCGAAAACTACTTAGCAGGCAACTACGGCTACGGACACGCCAAGCAAGCGCTTTTTGAACTCATTTTAGAGAAGTTCAGTGAGTCCCGCTCACGTTTTGATCATTTGATGGCCAATACCGCAGAAATAGAAGCCGCACTCGAAATTGGCGCCAAAAAAGCAAAAGCTGTGGCGCAAGAAGTACTGCAACGTACCCGTCAAAAAGTAGGTTACTAAAAAAGAGCTAAGGTCTTGGGTTGTCACTTGCTCTGTGGCCAAAATTAAGCCCAAGCTTGAACCACCGCCCCGGCATTTGCACAAAACCTGCCTCAACGTACTGTGTATTGGTGAGGTTATTTCCTTCGGCAAAAACAGTCCAATGTCTATTGATCGGTATCAAAACCTTGGCATCTATCACCTGATACAATTCTTGTTCAATGCGCTGCACCAAACGGTAAGTGAGGTTCAATTGTACTTTTTCACTGAGGGCAAACAACGCCTGCCCATTGAGTTGGTGACGCATACTGGTAATGGCATAGCGCGATTCTTGCTCACTTGTGAAATTGTGCTTGGCCATGATGTAGGTGTAATTCAAATTGAATTTATTCGGGCCCCAGGTTCCACTTTTCTTGACGTTAAATTGCAGACTCGTTTCCATACCTGTAAAAGCCACATTGGCAATATTGACCGGCATCCAAGGATTCGGATTGGGCGAAACCGAAGATGATTCTCGAACCCAGTCAATCATGTTGGTGTGCTGGCGATAAAAGAGCGCCGCATCGACTTTCCAAAAATACCCTTTGGGGTTGTACTGATTGGGGTTGTAACGATAACCGAGTTCTGCTGCATTCGAAAATTCAGGCTGTAAATTTGGATTTCCCACATTGGAGGGATCAGTATAATACATTTCGGTCCAGGTAGGAACGCGGTTGCCACGGCTGTAGTTGGCAAAAACAAAATGATGATAAGAAAGCGCACGCCCGAGTTGAATACTTGGCATGAGTTGCGGATTTTCCCAGTCGTAAGCAAACACCAAGAGCCCAGCGGCATAGTTCAAAGTACCCAGCGAGCCATGAGCTTGCACAAAAGCACTCTGATATTGCCGCTCGCGCAAGCCTAAATTACTGCTATTGAGTTGCTCAAATCGTTGTTCCAAACCAAAAAGAATTTGTTGTCTATTCACATTCACCGATAATTGGGCCTCATAACTCAGCACATTTGATATGTGGGTATTGGTATAAAACGCTGGTTCATTGCGCTTCAAGCGAAATTCATCGGCATGGCTGCGCAGCATAGCTTGTTGGCGAAATTGATACCATGTAGAACTTCCTTCTTTTTTAGAATACCAATGAAAGTTGTGCTTGGCACCGGCCATGGACATAGTAGTGCGCTCCCACTGATCTGGAAACTTATTGGTGTAAAATCCATTGGCACCAAAATTACGATCGGTGTAGGCGGCAGTATAAGTGAGCCGCTGTCTTT